>NZ_JALXPE010000022.1 GCF_025143365.1 Microbacterium sp. p3-SID336 | reverse complement strand
ATGTCAGCGGGAGGTCACTGCCCCCGGCGCTCACGCAGCTGGGTGAGCGCATCCTCGAGGAGCTGGACGGCCTCCTCATCGGTACGACGCTCCTTCACGTACGCGAGGTGCGTCTTGTACGGCTCCGTCTTCGCGACAGCGGGAGGGTTCTCCTTGTCCCGACCGGCCGGGAGACCCGACTGCGGGTGATCGATGATCTCCGGGATCTCCTCCTCGGGCAGACCAGCCGCGAAGTACCGCACCGTCTCGTTGCCGAGCCCGTCCCAGTACGACACCGCGATGCGGTCGGCGTGGTAGCCGTGGTCCTGCTCGCCCATCGGGCCGGAACCCACCCGGGTCCCACGGATCGCGTTGCCACCGGTAGCCATCAGATCACCTCGAACTTCGTGATGAGGCCGAGCGCGACGATGGCGACGAACCAGGTCAGCGCGAGGACGACGGTGAAGCGGTTGAGGTTCCGCTCCGCGAGACCGGAGGAACCCACCGCAGTGGTCATCCCTCCGCCGAACATGTCGGAGAGGCCGCCACCGCGGCCCTTGTGCAGAAGGATGAGGAGGGTCAGCAGCACGCTGGTGATACCCAGCACGACCTGCAGGACGAACTCGAGAATTGCCACGAGAAAGAGCCTTTCGCTGGGGCCGGAGCGCCCCCGTAACGGTCAAGTATACGGTGCAGCGGGGCCGGAGCCCCGCCGCACTCACACGCCGACGTGCTTCTCGAAGCGGATGATGGCGGCGAACTCGTCGACCACCAGGCTTGCGCCACCGACCAGAGCGCCGTCCACGTCGGGCTCGCGCATGAAGCTCGCGATGTTCGCGGCCTTCACCGATCCGCCGTAGAGGATGCGCGTGCGCGCTGCGGCCTCGTCGCCGAGGACCTTCGCGATAACGCCACGGAGCGCCGCGCACACGTCCTGCGCCTGCCGCGGCGTCGCAGCCTGACCGGAGCCGATGGCCCACACCGGCTCATACGCCACGACGATGTCCGCCGACGGGGACACGCCCTGCAGCGCCGCCTCGAGCTGACCGGCCGGAACCGCGCTCGCGCCGAACTTCTCCAGGTCCTCCGCCGTCTCGCCGACGCAGATCACCGGCACCAGACCGTGCTTCAGCGAGGCCTTCACCTTCGCCGCCACGACCTCGTCCGACTCCGAGTGGTATTCACGCCGCTCGGAGTGGCCGATGATGACGTACTTCGCGTCGAGCTTCGCCAGGAACGCACCGGACACCTCGCCGGTGTACGCACCGGAGTCGTGTGCCGACACATCCTGCGCGCCGAAGGCGAACGGGATCTTGTCCGCGTCGATCAACGTCTGCACGCTGCGGATGTCGGTGAAGGGCGGGAACACCGCGACCTCGACCGAGCCGTCCTCGTGCTTCGCATCCTTCAGCGTCCAGTGCAGCTTCTGCACGAACGCGACCGCCTGCAGGTGGTCCAGGTTCATCTTCCAGTTGCCCGCGATCAGCGGGGTACGGGAGCTCACGCCCATCCGAGGACCTCCAGCCCAGGTAGTTTCTTGCCCTCGAGGAACTCGAGGCTTGCTCCGCCGCCGGTCGAGATGTGGCCGAAGCGGTCGTCCGCGAAGCCGAGCTGACGCACGGCCGCGGCCGAGTCTCCCCCGCCCACGACGCTCAGTCCCTGCACCTCGGTCAGCGCCTGCGCGACGGCCTTGGTGCCGGCGGCGAACGCCGGGAACTCGAACACGCCCATGGGCCCGTTCCAGAAGACCGTCGTCGAGGAGCGGATGACCTCGGCGAAGCGCGCCGCCGTCTCCGGACCGATGTCGAGCCCGATGCCGGCGGCGCCGAACGCGGTGTCCTCGATCGCGTCGGCCGCTGCGACCTCGTGCGCCGCGTCGGCCGAGAAGGACTCTGCGACCACCACGTCGGTGGGGAGCACGAGCTCCACGCCGCGCTCGGCGGCTTCGGCGATGTAGCCGCGAACCGTGTCGAGCTGGTCCTCTTCGAGGAGGCTCGACGCGACAGGATGGCCCTGTGCCTTGAGGAAGGTGAAGAGCATGCCGCCGCCCACGAGGATGCGATCCACGCGAGGCAGCAGGTGCGAGATGACTCCGAGCTTGTCGCTGACCTTCGACCCGCCGAGCACGACCGCGTAGGGACGCTCGGGGTTCTCCGTGAGCCGGTCGAGCACGTCGAGCTCCGCCGCGATCAGCAGGCCCGCCGCCGACGGCAGCAGCTGGGCGAGCTCGTAGACGCTGGCCTGCTTGCGGTGCACCACGCCGAAGCCGTCGGAGACGAGCACGTCACCGAGCTCCGCGAGCTGGGCGGCGAACGCCGACCGCTCGCCCTCGTCCTTCGAGGTCTCCCCCGGGTTGAAGCGGAGGTTCTCGATCACCACCACGCCGCCGTCCTCCAGCGAGGCCACTGCCTCCTTCGCGGACTCGCCGACCGTGTCGCGCGCGAACGCGACCGGCGCGCCGAGCAGCTCGGACAGACGCTGAGCCACCGGCTCGAGGCTGTACTGCGGGTCGGGAGCACCGTCGGGTCGCCCGAGGTGCGAGCACACGACGACACGGGCGCCGGCGTTGATGAGAGCGTTCAGAGTCGGCAACGAGGCCCGAACGCGGCCATCGTCCGTGATGACCCCGTCCCGCAGGGGGACATTGAGATCACAACGGACGATGACGCGCTTGCCCTCGAGCGACCCCAGGGAATCCAGGGTGCGCAGAGTCATGTGTCTGAGTTTAGAGGCGCTCGGCCACGTACTCGGTCAGGTCGACGAGACGGTTGGAGTAGCCCCACTCGTTGTCGTACCAGCTGGACACCTTGATCAGGTTGCCGCTCACGTTGGTGAGCGTCGAGTCGAAGATCGAGGAGTGCGGGTTGTGCACGATGTCGCTCGAGACGATCGGGTCCTCGTTGTACTGCAGGTAGCCGGCGAGGCGACCCTCGGCAGCGGCGGCGCGGTACGCCTCGTTGACCTCGTCGACCGTCAGGTTCTCGCGGTCGGTGATGAGGGTGAGGTCGACGATGGAGCCCGTGGGCACCGGCACGCGGTACGAGGAGCCGCTGAGCTTGCCGTTCAGCTCCGGCAGCACCAGGCCGATGGCCTTGGCGGCACCGGTCGACGCGGGCGTGATGTTGATCGCAGCGGCGCGGGCACGACGGAGGTCCTTGTGCGGGCCGTCCTGCAGGTTCTGGTCGGCCGTGTAGGCGTGGGCGGTCATCATGAAGCCGCGGTCGATGCCGAACGCGTCGTTGAAGACCTTCGCCAGCGGTGCCAGGCAGTTCGTGGTGCACGAGGCGTTGGAGATGATGTGGTCCGTCTCCGGGTTGTAGGTCTCCTCGTTGACGCCCATCACGATGGTGCGGTCGTCGCCCGTCGCCGGGGCCGAGATGAGGACCTTCTTCGCGCCCGCCTCGATGTGCTTGCGCGCCGCGTCGGCGTTGGTGAAGAAGCCGGTCGACTCGATCACGATGTCGACACCCAGCTCGCCCCACGGGAGGTTGGCGGGGTCGCGCTCCGCGAAGGCCTTGATCTGCTTGCCGTCGACGGTGATGCTGTCGTCGTCGTACGTGATCTGCGCGTCGAGGACGCCGCCGACCGAGTCGTACTTCAGCAGGTGTGCCAGGGTCTTGTTGTCGGTGAGGTCGTTGACCGCGACGATCTCAAGGTCTGCTCCCTGCGCGAGAGCCGCGCGGAAGTAGTTGCGTCCGATGCGGCCGAAGCCGTTGATACCGATCTTGACAGACACTCAGGTCTCCCTGTTTCTCATGCGTCTGGCGCCGCCGTCGAGCGTGCGCCATGCGCGGGTTTTTTGGCTGAGATGGCGCCCCGACGAGCCGTGGGCCCGCCGGGACGCGACCCGATTACGACAGTACCAGCAGGCCGTTCGTCTTCTCGCGGGCGACCTCGAAGCGCTGGGCGACGTTCTCCCAGTTGGCGATGTTCCACGCGGCCTTCACGTAGTCGGCCTTGACGTTGAGGTAGTCCAGGTAGAAGGCGTGCTCCCACATGTCCAGCTGGAACAGCGGCACCGTGCCCTGTGCCGTGTTGGACTGCTGGTCGAAGAGCTGCTGGATGATGAGACGTGCACCGATCGGGTCCCAGCTGAGCACCGCCCAACCAGAGCCCTGGATGCCGGTCGCGGCAGCCGTGAAGTGCGCCTGGAACTTCTCGAACGAGCCGAAGTACTCGTCGATCGCGGCCTTGAGCTCGCCCTCGGGCTGACCGCCGCCATTCGGCGAGAGGTTGGTCCAGAAGATCGAGTGGTTGACGTGGCCGCCGAGGTTGAAGGCGAGGTCCTTCTCGAGCTTGTTGACGTTCGCGAGGTTGCCGCTCTCGCGGGCCTCGGCGAGCTGCTCGAGCGCGGTGTTCGCACCGGCGACGTAGGTCGCGTGGTGCTTGTCGTGGTGCAGTTCCATGATCTTGCCGCTGATGTGCGGCTCGAGAGCTGCGAAGTCGTACGGGAGGTCGGGGAGCGTGTAGGTCGCCATATCGCTTTCATCCAATCCGCGCCGCGCCGCGGCGCTTGCCGATCCTCCGCGCCACCGAAGTGCGGCGTGGAGCGGACGTCTCTCATCCTACTGAGGACAACGCGAGCACGGTCCGGAACCTTCCTGCCGTTGACGAAGGCCCGCCACCCCGGTAGAGGTGACGGGCCATCGAGGCTTCAGGGCAGGGTCAGACGTCGAGTCCGGCGGGCACGGCCGCCTCCGTCCCCGGGACGCCCTCCTGCTGCGCGCGCTTGTCGGCCATCGCCAGCAGGCGGCGGATGCGGCCGGCGACGGCGTCCTTCGTCAGCGGCGGGTCGGCGTGATGACCGAGCTCGTCGAGGCTGGCGTCCCGGTGGGCGAGACGCAGCTCCCCCGCGACGCGCAGGTGGTCGGGGACGTCATCGGCGAGGATCTCCAGCGCGCGCTCCACGCGCGCGCACGCCGCGACGGCGGCCTGGGCGGAACGGCGCAGGTTCGCGTCGTCGAAGTTCACCAGACGATTGACCCCGGCGCGCACCTCGCGGCGCTGACGGAGCTCCTCCCAGGCGAGAGCGGTGCGCTGCGCGCCCATCTCGCTGAGGATCGTGCGGATGGCCTCACCCTCGCGCACCACGACGCGGGGCATGCCGCGCACCTCGCGTGCCTTGGCCGCCACGCCGAGTCGGTGGGCGGCGCCGACGAGGGCCATGGCAGCCTCCGAGGACGGGCAGGCGACCTCGAGCATCGCCGAGCGGCCGGGCTCGCTGAGGGTTCCTGCGGCGAGGAACGCACCCCGCCAGAGACCGGCGATCTCCGCACGCGATCCCGTGGTGAGCCGGTTCGGCAGGCCGCGCACCGGCCGACGCCGCTGGTCGAGCAGACCGGTCTGGCGGGCGAGCGTCTCGCCCTGGGCGATCACGCGCACCGCCCAGCGGGCGCCGTCGTTGGCCGTGCTGGACTGCACCTGAGCGATCTCGGGACGAACGCCGTAGATCTCCGCGAGATCCCTGGCCACGCGGCGGGCGAGCGTCTCCGCGTCGACCTCCGCCTCCACGGCCACGCGGCCGGCGATCGAATGCAGGCCACCGGCGAACCGGAGGATGGCCGTCACCTCCGCGACGCGCACCGTCGGGGGTGCATTGCGGATGCTGACGAGCTCAGCCTTGACGTCGGTGGTTAGTGCCACGAGACTCCTTCACGTTCACGCGCCGGGTCGCGACGCAAACCTCCAGCCTACTCGCCTGGGCGACTACTCCCTGCCGAGGTCGCGGTGCCGCACGTTGACCGCGACACCGGGGATCGCCGCCAATCGGCGCGCCAGCTCCTCCGACATCGCCACCGAGCGGTGCTTGCCACCCGTGCAGCCGATCGCGATCGTGGAGTGGCTCTTGTTCTCGCGCTGATACCCCTCGAGCACCGGGACGAGCGCCTTGGCGTACGCATCGAGGAACTCCGTGGCACCGTCGCGGGACAGCACGTACTCGCGCACGGTCTCGTCCTGGCCGGTCAGCCCGCGCAGCTCCTCGTTCCAGTATGGGTTCGGGAGGAACCGCATGTCGGCGACGAGGTCGACGTCCGTCGGCAGACCGTACTTGAAGCCGAAGCTGAGCAGCGTCACCCGATGGCGCGCCTCGCCCTCCTCGGAGAAGATGTCCGACACCTGCGTAGCGAGCTGATGGATGTTCAGCGACGAGGTGTCGATCACCAGATCGGCGGCCTCGCGGATGGGGGCGAGCCGCGTGCGCTCCGTGCGGATCCCGTCGAGCAGCGTGCCGTCGCCCTGGAGCGGATGCGGTCGGCGCACCGATTCGAAGCGGCGCACCAGCACGTCGTCGGAGGCGTCGAGGAAGAGGACCCTGATCTCACCGCGCGTGCGCAGGAGTCGGGCGACCCCGGGGAAGTCGTCGAAGAGGTTGCGACCCCGCACATCGACCACGGCGGCGACCTTCGGCAGCGAATCACCGCCCATTCCCGTGAGATCGAGCAGGGGCCGCAGGATCTGCGGCGGCAGGTTGTCGACGACATACCAGCCGAGGTCCTCCAGCGCATTCGCCGCCGTCGTCCGACCCGCGCCGGACATCCCGGTGACGATGAGGAACTCGCCCTTCTCCCCGTCAGTCATCGCTCAGTGCTCCTTCTCCCCCCTCGGCCTCCCAGCCTAGCGAGTGGACAGGTGCGTATGGATGTTCTCGGCGAGCACGGGGCCGATGCCCTGCACTTGCTGGATCTCGCCCGGTTCGGCCGCGCGCAGCGCCGTGACTGAGCCGAAGTGCTTCAACAGCACCTTGATCCGCGAGGCACCCAGTCCCGGCACCTCGGCCAGCACGGTCGTGATGTCTTTCTTGCGCTTTTTCCGCTGGTGCGTGATCGCGAAGCGATGGGCCTCATCGCGCAGGCGCTGCAGCAGGTACAGCGCCTCGCTGGTGCGCGGCAGGATCACCGGGAAGTCGTCGCCGGGGAGCCACACCTCCTCCAGGCGCTTGGCGATGCCGCAGACCGCGATCTCGGTGTGCCCAGCGTCGCGAAGGGCACGCGCTGCGGCCTCGACCTGCGGCTTGCCGCCGTCGACCAGCAGCAGCTGCGGCGGATACGCGAAGCGAGGCTTGCGGCGGACGCCCGCCTCGCCCACGTCCTCCCCCACCACGTCCGACGTCGTGGGGTCGATCGCCTCCTCGACCTCCGGCCGGTCGAGGTAGGCCAGCCGACGCCGCAGCACCTGATACATCGAATCGGTGTCGTCCGTGGTCTCGGCGATCCCGAACGTGCGGTACTGGTCCTTACGCGGAAGCCCGTCCTCGAAGACGACCATCGAGGCGACGACGTTCGTGCCGCCGAGGTGCGAGATGTCGAAGCATTCGATCCGCAGCGGCGCCTCGTCCATCCCCAGCGCCTCCTGCAGGTCGGTCAGGGCCTGGGTGCGGGCGACGTAGTCGCTCGTGCGACGCGTCTTGTGGCGGATGAGCGCCTGCTGAGCGTTCAGGGTGGCGGTGCGCATCAGGTCAGCACGCTGCCCACGGTGTGCCACGGCGATCTCGACCTTGCGACCGCGACGCTCGCGGAGCCACTGCTCGAGCTCGGCGGCGTCGTCGGGCAGGGTCGGCACGAGGATCCGCCGCGGCACATCCTGCGCTTCACCGTAGGCCTGCTGCAGGACCTGTTCCACGAGCTCGGCGCTCGTGATGTCGATCTCCTTCTCGATCGTCAGCGCGCGCACACCGCGCACGCGGCCGCCGCGGATGACGAAGTGCTGCACGGCCGCGGCCAGCTCGTCCTCGGCGATGCCGAACAGGTCGGCGTCCTCGTCGGCGGGAAGCACGAGCGCGCTCTTGCCGAGCACGGCCTCGATCGCCGAGAGCTTGTCGCGGTACTTCGCCGCCGTCTCGTAGTCCATCGCCGCGGAGGCCGCGAGCATGCGCTTCGTGAGCTCGCGCGTGAACCGCTCGTCCCCGCCCGCCATGAACGCCACGAAGTCGTCGACCATGGCGCGATGCTCCTCGATCGTCACGGTCATCGAGCACGGCCCGCCGCACTTGCCGATCTGCCCGGGGAAGCACGGCCGGCCGGTCTGCATCGCCCGCTTGTAGCTCGCGTCGCTGCACGTGCGGATCGGGAAGGCCTTGATCATCAGGTCGATGGTCTCGTGCACCGCCCACACCTTCGGGTACGGACCGAAGTACCGCGCGCCGGGGATCCTCCTGTTGCGGGTCACCAGCACCCGCGGCGCCTCGTCGCCCAGGGTGACCGCCATGAACGGATACGACTTGTCGTCGCGGTACTTCACGTTGAAGGGCGGATCGAACTCCTTGATCCACATGTACTCCAGCTGCAGGGAGTCCACGTCGGTGGGCACGACCGTCCACTCCACGGAGGCAGCCGTCGTGACCATCCGCCGCGTGCGCTCGTGGAGTGTGCGCAGCGGTGCGAAGTAGTTCGAGAGCCGCTGCCGCAGGTTCTTCGCCTTGCCGACGTAGAGCACCCGCCCGTTGGCGTCGCGGAAGCGGTACACGCCGGGGTCGGTGGGGATCTCCCCCGTCCGCGGCTTGTACGGCAGCACGTCCGCCATCAGCTGGCCTTCCGCGCAGCGCGCCCCTCACCCAGGATCTCGGCGAGGAACTGGCCGGTGTGGCTCTCCTCGACCCGCGCGATCTGCTCGGGCGTCCCCGTCGCGAGAATGGTGCCGCCACCGGACCCGCCCTCCGGTCCGAGGTCGATCACCCAGTCCGCCGACTTGATCACATCGAGGTTGTGCTCGATCACGATGACCGTGTTGCCCTTGTCGACGAGGCCGTTGAGCACCTCGAGGAGCTTGCGGACGTCTTCGAAGTGCAGACCGGTCGTCGGCTCGTCGAGCACGTAGATGCTGCGCCCGTTGCTGCGGCGCTGGAGCTCGGTCGCGAGCTTGACGCGCTGCGCCTCGCCGCCGGACAGGGTCGTGGCGGACTGACCGAGCCGCACGTAGCCGAGGCCGACGTCCACCAGCGTCTTCATGTAGCGGTGGATCGCCTGGATCGGCTCGAAGAACTCCGCGGCCTCCTCGATCGGCATCTCCAGCACCTCGGCGATGTTCTTGCCCTTGTAGTGCACCGCGAGCGTGTCCCGGTTGTACCGCTTGCCGTGACAGACCTCACAGTCCACGTAGACGTCGGGCAGGAAGTTCATCTCGATCTTGATCGTGCCGTCGCCGGAGCAGGCCTCGCAGCGGCCGCCCTTGACGTTGAAGCTGAAGCGCCCCGGCTGATACCCGCGCACCTTCGCCTCCGGCGTCTCGCTGAAGAGGGTGCGGATGCGGTCGAAGACGCCCGTGTAGGTCGCCGGGTTCGAGCGCGGGGTGCGACCGATCGGGGCCTGGTCGACGTGCACGACCTTGTCGAGGTTGTCGAGCCCGGTCACTCGGGTGTGCTTACCCGGCACGGTGCGCGCCCCGTTGAGACGCGACGCGAGCACCTGGTACAGGATGTCGTTCACGAGCGACGACTTGCCCGACCCGCTGACGCCGGTGACCGCGGTGAGCACTCCGAGCGGGAAGTCCGCCGTGACGTTGCGCAGGTTGTTCGCGCGGGCGCCGACGACGCTCAGCATGCGCTTCTTGTCGATCTTCCTGCGCTTGTCCGGCATCGGGATCTCGCGACGCCCTGCGAGGTAGTCGCCGGTCATCGACTCGGTGTCACCGAGCAGCGCGGAGTAGGGGCCGGAGTGCACCACGGCACCGCCGTTCACCCCCGCGCCGGGTCCGATGTCGACCACCCAGTCGGCGGCCTCGATGGTCTCCTCGTCGTGTTCGACGACGATCAGCGTGTTGCCGAGATCCCGCAGCGTGAGCAGCGTCTCGATGAGCCGGCGATTGTCCCGCTGATGCAGCCCGATCGAGGGCTCGTCGAGGACGTAGAGGACCCCGGTGAGGCCGGAGCCGATCTGCGTGGCCAGACGGATGCGCTGCGCCTCCCCGCCCGACAGCGAGCCGGCAGAGCGGCTGAGGTTCAGGTACGACAGCCCCACCTGCAGCAGGAAGTCGAGGCGCAGCCGGATCTCTCGGAGCACCTGCGCGGCGATCTTGGCCTCGCGCTCGGTGAGGTGCAGCTTCTCCATGAAGTCCCTGGCGTCGGCGAGGCTCAGGTGCGAGACCTCGGCGATCGAGTGACCGTGCACCCGCACAGCCAGCACCTCGGGCTTGAGGCGGTCGCCGTTGCACACCGGGCAGGGCACCTCGCGGAGGTACTCGCCCCAGCGGCTGCGCTGCGTGTCGGACTCGGCCTGGAGGTACTGCCGCTCGATGTACGGCACCACCCCCTCGAACCCGGACGCGTAGCGCATCTCACGTCCGTACCGGTTCTTCCACTTGACGGTGACCTTATAGTTCTCGCCGCGGAGGACCGCGTCCTTCACGTCGGAGTGGAGCTCGCGCCAGGGTGTGTCGAGAGAGAAGTCGAGATCGCGCGCGAGACCTTCGAGCAGCCGCTCGTAGTACTGGAACAGCCCCTTGCCCTGCGTGGTCCAGGGGATGATGACGCCCTCGCGGATCGACAGGTCTTCGTCGCCCAGCATCAGCTCGACGTCGACGGACATGCGCGTGCCCAGGCCGGAGCAGGCGGGGCAGGCGCCGAACGGCGCGTTGAACGAGAAGGTGCGAGGCTCGATCTCGGTCAGCGTCAGCGCGTGACCGTTCGGGCACGCGAGCTTCTCGGAGAACGTCTGCCAGGCGTCGTCGCCCTCGCCGTCGACGTAGTTGATCTGCACCACGCCGCCCGCGAGGCCCAGCGCCGTCTCCACCGAGTCGGTGACGCGGCCGAGGATGTCGGGCGTGGCGACGAGGCGGTCGACGACCACGGCAATGTCGTGCTTGTAGCTCTTCTTCAGCGTGGGCGGCTCGGCCAGCTGGATGAGGTCGCCGTCGACGATCGCCCGCGAGTAGCCCTTCGCGCCGAGCTCGCGGAACAGGTCGACGAACTCGCCCTTCTTCTGGGAGACGATCGGTGCGACCACCTGGTAGCGGGTGCGCTCCGGAAGCTCCATGAGCTGGTCTGCGATCTGCTGCACCGTCTGGCGCTGGATCTTCTCACCGCACTCCGGACAGTGCGGAACGCCGATCCGCGCCCACAGCAGCCGCATGTAGTCGTAGATCTCGGTGATGGTGCCGACCGTCGAGCGCGGGTTGCGGTTCGTCGACTTCTGGTCGATCGACACCGCCGGGCTCAGACCCTCGATGAAGTCGACGTCCGGACGGTCCACCTGTCCGAGGAACTGGCGCGCGTACGCGCTCAGCGATTCGACGTAGCGACGCTGCCCCTCGGCGAAGATCGTGTCGAACGCGAGGCTCGACTTGCCCGACCCCGACAGGCCGGTGAAGACGACGAGCGAATCACGGGGGATGTCGATGTCGACGTTCTTGAGGTTGTGGACGCGGGCACCGCGGACACTGAGTTTTCCTGGGGACGCAACGGGGACGATGGGCACCGAACAAGTCTACGAGGGGCCACGGACATCGGCTCCGCTACGGCCGTTTCCCCCCGCCCACACCCGGCGCGGCGGCCGCTTTCCCCGCGTCGATACCTCGCAGGGAGCGGAGCAGCAGCAGGACCCCGGCGAGGAGCCCGGCAGCCGCCACCGGCGCGATCCAGGGACCTCCGTCGCCGCTGCGCTGCGTGAGCGCCCATGCCCCGAGCACGACCGACTGCGCCACCAGCTGGACCACGACGAACCGCCCGAGCGTCGGCACGAGCACCCGCAGCGCGACCCACGACAGCGCCGGCACCGTCAGCGAGAGCGAGCCCAGGACGTGGATGGCGTGCACGAGCAGCACGGCGAGCGCGGTCCGCCCAGGCGCCGGCTCGGACAGGATCACGCCGAACGGCAGACACGCCGCTCCCACCCAGGCGGCGAGCGACTGGGGAAGGACGGCCGCGACCACCGCCGCGGCGACGGCCACACCCTGCCACAGCGGATACGGCTGGAGCGTGAGCGCGCCGACCAGTGTCACGGCGACGACCGCCAGCCGCAGCACCGCACCGGGAAGCGCGGCGCCTACGCGGAACCCGCGGACGCGACGGCTCACGGTCGCACCGCCCTGAAGCGCTCCTGCAGCACCGCGGCCACCCGCAGCGCGACGTCCACGTCGTCCTGCGCCCACGCGATGACCTGCACCCCCGCGCCGCGCAGCTCGGCGAGGATGTCGGCCCGCTCCGCCAGGAGCATCCGCAGGGCGACGCGCTGCTCGCGCGTGAGCCGTGCGGTGTCCGGTGCGGGCAGCACGTCCACCGCCACCACCGCGTGGCCCGCCGCGCGCCATCCCGTCGCCAGCCGGGCGGCGACACCGTCCGCGAACGTCGACAGCACGAATACCACCGACCCCGGCGGGATGATCGGCGATCGGCGGTAGGACGTGTCCTCGTTCTTCCCCGTCGCAGCGATCGACGCACGCACCAGGGCGAGCTGGCGACGTCCGCCGCCGGACGGCACGCTCTGCCCGCCGGGCGACAGCGCATGGTACGCGACCCGATCGCCGGACTCGATCGCCGCGGTCGCCACGGACATGGCCGCCTCGCGCGCCAGGTCCAGCGAGGTGACGCCCGACCGGTCGGGATCCGTCGTCCCCCACGCCGCGACCGCTGTCCCCAGTTCCTCCGCGGTGTCCACCGCGAGCACGACCGAGGACTCGCTGAGGGCGTTCCTGCGCCGCACCAGCAGTTCCCCGGGGCGCCGCGCGGCCCGGGCCGTCGCGCGCCAGTCCACGCGCCGCAGCTCGTCCCCGAGCACGAACGGATGGATGTCATGGAAGTCCCCGCCCTGACCGAGACGGCGCCCCTCGTGCGTGCCATGCAGACCGCCCAGGCGCGCCGCCACCGGAAGCCGCTCGGCTCGGCGGGCGCCGGGGGCCGCGTTCCAGACGATGCTGCTGCGCGGGCCTGGCGCGGTCACCCAGGCGCCGTCCATCGCCGTGCCGCGCACGGTCAGCGCGAGGAGCTCGACAGGGCCGGAGTGCTGCAGCCGCGTGCGCGCTCTGAGCGCACCGGACCCTGGGCGCACATCCGCGAGACCCGTCCGCCTCCCCTCCTGCTCCACCGCGACCTGCGCCCACTCTGCGGCGAGCTCAATGTCCGCGGTCGTCCGGACGAGGGGCTCGTCGATATCCGCCGCCTCCGCGCGCAGCGTGACCGTGGTCTCGCCATCGCGCGGGCGTCCCCACACGGCCCACACCGCGGTCAGCGCCAGAGGCAGCCCGATGCCGATCACGTCCGGGCGGGAGAACGTCAACCCGCCCCCTGCGAGCAGCGCCGCGCCGAGGGAGCCGACCGCGATCACGGGGGTTCGCCGCCAGCCCACCGCGCCGACGGTGGTCCTCGTCGTCCGCGCGGTCACCGCGCCGCCGCGACCGTGGGAGGCACCGCCGTCTGCGCGAGCACCGCCGACACCACACTGCGTGGATCGACCCCCTGCGCCCACGCCTGCGGGGTGAGGGTGAGGCGATGCGCCAGCACCGGGACGGCGATGCGCTTGATGTCGTCCGGGCGCACGTAGGCCCGCCCGTCGAGGGCCGCGAGCGCACGCCCCAGCAGCACGAGCGCCTGGGACCCGCGGGGGGAAGCACCCACCGACACGTTCGCGGCGTCGCGCGTCGCCCTGGCCAGCTCGACGCAGTAGCGCGCGACATCGGCGTCCACGTGGATGCGCTCCACGGCCGCCTGGAGCGCGAGTAGCCCCTCGGCATCCACCACGGGCTCGACTCGCACGTCCGGCGTCTGCCGTCGCACGCGGTCCAGGATGATCTGCGTCTCGTCCTCGGGTTCGGGGTACCCGACGGAAAGACGCACCATGAACCGGTCGAGCTGCGCCTCCGGGAGCGCATACGTGCCCTCGTACTCGATCGGGTTGGAGGTCGCGATCACATGGAAGGGTCGCGGAAGCGGGAAGCGGTTGCCCTCCACCGTCACCTGTCGCTCTTCCATCGCCTCGAGCATCGCGGACTGCGTCTTGGGCGTGGTGCGGTTTACCTCGTCGGCGAGGAGCAGCCCCGTGAACAGCGGCCCCGGGCGGAACACGAAGTCGCCGTCCGCCGGCGCATACACATAGGAGCCGGTGACGTCGCCCGGGAGCATGTCCGGGGTGCACTGCAGACGGCGGAAGTCGAGCCCGAGCGCTTTGGCGAGGCTGCGTGCGGCCAGCGTCTTGCCCAGCCCCGGCACATCCTCGAAGAGCACATGCCCGCCGGCGAGGATCGTCGCGAGGGCGACGGTGAGCGGCTCGTCCATGCCGACGACCGCCGTGCGCACGCCGTCCAGCACGCGGCGGCCGACCTCGGCGATCTGCGTCGTCTCGTCCCTGGTCATCGGTTCTCCTTCAGCTCGCTCGGTATGCGGTCGAGCGCGTCGAGCGCCCTTTCGATGTCGGCCGTGTGCACCTCGCGTCGATGCAGTCCCTCCCGTACGCCCTCGCCGAGCAGCGCATCGACGCCCTCGTGCTGAGCCGGGTCGTCCAGGTCGAGGCCCTGATGCGCGAGCCGGCGGCGCAGCACGCTCTGCACGCGGCGGACCACGACGTGCCCCGCGACGCCGGTGCGGGGGTTGATGGCCCATGCCAGCCGGGAGACCTCGGAGCCGCGCGCCTCCTGCGCCGGCTTCATCGGCGGCCAGGCGGCCCCCTCGTCCACGAAGGGCTGCCGGCTCGCGAGGACGACGGCGGCCGCGATCAGCATCCAGGACAGTGCGAAGAGGATCGGGAACCCCAGGCTGACCATGATCACGAGCAGGGCCGCCGCGACCAGCCCGCCGATGGTCAGGAGCACGATTCTGCCCGTCATCGCCACCCCGCCCTGATCCCCCGCACGCTCGCTGCCGCCGTCGCGCGGTCCGCCTCGCCGGCGGGCATCCCGCCGAAGCGCACGCGTTCGTAGAGTCCGAGAAGAGTGCGCACGTCCGCCGCGATACCGGAGCGCCGACTGATGATGCGGACGGTGAACTCTCCCGGCGTCTCGCTCCGCGCACGACCGGCACCGGCGTCCTGCGCCGAGCGCTCCAGCTCGAGCCATGCCGCCACGATGGCATCGCCGGGGTCGGCGCCGTCCTCGATCGCTCGAAGTGCGTCCGACACGCCTCGGCGGATGACGGCCTCGTCCGGCTCCGCCTCGACACCGTCGCCCACGAGCTCGACGGTGGCAGCGGCGACCGGACGGCGGGCGCCTGGTCGATCGCGCCAGAGCTCCCGGAGCCGGCGGATGGCCCACCGCAGCACGACGACGAGCAGGGCGAGGACCACCAGGGCCAGCAGCGCCCCGAACACGATCCCCAGGATCTGCATCAGCAGCGTGTCCTCGGGCGGCTCGATCACGGGCGGCGGCGACGTGGTGACCTCCGGGATCACCGTCTCCTCCGCCGGCCGCTCCCTGGGCTGCGGAGTCGGGGGCGCGAACTGCGGAATCCCCTGGAGCACGGCGGCGAGCGTGAGCATCGCGAAGAGGGCGGCGGTGGCGCTCAGCGACGTCACCACGCGCAGGGAGGTCGGCGGCTCGGCGCGTGCGGGCACCACGGCTGGGGCCTCGGTGCGCGACATGAATCCGCCCTAGGGGCGGGGCCGGGTCGAACCGGTCGCTCGGGCGGGGGTGTCGATCAGGGCAGTTCGGGGCGACGACCCGCGAACGCGCCGAGGCCGTCCCGCAGGGCACCGATCTCCTCGATGCCCATGCCGACCGCTCGCATCACCTGCATCGGCACGTCGACCGCGCGCTCCCGCAGCGCGACTCCCGCATCGGTGAGCGCGATCTCCAGGCGGCGCTCATCCTCGGCGCTACGCTGGCGGGTCACGAGACCGTCGGCCTCGAGGCGCTTCACGAGCGGTGACGCCGTGGCCGCTTCCAGGGCCAGGTCGGCGGCGAGGTCGTTCAGCGTGCGGGGCGCCCGCTCCCACAGCGCCAGCATCACGAGGTACTGAGGGTGCGTGAGCCCGAGAGGCTCCAGAATCGGGCGGTAGATGGCCACGACGTTGCGGGCCGCGGTCACCAGCGCGAAGCACAGCTGGTTCTCCAAGCGGAGCAGGTCATCGGTTGCGGTCACGATTCCGACTATACATCTGCACGAATCATTAGTACACTAATGAACATGTCGAAGGACTCCAACCGGCCCCCGCTTCGCACCCGCATCCGCGAAGCGGGCGGCCTCTACACCTGGGTCAACACCAATCTCGTCCGGCTCGCGGGCCCCGCCTCGGTCGGTCCGTACGAGAAGACGCCTCCGCCCAGTGCCGCCGAACGCGCCGAACGCGCGTGCCCCCTCTGCGGCGCCCCCATGACGGAGCACGAGATCGACCGCTCGGGACCGAAGACCCTGGTGCACTGCCCCTAGTCGCGCTGCTCGTCGGTCGAGGCCTCCGCCTCGGGGGTCTCGACCGCGGCGCCGGTGGACTCGCGCGCCACGTCGAGCCACATCATGAGTGTGACATCGTCGGTGATCGCCGATGATGCCACGTCGAGCCAGCCGGAGCTCATGGTGCGTGAGCCCATCACCGCCCGCGAGACCCCCGGCAGCGTGAGCATGGCCGCACCGTTCTCGTCGTCGACGCGCACGAGCAGGATCCCGTTCTTCCGCGCGCCCACCAGGATGCGGCCCTCGTCGAGGAACGCCCTGGTCCCGAACATGCGCCTCTCTTCGATCGAGGCGTCCGCACTCAGCAGAGCCCTGATGCGATCGGCCAGCTCCTCCCCCGCGGCATCCATTGTCGGCACCGTCTACGCGTGTCCCGCGCGTTCCATCGACCGCAGTTCCTTCTTCAGGTCCTGCACCTCGTCGCGCAGCCGTCCGGCGAGCTCGAACTTGAGCTCCGACGCCGCGGCGAGCATCTGATCCGTGAGGTCCTGGATCGTGGCCTCCAGCTGCTGCGCCCCTTCTGCGGCGATGCCCGTGCGGCGCAGGTTCGGCGTCGGCGACTTGCCCTTGCCGGACGCACGACCGCGCCCTGACATCATGTCCGCGGTGTCGGCGCCTTCCCGCGCCAGCACCTCGGTGATGTCGGCGATCCGCTTGCGCAGCGGCTGCGGGTCGATGCCGTTCTCCTTGTTGTACGCGATCTGCTTCTCACGTCGACGGTCGGTCTCCTCGATGGCCTTGGCCATGGAGTCGGTCATGTTGTCCGCGTACATGTGCACTTCGCCGGAGACGTTTCGCGCCGCACGGCCGATGGTCTGGATCAGCGAGGTGCCCGAGCGCAGGAAGCCCTCCTTGTCGGCGTCGAGAATCGCCACGAGCGACACCTCCGGGAGGTCGAGGCCCTCACGCAGGAGGTTGATGCCCACCAGGACGTCGTACACACCGGCGCGCAGCTCGCTGAGCAGTTCGACACGGCGCAGTGTGTCCACGTCGGAGTGCAGGTAGCGCACCCGCACTCCGTGCTCGCCCAGGAAGTCCGTGAGCTCCTCGGCCATCTTCTTGGTCAGCGTCGTCACGAGCACCCGCTCGTCGCGCTCGACGCGGAGGCGGATCTCCTCCAGCAGGTCGTCGATCTGCCCCTTCGACGGCTTCACGATGATCTCCGGATCGACCAGCCCGGTCGGACGGATGATCTGCTCCACCACGCCGTCGGCGATGCCCATCTCGTACTTGCCGGGGGTGGCCGACAGGTACACAGTCTGGCCCACGCGGTTCTTGAACTCGTCCCACCGCAGGGGGCGGTTGTCCATCGCGCTCGGCAGACGGAAGCCGTGGTCCACCAGGGTGCGCTTGCGCGACGCGTCGCCCTCGTACATCGCGCCGATCTGCGGCACCGTGACGTGGGACTCGTCGATCACCAGCAGGAAGTCGTCGGGGAAGAAGTCGAGCAGGGTGTGCGGCGGCTCGCCCGGCATGCGACCGTCCATGTGCCGGGAGTAGTTCTCGATTCCGGAGCAGAATCCGAGCTGCTGCAGCATCTCGAGATCGAACGTCGTGCGCATGCGGAGACGCTGCGCCTCCAGCAGCTTGCCCTGCCGTTCGAACTCCTTCAGCCGCTCCTCGAGCTCGTGCTCGATCGTGCCGATGGAGCGCTGGATCACGTCCGTTCCGGCAACATAGTGCGACGCCGGGAAGATCGGCACGGCGTCGAGCTTCTCGATGACCTCGCCGGTGAGCGGGTGCAGGGAGTAGAGCGCCTCGATCTCGTCGCCGAACAGCTCGATGCGGATCGCGTGCTCTTCGTAGACCGGGATGATCTCGATCGTGTCGCCGCGCACACGGAAGTTGCCGCGGGAGAAGTCGACGTCGTTGCGGTTGTACTGCATCGCGATGAACTGGCGGATCAGCGCGTCGCGGTCGTACCGCTCGCCGACCTGCAAGGCCACCATCGCACGCAGGTATTCCTCGGGAGCACCGAGGCCGTAGATGCAGGACACCGTGGAGACGACCACCACATCGCGGCGGCTGAGCAGCGAGTTGGTCGTGGAGTGCCGCAGCCGCTCGACCTCCGCGTTGATCGACGAATCCTTCTCGATGAAGGTGTCGGTCTGCGGGACGTAGGCCTCCGGCTGGTAGTAGTCGTAGTAGGAGACGAAGTACTCGACCGCGTTGTTCGGCATGAGCTCGCGGAACTCGTTCGCGAGCTGCGCCGCCAGCGTCTTGTTGTGCGCGAGCACCAGGGTGGGCCGCTGCACCTGCTCGACCAGCCACGCCGTCGTCGCCGACTTGCCGGTACCGGTCGCACCGAGGAGCACGACGTCGGTCTCACCCGCATTGATGCGGGATGCGAGCTCGGCGATCGCCTGCGGCTGGTCACCGGCCGGGGCGTACTCGCTGATGACCTCGAAGGGGCGGACACTGCGCGTGGGCTGCATGCTTCCAGCGTATTCCGCCCCTCCGACATCGGGGCCGCGTCAGGCGATCAGAGTCGCCGTCTGCGCCGAGGGCTCGGTGGTCGCCGTCGCGCTGCCGCCGTTGATGAGGCTCATCGTCGCCGTCGAGGTCAGCGCGCCCGGCGCCGTGCCGATGACGTTGAACGAGAGCGCATCACCGAAGCTCGACGGCGTGCGCGTGAAGGTGAAGGACGTGGCGCTCGAGCCCCCAGGGGGCACCGGGGTCCACTGACCGAAGGAGGAGGCGGGGTCGAGCGTGACCGGCGACGAGAACGAGACGACCACCACGAGCGAGGCGCCGGACGGCGGGTTCACCCAGGGGTTGGCGCGGTAGCTGATCTGCGTGCTGAAGGTGGCGCGGAGCCCTCCGCCGGCAGCCACGAGGCTGGTGAAGGCGCCCTGCGCCTCCGCGTCCCAGTAGTAGTTGGCGACCCCGTTCGGCACGACGGTGCCGCTTGCCGCCGCCAGCGGTGCGGCGACAGCCACCGCGATGACGGGCGCCGACCACGCGGCGCCCTTGATCAGAGTCCGACGCGAGATGCCATGGCTCGACTGAGTCACTTCTTCCACTCCCCAACGCGTGGAAAAAGCTATCCCCCAGCAGACCATCCCCTGGTGCGTCCCCACGCCCGCAGCCAGAATACCAGATGTGGACGAAAGTCCACTGTCGCCACCGCCGCAGGGATGCTAGGCGAGCGAGGGCGCCGCTCAGCGCGAGACGAGACGCTCCCAGAGGGCATCGGTCTGAGCGAGGGTCTGCTCCAGCGAACCGCTCGTATCGATCACCACGTCCGCGATCGCGAGCCGCTTCTCGTCCGGAACCTGCGCCCCGATCCTCTCCCTCGCCGCGACCTCGTCCAGGCCGCGCAGTTGGATCAGTCGTCGCAGGCGCTCCTCGACCGGTGCGTGGGCGACGACGATCAGGTCCCAGGGGTCGTCGACGCGCGCCTCGACGAGGAGCGGAACGTCGTAGACCACCACTGTCCGAGGGTCCGCGGAGAGCGCCTCGGTGAACCGGCGCTGCGACTCCTCGCGTACCGCCGGGTGCACGACCTCGTTGAGCTGCGCGAGCAGCTCCGGATCCCCGAACACGCGCGCACCGAGGGCGGGGCGGTCCAGAGCGCCGTCCTCCGCGATGACGTCCGGCCCGAAGACCTGGGCGATGCGTGCGAGCACAGCCGATCCCGGTGCCTGCACCTCACGGACGATCGCGTCGGCGTCGACCACCACCGCTCCGTGCTCGGCGAGGCGTCGTGCGATGGTGGACTTCCCGGACGCGATACCGCCGGTCAGCGCGATGAGGGGCATGGCGCCAGTCTAGGTTCCCCCGGCACGAGGTCAGCGCGCGAGCAGCTGCCTCCGCGAGCTGATCACGCCCGTGTCGAATCCGGCCAGGTGCAGTCCGCCGTGGAACCGCGCGTGCTCGATCTTGACGCACCGGTCCATCACCACGGCGAGCCCCGCCGCCTCGGCGATCGCCGCCGCCTCCTCGTTCCACGAGCCGAGCTGCAGCCACAGCGTGCTCGCACCGCTGTCGATCGCCTCCTGCGCCACCCCGGGCAGGTCGTCGTGCCGCCGGAAGACGTCCACGATGTCCGGCTTCACCGGCAGCTCCGCGAGCGATGCGTACACCGGCTGCCCGAGGATCTCGCTCTCCCGCGGATTCACGAGGTACACGTCGTACGCGGTGCTCGACAGGAGGTAGGTCGCCACGAAGAACGAGGCACGCGCCGGGTTGTTCGACGCGCCGACGATCGCGATCGATCGTGCGCGTCGGAGCATCCCGAAGCGCTCCTGCTGCGAGGGCCCGACCCAGCGTCGCCCCGGTGTCGACGCCGGGCTGGGAAGCGCGCAGGCGGCGGCGGTCGGAGCGGGCAACGCGCAGGCGTCGCCGGTGGCGTACTCGGTGCTCATCGGCTCGCTCCCGTCGCGATGGTGAGTGCCTGGTCGAGGTCCCAGACGATGTCCTCCGCATCCTCCAGCCCCACCGAGATCCGGATCAGGTCCGGGCGGACCCCCGCAGCCGCCAGCTGATCCTCCGTGAGCTGGCGATGCGTGGTCGATGCCGGATGGATGACGAGCGTGCGCGCATCGCCGATGTTGGCGAGGTGCGAGGCGAGCTGGAGGCTCTCGATGAGCTTCTCCCCCGCCCGCCGTCCGTCCTCCGCCGCCACGCCGAAGGCGAACACCGACCCCGGCCCGAGGGGCAGGTACCTGGCGGCCCGCTCATGGTGCGGGTGCCCCTCCAAGCCGGCCCAGGTGACATACGCCACGCGCGGGTCGGACGCGAGCCAGTCGGCCACGACGCGGGCGTTGGCCACATGGGCGTCGATCCGCTGCGGCAGCGTCTCGATGCCCTGCAGGAGGTTGAACGCGGCCTGCGGGCTCAGCGCCGGACCGATGTCGCGCAGCTGCTCGGAGCGCAGCTTGGTGAGGAATCCGTATTCACCGAAGTTGTCCCACCACTTGATGCCGCCGTACGAGTCGACCGGCTCCGTCATCTGCGGGAACTTCCCGTTCCCCCAGTCGAACGTGCCCTTCTCGATCACGATACCGCCCAGCGTGGTGCCGTGGCCGCCCAGGAACTTCGTGACCGAGTGGATCACGATGTCCGCGCCGTGCTCCAGCGGCCGGGCCAGGTAGGGCGTCGCGAGGGTCGCGTCGACGACGAGGGGGACACCGGCCGCATGCGCGACCTCGGCCAGGCCCTCGATGTCGGCGATCTCCCCGGACGGATTGCCGATCATCTCGACGTACACCACCTTGGTCTCCGGCCGGATCGCCGCCGCGTACTCCGCCGGATCCGTCGAGGCGACGAAGGTGGTGTCCACCCCGAAGCGCCGCAGGGTCACGTCGAGCTGAGTGACCGTGCCGCCGTACAGCTGTGCGGCGGCGACGACGTGGTCGCCGGCGCCGACCAGTGCGGCGAAGGTGATGAACTCGGCGCTCATGCCGGAGGCCGTGGCCACGGCACCGATCCCGCCCTCCAACGACGCCAGCCGCTCCTCGAGCGCGGCCACCGTGGGGTTGCCGATGCGCGAGTAGATGTTGCCGTACTTCTGCAGAGCGAAGAGGTTCCCCGCGTCCGCCGCATCGTCGAAGACGAAGGACGTGGTCTGGTAGATCGGCACCGCTCTGGCGCCGGTGGCGGCGTCGGGGGTGCCCCCGGCGTGCAGGGCCCTGGTGCGGAACCCGAAGCGGTGTTCTTCCGTCATGATGTCCTCAGTTCTGCGGCGGAGAGTGCGGAGGCGATGTCGTCGACCGCCCAGGGATTCTGCAACGAGGTGGTGTCGCCGAGCGGGCCCGGCGTGCGTCCGGCGCGACGGTCGCGCTCGGCCTCCCACAACTGTGCCAGCAGCCGACGCATGATCTTGCCGGAGCGGGTCTTCGGCAGGTCGGGCACGACCACGACGTGACGCGGCTTGGCGACCGGTCCGATGGCCGAAGCGACCTGCGCGCGCAGTGCCCCCGGGTCGACCTCCGCACGCCCGGACGGCGTCACGAACGCCACGACGGCCTGCCCGGTGACCGTATCGGAGACTCCGGCGGAGCCCGCCTCCCCGACGCTGGCGTGCGCCACGAGCGCGGACTCGATCTCGATCGTCGACAGCCGGTGCCCTGAGACGTTCACGACGTCGTCGAGGCGGCCGAGGATCCAGATGTACCCGTCGGCATCCCGGGCGGCGCCATCGCCCGCGACGTAGTACCCGCCGTGCGCCCCGCGGCCCGCGTACGCGGACCAGTACGCGTCCCGATACCTCTCCGGGTTCCCCCACACGGTGCGCGCCATACCCGGCCAGGGGCGTCGTACGACGAGCGTGCCCGACCGTCCGGGTGGCACCTCGTCCCCGTCGTCGTCCACCACGGCCACGTCGATCCCCGGCAGCGGCACGGACGCCGACCCCGGCTTCAACGGCGTCACACCCGGCAGCGGGGCGATCATCGCCGCGCCCGTCTCCGACTGCCACCACGTGTCGATCACGGGGAGCTCGTCGCGACCGAAGTTCCGGCGGAACCACACCCAGGCCTCGGGGTTGATCGCCTCCCCCACGGTGCCCAGCAGCCGGAGGGACGAGAGGTCGTGCCCGGAGGGCAGGTCCGCACCGAACCAGGTCATGAAGGTGCGGATCAGCGTGGGCGCGGTGTAGTACACGGTGACGCCGAGCCGTTCGATGATCTCCAGGTGCCGTTCGCGATGGGGCGCATCCGGCGTTCCCTCGTAGATCACCTGTGTCAGCCCGTTCGAGAGCGGACCGTAGATCTCGTACGTGTGGGCCGTGACCCAGGCGAGGTCGGCCGTGCACCAGTGCACGTCGTCCGGCTTGGCGTCGAAGTGCGCCCAGTGCGCCCAGCTCGCGTGGGTCAGGTAGCCGCCGGCGGTGTGTACGAGTCCCTTCGGCTTCCCCGTCGTGCCCGAGGTGTAGATGATGAACAGCGGATGCTCCGCGTCGAAGGACTCGGCCTCGTGCACGGGCGACGCCGCGTCCACCACGTCATGCCACCAGACATCCCGACCGTCCGTCCACGGGACCGCCTGCCCCGTGCGTCGCAGCACGAGGACATGCGCGAGTCCCTCGAGTCCCGCGGCGGCGGCGTCCGCGGTGGACTTCACCTCGACGGCGGCACCGCGCCGGAACTGCCCGTCGCTGGTCACCAGCAGCTTCGCCCCGGTGTCCTCCAGGCGGAAGCGCACGGCCTCGGCGGAGAAGCCGCCGAACACGAGCGAGTGCACGGCGCCGATCCGCGCGCAGGCCAGAGCGATCACCACGGTCTCCACGAGCACCGGCAGGTACACGACCACACGGTCGCCCCGGCCGATGCCCAGGTCCAGCAGCGCGTTGGCCGCGCGCGCGACACGACGCTGCAGCTCGGCGTAGGTCACGGACTCCCGGTCGCCCGGCTCGCCCTCGAAGTGCAGCGCGACCTTGTCGCCTCGACCCGCGTCGACGTGACGGTCCACGCAGTTCACCGCGACGTTCAGCCGTCCGCCGACGAACCAGCGCGCAGCGGGGATCGCGTCCCCGCCGGGCGGCTCCCACTCGTGAGCGGTGTGCCACGGCTCCGTCCAGTCCAGGCGACGCGCCGCCTCCTCCCAGAAGCCCACGGGGTCGGCCGCCGCGCGCGCATACGCCTCCGCCGTCACATTGGCGTCAGCGAACGCGCGAGACGGCGGGTACACCCTGTCCTCGTGCAGCCGCGCCTCGGTCGCCGTCACGTCCATCGCCGCAGCAGGTACTTCTCGACCAGTGCCAGCACGCCGTTGGTGAGGGTGCCGAGCAGCGCGAGCAGCACGATCGAGAGCAGGATCCGGTCGACGCGGCCGCTGTTCTGCGAGTCGGTCAGCAGGAAGCCCAGCCCCATCGAGGACGCGATGAGCTCCGCGGCCACGAGGAACAGCCACGCCTGCGCGAGCGCGAGGCGCAGGCCGGACACCACCGAGGGCACCACGGCCGGCAGCTGCACGACGCGGAACAGGGACCAGCCGCGCAGACTGAAGGACCGTCCCGCCTCGACGAGCTGCGGGTCCACGTGACGCAGCGCGGATGCCACCGTGGTGTACACGGGGAAGAAGGCGCCGATCGCGATCAGGGTGACCTTGGACTCCTCGCCGATCTGCATCCACAGGATGAGCAGCGGCACCCAGGCGAGCGACGGCACCGCGCGCAGAGCCGCGAGGGTGGGACTGAGCAGCACGTCGCCGAGTCGCGAGAGCCCGACGATCCCGGCGGCGGCCAGGCCGATCGCCGACCCGATCGCGAAGCCGAGCAGCACGCGCTGCACGGAGATGGCGATGTGCGTCCACAGTTCTCCGCGCTGTGCGAGTTCGACTCCGGCGGTGAAGACGGAGGCCGGCGCGGGAAGCCGATAGGGCGGGACGAGTCCGCTGGAGGTCACGAGCTGCCAGGCGATCAGGATGAGGGCGGGCAGCAGCAGCCCGGCGAGGACGCGCACGCCGGGCCGATCCCAGGTGCGACGGATCCCGGCGTCGTTCCGCACCGCCGCTCGGGGGCCGCGCAGGGCCTCCTGCTCCGCGGCCGATGGGTGATCAGGGAGCAGCAGCGTCTGGTCGACGCCGCCGCCCTGCTGGTCCGATGCCGTCACTCGCCGCCGACCGCCTTCTTCGCGAAGGTGTCGTTCACGATCGAGGACAGCGCCGTGTCGACCGACTCCTGGCCGCCCTGCACGTCGCCGGACTCGACGAGCACCGGCGCGATCTTCTCCAGCACCGCGAGCTGGTCCTCGCCGGGGATGCCGTTGACGTCGAGGTTCGAGCGCTCCTGGATGACGGTGGTCGCGACCTCGATGTCGATGCCGGCGACCTCGGCGAGCAGCGCCGCCGTCTCCTCGGGGTTCTGCAGCGCCCACTCACGCGCCTGCTCGTAGGCGTCGACCACGGCCTGCGCGAGGTCGGCGTGGTTGTCGATGAAGTCCTCGGTCGCGTTGAGGAAGCCGTAGGTGTTGAAGTCCACGTTGCGGTAGATGAGCTGGTCGCCCGACTCGACCTCGGCCGCGGCCATGATCGGGTCGAGACCGGCCCACGCGTCGACGGAGCCGCCGTCGAGCGCCGCCCTGCCGTCGGCGTGCTGCAGGTTCTGCACCTCCACGTCGGCGAGCGACAGTCCGCCCTCCTCCAGCGCCTGCAAGAGGAAGAAGTACGGATCGGTGCCCTTGGTCGCAGCGATGGAGGCGCCCTTGAGGTCTTCCACCGAGGTGATGTCGCTGTCGGGGCCGACGACGATCGCCGACCACTCCGGCTGCGAGTAGATGTCGATCACCTGGATGGGTGAGCCGTTGGCCCGGGCGAGCAGCGCCGCAGAACCCGCCGTGGAGCCGACGTCGACCGAGCCGGAGCGCAGCAGCTCGTTCGCCTTGTTGGAGCCGGCGGACTGCACCCACTCGACGGTCACGTCATCGCCGAGGATCTCCTCCAGGACGCCCTGGTCGCGGATGACGAGGCTGAGCGGGTTGTAGGTGGCGAAGTCGATGGAGAGCGTGTCGGACGACCACTCGCTCCCCGCCGCCGGGGTCTTCTCCTCGTCCGCGGTGGCGTTCTCACCGGCGACGCAGCCGGTGGCGACGAGCATCATCGTCCCGGCGACGGCGATCGCAGGGATGATTCGGCGGGTGATGGTGCTCATCGGTTCTCCTCGGTGATGCGGTGGTGGGTGTCGACGCCGAGCCCTTCGAGCAGGTCGGCGCGCAGGTCGGCGAGTCCGCGGTCCGCGCGGTCGCGCGGGCGGATCCCGGGGACGTCGATCGTGCGGGCGATCGAGGGGTGCGCGTCGTCGCCGAGCGTGCGCAGCAGCAGCACACGGTCGGCCAGGTACAGCGCTTCCTCCACGTCGTGGGTGACGAGGAGGACGGTGGTGGGCTCCGCGGCGTGGATCTTCAGGAGAAGGTCGTGCATGCGGAGGCGGGTCAGGGCGTCGAGCGCCCCGAACGGCTCGTCGAGCAGCAGCACCGAGGGGTTCCGGGCGAGGGCTCTGGCAAGCGAGGCGCGCTGCGCCATGCCTCCGGACACCTCGCGCGGGCGCTGGTCGGCGGCGTGGGCGAGTCCCACGAGGTGCAGCAGCTCCTCGACCCGCTCGCGCCCCGGACGGCGCGCCGTACCACGCGGAAGCCCGAGCTCGACGTTCTGGGCCAGGGTGCGCCACGGCAGCAGGCGCGGCTCCTGGAAGGCGACGGCAGTGCGCTCGTCGGCGGCGGCGACCGTCGTGCCGTCGATGCTGATGCTTCCGCGGGTGGGGTTGTCGAGCCCGCCGACGAGCCGGAGCAGCGTGGACTTGCCGCATCCGGAGGGGCCGACGACCGCGACGATCTCACCCGCGGCGATGTCGAGGTCGATGCCGCGCAGCACCTCGCGACGCCCCTGTGCGAGCGCGAACGAGCGCTCGATGCCGTCCAGGCGGACGGCCTGCGCGGTGCCCGTGGTCGGGGGAACGTCGGCGGTGCGCGACGCGGGCAGCAGGGCGGTCATATGCCCATGCTGGCGGAGCGGCTCCTGTGTTACGAATACGGGCGTAATGTGGCGTCACGCAGCAGATCCGAGGCTCCCCCGGGCATGCGAAGAGGGCCGCCACCCCCGCCGTGGGGCGGGGGGACGGCCCTCTTGCGAATGTTACTTAGGAGTTGCCGCCCGAGAGCTTCTCGCGCAGAGCGGCGAGAGCCTCGTCATCGGCGAGCGTGCCGGCGCCGGCCGACTCGCTCGAGAAGGACTGGCCGCCGAAGTCGTCGCCGGCCGCAGCCTCGGCCTCGGCCGCCTTGGCGACCTGAGCCTTGTGCGCCTCCCAGCGAGCCTGGGCTGCAGCGTACTCCTGCTCCCATGCCTCGCGCTGGGCGTCGAAGCCTTCCTTCCACGCACCGGTCTCGGCGTCGAAGCCCTCCGGGTACTTGTACTCGCCGTTCTCGTCGTACTCGGCGAGCATGCCGTAGAGGGCCGGGTCGAACTCGGTGCCGTTGGGGTCGACCGACTCGTTGGCCTGCTTCAGCGACAGCGAGATACGGCGACGCTCCAGGTCGATGTCGATGACCTTGACGAAGACCTCTTCACCGACCGACACGACCTGCTCCGCCAGCTCGACGTGCTTGCTGGAGAGCTCGGAGATGTGCACGAGGCCCTCGATGCCGTCAGCGACACGCACGAACGCACCGAACGGAACGAGCTTGGTGACCTTGCCCGGCGTGACCTGACCGATCGCGTGGGTGCGGGCGAAGACCTGCCACGGGTCCTCCTGCGTCGCCTTGAGCGACAGGGAGACGCGCTCGCGGTCGAGGTCGACCTCGAGGATCTCGACGGTGACCTCCTGGCCCACCTCGACGACCTCGGAGGCGTGCTCGATGTGCTTCCAGGACAGCTCGGAGACGTGCACGAGGCCGTCCACGCCGCCCAGGTCGACGAACGCGCCGAAGTTGACGATCGAGGAGACGACACCCTTGCGGACCTGACCCTTGTGCAGGTTGTTCAGGAACGTGGTGCGCGACTCCGACTGCGTCTGCTCCAGCAGCGCGCGGCGGCTGAGGACGACGTTGTTGCGGTTCTTGTCGAGCTCGAGGATCTTCGCCTCGATCTCCTGGCCGAGGTACGGCGTGAGGTCGCGGACGCGACGCAGCTCGATGAGCGACGCCGGGAGGAAGCCACGGAGGCCGATGTCGACGATGAGTCCACCCTTGACGACCTCGATGACCGTACCGGTGACGACGCCGTCGTTCTCCTTGATCTTCTCGACGTCTCCCCAGGCGCGCTCGTACTGGGCGCGCTTCTTGGAGAGGATCAGGCGGCCTTCCTTGTCCTCCTTCTGGAGAACGAGGGCCTCGACCTGGTCACCGACGGCGACGACCTCGTTGGGGTCGACGTCGTGCTTGATCGAGAGCTCGCGCGAGGGGATGACACCCTCGGTCTTGTAGCCGACATCGAGGAGGACCTCATCGCGGTCGATCTTGACGATCGTGCCTTCGATGATGTCGCCGTCGTTGAAGAACTTCAGGGTCTTCTCGACCGCGGCCAGGAAGTCCTCAGCAGATCCGATGTCGTTGATGGCGACCTGCTTGGTGGCCGGGGCGGTCGTTGCGGTAGTCATGTAGTGGGTTGTCCTTGTTGAATGGATACTCGGGCTGGAAGCGCGGCCGCGCACGGCCGACAGCATGCTTCACAGCGGTTGGATTGTGGTTGCTTCGCCACCTGGGCATGCGCGTGCACGCCACGAGTGACACTTCAGGCTATCAGAAGAAGCGATCCCCGTGAGTGCCGGGTCTCGTCCTCTCCCCTGTGGACAACTCGCGCGGCGCCTCCCGCATTCCGCGTACCGTGACCGCGTGATCCCGGTTTCCTCTTTCCGTGCGCCCACGGCGATCGCGGCGATCCTCGCGACGCTCGTCTCCCTCGCCGCCTGCAGCCCTGCCCCGGACGCCACGCCCTCCCCGACCGCGACCCCTCTCTTCGCCACCGAGAAGGAGGCCTTCGCCGCCGCCGAGGCGACCTACCGTGCGTACAGGGATGCGGCGAATGCGTCAGTCCTCAACGATTCGAGCACATTCGAAGCGGTGTTCACGTGGCTGCGATCCGACGCACTCGCCGCGTCCAGGAAATCCCTCACCGCATACAACGCCGAGGGCGCCACCCGCATCGGCGAATCCACATTCGATCACTTCACACCTGTTGCATACGACGGGACCGCAATCACTGCGCGGCTCTGTCTCGATGTGTCGCAGGTGGACGTGGTCGATCCGGCCGGGGTTTCCATCGTCGCTTCAGACCGTCCAGCGCGCCAGCCGCTCGAGGTGGAACTCCGTCGTGCGCAAACCGCCACCGGCTTGGCGATCTTCTCGAGCATCGCCACTGAGGAGCTTTCGTGCTGACTCATACCGGCATTTCGATTGCGATCCTGCTGGTCCTCGCAGGAGGAGCCGGTAACACACCGCCGCCACCCGCAGACCCGGAGGGCGGGTTGACGACGAACATCTCGACCCACGCCGTCACCATCACCGCGACGCAGACCCAGAGGGCTCCTGCCGCCGATGACTCCACGGGTGGGCACCAGGTCCGCACCACTCCGCGCTACCTGCGCCCGGACCAGAATCACCAGAACGACGTCTGCGTGGGCATCGCCGACGAGCGCTGCCGCGAAGCCCACCCTCAGACCCCACCTCCCCCAGCCGCCGACTCCGGCCAGCCCCTCACGATCACCGACGTCGCCCAGTTCGCCCCCGACCCGACCACGACCGCCACCGAGCCCGCCGACGCCGGCGTCTCCGGCCTCCCCACCAACTTCCTCACCCCGACCACCCCCACCACCCGCACCGGCAGCCTCTTCGACACCCCGGTCAGCGTCCGCTTCACACCCGTCCGCTACGACTTCACCTTCGGCGACGGCTCCACACTCACGTCGACAGCTCCCGGCTTGCCCTGGAACGCCCTGCACCAAGAGCCCTTCACCCCCACACCGACAAGCCATACCTATGCGGAGCGGGGCACCTACATCACGGCGACCACCACGACCTACACCGCCGAACTCGACTCCGGCGACGGATGGATCCCCCTCAGCGGCGAACTCCCGATCCCTGGCCCCACCCGCACCATCCGCATCTACAAGGCCACCACCGCACTCGTCCAGCACACCTGCATCGAACAACCCACCGCGCCCGGCTGCTGAGCCCACACGATCCCACGCCCTACCCTGAGTGCATGACCCGCGCCGATCGCCTCATGCTGCTCGACACCGCCAGCCTCTACTTCCGGGCCTTCTACGGCGTGCCGGACAAGGTGACGGCTCCGGACGGGTCGCCGATCAACGCCGCCCGCGGCCTGCTCGACATCATCGCGAAACTGGTCACCCTCTACGAGCCGACGCACGTCGTCGCCTGCTGGGACGACGACTGGCGACCGCAGTGGCGCGTCGACCTGATCCCGACGTACAAGACCCACCGCGTGGTCGAGGTGGTCGAGGCGGGACCCGACGTCGAGGAGGTGCCGGACCCGCTGGAGGCGCAGATCCCGCTGATCAGGGAGACCCTCGCGGCGCTCGGCATCCCCATCGTCGGCGTGGCCGAGCACGAAGCGGATGACGTGATCGGCACGCTCGCGACGAACGCATCGATGCCGGTCGACATCGTGACGGGCGACAGGGACCTGTTCCAGCTGGTCGACGACGCGGCTGACGTCCGCGTCATCTATACGGCACGCGGCATGAGCAATCTCGAGGTCGTCACCGACGCGACGGTGGTGGCCAAGTACGGGGTTCTGCCTTCGCAGTACGCCGATTTCGCGACCATGCGCGGCGACGCGTCCGACGGTCTCCCTGGCGTCGCCGGTGTCGGGGAGAAGACGGCCGCGACGCTGCTGCAGGTGCACGGCGACCTGATCGGGATCCGGGAGGCGGCGGAGGCCGGCGAGGGCATGAGCGCGGGTGTGCGGGCGAAGATCCTGGCGGCGTCCGCCTACCTCGATGTGGCGCCGACCGTGGTCGCGGTCGCGACCTCGCTGCCGATCGCGGCCCCCGGAGTCCCGCTGCGCGAGCCGTCGGCGGCAGAGACAGATGCCGCGACCGCGCTGGCGGAGAAGTGGAACCTCGGCGGCTCGATGACACGAGCACTGGCAGCCGTGACGGCGGCGGCGCGAGCGGCGACCGACGACGCCTGACCGCTGCGTGGCCTCACTCGGCCCAGGCGAGCAGTCGCGAGAGCCCCCACGTCGTGACGATGCGCGACGCGGGCACTCCGGCGCGCTCCGCCCTCTCCGCTCCGTGATCCAGCAGCGAGAGCTGCCCTGGCGCATGAGCGTCGGAGTCGATGGAGAAGAGGCAGCCCGCCTCGAGGGCGACGGCGATGAGCTCGTCGGGCGGATCCTGTCGCTCGGGCCGCGAGTTGATCTCGACGGCGACGCCGTGCTCGGCACAGGCGGCGAACACCGCGGCCGCATCGAAGGCGGAGGGCGGCCGGGTCCCCCGATCGCCCTGCACAAGGCGCCCCGTGCAGTGGCCGAGCACGTTGACACGCGGGTGCGACACGGCGGCGATCATGCGGGCCGTCATCGCACGGGCGTCCATGCGCAGCTTCGAATGCACGGACGCCACCACGATGTCGAGCTCGGCCAGCAGCCCGTCTTCCTGGTCCAGGGCGCCGTCTTCGAGGATGTCGACCTCGATGCCGGCGAGGAGAGTGAAGCCGTCGCCGGATTGCGCCCGCACCAGGGGCATCTGCTCCCTGAGGCGTTCGGCCGAGAGACCGCGGGCCACCCGAAGCCTCGGCGAGTGGTCGGTGATCGCCTGGTACTCATGCCCGAGCGCACGGGCGGCGGCGGCCATCACGTCGATCGAGGTGGTCCCGTCCGACCAGTCGGTGTGCGCGTGCAGATCGCCGCGGAGCTTGGCGCGCAGCTCGGAGACCCGCTCGGGCTCCACGTCGCCGCGCAGTTCCACGAGGTACTCCGGGGTCTGTCCGGACTGGGCCTGACGGATCACGGCGAACGTCGACTCGCCGATGCCGCGTGACGCCCGGAGCCGGGTCGGATCCTCCCGCACGTCCTCCGGGAGGTCGTCGTAGGTGGCCGCGGCCTGGCGGAAGGCTTTCGCCCGGTACCGCGACGCCCGCTCGCGCTCCAGCAGGGAGGCGATCTCGAGGAGTGCGTCGACGGGATCCACGGTCACTCCCTCGGTGCCGCCAGCTCGCTGCTGACGCCGATCCACTCGTCGAGCTTCGCGAGCGCGCGTCCGTCGTCCACGGCGGCCGACGCCAGGGCGAGCGCGTCACGCAGCCGTTCCAGGATCGGGCGCTGCACCTGCGTCGCGTCCTGGGAGAGCTCGAAGGCGACGATGCCCGCAGCGGCATTCAACAGCACGATGTCGCGCACAGCGCCCTGCTCGCCCGCGAGGGTGCGGCGCAGCACGTCGGCGTTGTGCTGGGGCGACCCGCCGATGAGGTCGGCCAGGTCGGCCAGGGGGATGCCGAGGTCGCGGGGGTCGAGGTCGTGCTCGTGGATGTCCCCTCGCGTGACCTCCCAGATGCGGCTGTGTCCCGTGGTGGTGAGCTCGTCCAGCCCGTCGTCTCCGCGGAAGACCAGGGCGGTGGCGCCGCGGGTGCGGAAGACGCCGGTGATGAGCGGCACCCGCTCCATCTGTGCCACGCCGACGGCATTCGCCTCGGCGCGGGCCGGGTTGCACAGCGGCCCGAGCATGTTGAAGACGGTGGGCACGCCGAGCTGCGCCCGCACGGCGCCCGCGTGCTTGAAGCCGGGGTGGAAGGCGCCGGCCCACGCGAACGTGATCCCTGTGCGGTCGAGGATGGAGGCGACGTCGGCCGGATCGAGCGAGAGCTCGAGCCCGAGCGCTCCCAGCACGTCGGAGGAGCCGGAGGCCGAACTCGCCGCGCGGTTCCCGTGCTTCACGACCGGGATGCCGGTCGCCCCGATGATGATCGCGGCCGTGGTCGACACGTTGACGGTGCCGACTCTGTCCCCGCCGGTGCCGACGATGTCGAGCACGTCGGGTGAGACCGGAAGCGGGACAGCGGCCTCGAGGATGGCATCGCGGAATCCGACGATCTCGTCGATCGTCTCGCCCTTCGCACGCAGCGCCACCAGGAAGCCGGCGAGCTGCGCCTCGGTGACGCCGCCCTGCATGATCTGCCGCATGGCCCAGGTGGACTCCCAGACGCTCAGATCACGGCGCTCCAGCAGGGAAGTGAGCACGTCGGACCAGGTCAGGGAATCAGCCATGTGTGCGATCCTATCGGCGCGGAGAAAACGTGCAGATCGTTCCGGGCGGAGGCCCACATCCGCGCGAACCCCTGTTTCCCGCGGATTCACCGGCTATTCGCAGTGTTTTCTTAGGGTCCCCTAAGTCTTGGGCGAGCGATTCACCGGCCGCGGGTGCAAGAATCACGTCTGCGGATCGGCCATAATGGAGGGGTGACGACCTCAGCGACGTATGCCCCGGCGGCGAGAACCATCAAGCGGCCCAACCCGGTAGCTGTCGGCACCATTGTGTGGCTCGGCAGCGAGGTGATGTTCTTCGCGGGACTCTTCGCGATCTACTTCACCCTCCGCAGCACCTCACCCGAGCTGTGGGCCGACCGGACCGAGCTGCTGAACGTTCCGTTCGCCGCAGTCAACACCGCGATCCTCGTGCTCTCCTCGTTCACGTGTCAGATGGGCGTGTTCGCGGCCGAGGACCTGCAGCCCTACCGCATCGCGAAGGGCCAGAAGAACGGCGCCGGCCGCCGCCGCCTGTTCGGCTGGGGCATGGTCGAGTGGTTCTTCCTCACCTTCACCCTGGGCGCGATCTTCGTCTCCGGCCAGGTCTGGGAGTACGCGCAGCTGGTCGCCGAGGGCATGCCCATCCAGGCCGACTCCTACGCGTCCGCCTTCTACCTGACGACCGGTTTCCACGCCCTGCACGTCACCGGCGGTCTCGTCGCGTTCCTCCTCGTCATCGGACGCGCCTACGCCGTCAAGAACTTCCGGCACAAGGAGGCGACCTCCTCGATCGTGGTGTCTTACTACTGGCACTTCGTCGACGTCGTCTGGATCGTGCTGTTCTTCGTTATCTACTTCCTGAAATAAGAGCGGAGCTGATCCCCGAGATGGCACGAGAGAAGAAGCGCCGTTCCCACGGTCGCCGCAGTCCCCTGGCAGCGGCAGCGCTGATCGGCGCAGGCCTGATGATCACGGGCGCTGTGTACGCAGGAGCGTCGGCCGCCTTCGCGGCGAACGATGCCCCCACCGCGGCCACGCAGCTCACCGTGGAAGACGGCGAGAAGCTGTTCCAGGCCAACTGCGCCACCTGTCACGGTCTTGATCTGCAGGGCACGCCCAACGGCCCGAGCCTCTACGGCGTCGGCGAGCTGGCGGTCGAGTTCCAGGTGTCGACCGGTCGCATGCCGCTGCAGATGCAGGGACCGCAGGCGCCGCAGAAGGAGCCGCAGTTCACCGAGGAGCAGGTCCTCGCCATGGCCGCCTACGTGCAGTCCGAGGCCCCTGGCCCGACCTTCCCCGCCGACGAGATCCTCGACGGCGAGGGCGACGTGGCACACGGTGCCGAGCTCTTCCGCGTCAACTGCGCGATGTGTCACAACGTGGCCGCCGCGGGTGGTGCGCTCACGGAGGGCAAGTACGCTCCGGCGATCACCGAGACCAGCGCGCTGCACATCTACGCCGCCATGGTCACCGGCCCCCAGAACATGCCGGTCTTCGGCGACATGAACCTGTCCGACGAGGACAAGCGCGACATCATCTCGGCGCTGCTCTTCCAGCAGCAGTCCGTGCAGATCGGCGGCTTCTCCCTCGGTTCGCTCGGACCGGTCTCCGAGGGCCTGTTCGTGTGGATCTTCGGTATCGGCGCGCTCGTCGCCATCACCGTGTGGATCACGGCGAAGTCCAACTGACGCTTATTCATCGAAGAGGAACGTACGAGGAGCACCATGGCACACGACGACGACTCGCAGGCTCTTGACAGGGCCTACCAGCCCTCTCCGGGGCTGGGTGTCGCAGTCAGCGATCCCGTGCAGAACCCCGGGCTTCCGCCGCACCGCGAGCGGATGACCGACAAGGACCCGCGCGCCGAGAAGGCCGCAGTCCGCACCGTCTACACGCTGTTCTACCTGTCTCTCGCCGGAAGCATCTGGGCGGTCGCCGCCTACATGCTGTTCCCGATCGAGAGCGGCGCGCTCATCGACATCCGTCAGAACAACCTCTTCATCGGTCTCGGCATCGCACTCGCGCTGCTGGCCCTGGGCATCGGCGCGATCCACTGGTCGAAGGCGCTCATGTCCGACAAGGAGCACGTCGAGCTCCGCCACCCCACTCGGGGCAAGGACTCGACGCGTGAGGCCGCCATCAAGGCGTTCGCGGATGCGAACGAGGAGTCGGGCTTCGGCCGCCGGACCATGATCCGGAACTCGCTGTTCGCGGCGATCGTCGCGTCGATCATCCCGGGAGTCACGCTGTTCCGCGGCCTGGCGCCGCACTCCACGCCGGACGACCCCACCAAGGGCGACCCGGTGGCGCTGCTCAAGCACACCATGTGGGATGAGGGCATGCGCCTCGTGCGCGACCCCGACGGCACCCCCATCCGCGCCGCCGACGTCACGCTCGGCTCCGCGTTCCACGTGATCCCCGAGGACCTCGCCGAGCTGGGCCACGACGAGGGCTACCTCGAGGAGAAGGCCAAGGCGATCGTGCTCATGATGCGTCTGCGTCCCGAGCAGCTGATCGAGGCCGAGGACCGCAAGGACTGGTCGTACGACGGCATCGTGGCCTACTCCAAGGTCTGCACGCACGTCGGCTGCCCTGTCGCCCTGTACGAGCAGCAGACGCACCACCTGCTGTGCCCGTGCCACCAGTCGCAGTTCGACGTCACCGACCACGCGAAGGTCATCTTCGGCCCGGCCGCGCGGCCGCTGCCGCAGCTGCCCATCACCGTCGACGACGAGGGCTACCTCATCGCCCGCAGCGACTTCACCGAACCCGTCGGCCCGAGCTTCTGGGAGCGCCATTGAGCACCGCAACGCTGTCCAAGGACGAGAAGGACACCAAGGCGCCTCTCGGCGGCCGCTTCGTCGGTGCCGCGTCGAACTACATCGATGAGCGCACCAGCCTCTCGGGCTTCGTCAAGGAGCTCGGTCGCAAGATCTTCCCCGATCACTGGTCGTTCATGCTCGGCGAGATCGCCCTGTGGAGCTTCGTCGTGGTGTTCCTCTCCGGAACCTTCCTGACGTTCTTCTTCCAGGCGTCCATGGTCGAGACGCACTACACCGGTGCGTACGCCCCGATGCGCGGCATCGCGATGTCGTCGGCTCTCGAGTCGACCCTGCACATCTCGTTCGACCTCCGCGGTGGCCTCCTGGTCCGCCAGATCCACCACTGGGCGGCCCTGGTGTTCATCGCCGGCATCGGCGTGCACATGCTGCGCGTCTTCTTCACCGGTGCGTTCCGCAAGCCGCGCGAGCTGAACTGGGTGATCGGCTTCGTGCTGTTCATCCTCGCGATGGCCGAGGGCTTCACCGGCTACTCCCTGCCGGACGACCTGCTCTCCGGCAACGGCTTGCGCATCATCGACGGCATGATCAAGGGCCTCCCCCTGATCGGCACCTGGACCTCGTTCCTGCTGTTCGGCGGCGAGTTCCCCGGCACCGACATCGTGGGTCGCCTCTACACGCTGCACATCCTGCTGCTGCCGATGATCGTGATCGCGTTCATCGTGCTGCACCTCATGCTCATGGTCATCAACAAGCACACGCAGTTCGCCGGCCCCGGCCGTTCGAACGACAACGTCGTCGGCTTCCCGATGATGCCCGTGTACATGTCCAAGATGGGCGGCTACCTGTTCATCGTCTTCGGCACCATCGTGCTGATCGCGACGTTCTTCCAGATCAACCCGATCTGGAACTACGGCCCGTACGACCCCTCGCCCGTGTCCGCCGGTACGCAGCCGGACTGGTACATCGGCTTCGCGGATGGCGCGCTGCGCCTGGCGCCGTCGAACTGGGACATCGTGTTCCTCGACCACACGTGGTCGTTCGGCATCCTCGCTCCCGTGGCCGTGCTCGGTCTGTTCATCGTGATCGTGGCGATCTACCCCTTCATCGAGGCGTGGGTCACCGGTGACAAGCGCGAGCACCACATCGCACAGCGTCCGCGCAACGCCGCCACCCGCACTGCGATCGGCGTCGCCGGCGTGATCTTCTACGCCGTGCTCTGGGCTGCCGCCTCGTCCGACCTCATCGCGACGCACTTCATGCTGACGATGGAGGGCGTGATCCACACGCTGCAGGCGCTGCTGTTCCTCGGCCCGATCATCGGCTACTTCGTGACGAAGCGCATCTGCCTGGCGCTGCAGAAGAAGGACCGTGAGATCGTGCTGCACGGCTTCGAGTCGGGTCGCATCGTCCGCCTCCCCGGCGGCGAGTACATCGAGGTCCACCAGCCCGTCGACAAGTACGACCGCTGGAAGCTCATCGACGTCGACGGCTACGAGCCGCTCGTGGTTCGTCCCAACGCCAAGGGACGAATCCCGTGGACCGAGAACCTCCGCTCGGCGATGTCGCGCTGGTTCTTCGAGGACCGGCTCGCCCCTCTGACGCAGGCCGAGGTCGAGGCGGCGGATGCTCACCAGCACCACGTGACCGCGGGTAACGAGGCCGCAGAGACCGCCGAGATCCAGGGCGCTCACGAGCGTGCGGGCTTCCCGGACGCACCGCTCACGGTGGAGGAGACCCACGTGGACGAGACTCCGAACACCCCGAGCACCGTGATCTCCACGGAGCCGGTCAAGAAGCCGCGGAAGAAGAAGTCGGAGGACGGCGAGTAGATCGCCGCCCCTCCCCCATCGAAGGCCCCGTCCGCTCGGACGGGGCCTTCGTCGTCATCCACGATGAGAGGATCGCTTCATGTCTTCGGTTGTCCGACTGCTCCGTGCCCCCCAGCTTGCCGATGCGCCCTACGCCTACGCGGCGACTGCACCCGCGGATTCTCGTCTCGTCTTCCTCGCCGGAGCCTGCCCGCTGGAAGACGACGGGACGACCACCGCGCCCGGTGACTACGCCGCACAGGCGGCGCGGTGCGTGGAGACGCTGCAGCAGGCGCTCAGCGCTGCGAACGCCACTCTCACAGACGTCATCAGCACACGGGTCCTGGTGGCCTCCTCGGCGCAGCAGGACCTCGTCACCGCCTGGAACGTCATCCACACCGCATTCGGCGCTCATGACGTCCCCAGCACGCTCCTCGGCGTCACGGTCCTCGGATACGACGACCAGCTCGTCGAGATCGAGGCGGTCGCCGCCCTTCCCGCGGACCGCGCATGAGCATCGTCATCAGGCACGCGACGGATCAGGACCACGCCGCCCTCGAGGACGTCGAACGTGCGGCCGACAGCCTTCTGACCGATCGCTTCCGCGCAGAGGACTGGCCTCCGCCGGCGACAGCCGAGGAGCGCCGAGGAGCCGCCGGATTCGTCCTGATCGCCGCACCCTCCGTCACCGACGAGTCCACCGGTCGACTCGAGCCACCGGTCGGGTTCGTGCAGGTCCTGGAGAGACCCGATCACGCTCATCTGGAACAGTTGTCCGTTGCGCCCGCGTACGGCCGCCGCGGGATCGGGCGCGCCCTTGTCCTGGCGGCCCAGCACGAGTCGCGCCGACGCGGCCACACTCACCTCACACTGCGTACCTACGCGGACGTGCCCTGGAACGCTCCCTTCTACTCCCGCTGCGGCTTCGAAGAGTCGACGCCCGACACCGACTTCCTCCGCGCGCTCGTCGCCGTCGAGGAACGACTGGCCCTGACGCGGCACGGACGACGGATCCAGATGACCGCGGCGCTCTGACCGCGCACGACGGCAGGATTCGGGCGACGCACGACGGTCGCCCTCGGTCGTCGGCTCGCGTCGCTCCGTAGTCTGGGCTCATGATCGATCGCTCCGACTACTTCGCCGCCCGCCTCGCCTATGAGACCGACCCCAGTGATGTGCACACGGATCGATCCGCCGGACGCGCACTCGTGGTGGTGGACGTCCGTTCGGCGGAAGCCTTCGCCCAGGGTCGCGTCGCCGGGGCCGTCCATATGCACCACAGCGAGATCGCACAGCGCGCGCCACAGGAGATCCCTGCGGAGGCCGATGTCGTCGTCTACTGCTGGAGCCCTGGATGCAACGGCGGGGTCCGCGGGGCCCTCGCCTTCGCGCGTCTGGGCTATCGCGTGCGGGAGATGATCGGCGGCTTCGAGTACTGGGCGCGCGAGGGCTACCCGATCGAGGACGCCGACGGCATTCACCACCGCCCTGTGGACCCGCTGACGGGCATCCCCCGCGTCCGTACGCGCGCGTGAGCACCCGCTGTGCCCTCACACGACGAAGGCCCCCGGAGAGACTCCGGGGGCCTTCGTACAGCGTGGTTCAGCGGGCGAAGTTGCCGCGGTAGTACTCGTACACCCAGCCCACGATCGCCACGACGAAGATCGCCAGACCGATCGGCAGCAGGAAGTGACCGACCGCGAGACCCACGACGAACACACCGGCGGAGGCGGCCAGCACGAGCGGCCACCAGGACCACGGGCTGAACTCGCCGAGCTCCGGGTCACCGTCGTCGATGTCCGACGTCAGGATGTCCTCCGGCAGCTCGCCGTTCTGCGCCTTGTGCGTGCGGTCGAGGTAGAACGCGACCATCGCGCCCATGAAGGCCGAGAAGAACAGGGCGACCGTGCCGACCCACTCGATCTGGTTCACGAGCGGGAGGCTCGGGTGAGCCAGGATGTTCCAGCCGGTGTAGACGACCCCGACGAGCGCAAAGAACGCGGTCAGGACCCACCAGATGATGACGTTGTCGCGCATGGCTCAGTGGCCCTCTCGCTCGCCGGGTGCGGTGGTTGCGAACTCCGCCGCCTCCGGGTGGTTCAGGTCGAACGCCGGACGCTCGCTGCGGATCCGCGGGATCGACGTGAAGTTGTGACGCGGCGGCGGGCACGACGTGGCCCACTCCAGCGACGCACCGTAGCCCCACGGGTCGTTCACCGTCACCTTGGGCGCCTTGCGGGCCGTGATCCAGACGTTCAGGAAGAACGGCAGCATCGAGGCGCCGAGGATGATGGCGCCGATCGTCGACACCTGGTTCTGCCAGGTCCATCCGTCAGCCGCGGAGTAGTCCGCGTAACGGCGCACCATGCCGTCCACGCCCAGCCAGTGCTGGATGAGGAACGTCATGTGGAAGCCGACGAACAGCATCCAGAAGTGCACGTAGCCGAGGCGCTCGTTCAGCATGCGTCCGGTCCACTTCGGCCACCAGAAGTAGAAGCCGGCGAACATCGCGAACACGACGGTGCCGAACACCACGTAGTGGAAGTGGGCGACGACGAAGTACGAGTCGCTGAGGTGGAAGTCCAGCGGCGGCGCCGCGAGGATGACACCCGTCAGACCACCGAACACGAACGACACGAGGAAGCCGAGAGAGAACACCATCGGCGTCTCGAACGTGACGGATCCTCGCCACAGCGTGCCGATCCAGTTGAAGATCTTCACACCCGTCGGGACGGCGATCAGCATCGTCATGAGGGCGAAGAACGGCAGCAGGACCGAGCCGGTGACGTACATGTGGTGCGCCCACACCGCCACGGACAGCGCCGCGATCGCGATGGTCGCGTAGACCAGCGTCTTGTAGCCGAAGATCGGCTTGCGGCTGAACACCGGGAAGATCTCGGAGACGATGCCGAAGAACGGCAGCGCGATGATGTAGACCTCGGGGTGACCGAAGAACCAGAACAGGTGCTGCCACAGCAGCACGCCGCCGTTCGCCGGGTCGTAGATGTGCGCGCCGAGCACGCGGTCGGCAGCAGCAGCGAAGATCGCCGCAGCCAGCACCGGGAAGGCCATCAGGATCAGAAGGCTCGTGATCAGCGTGTTCCAGCTGAAGATGGGCATGCGCCACATCGTCATGCCCGGAGCGCGCATCGTGATGATCGTGGTGATGAAGTTCACCGCACCGAGGATGGTTCCGAAGCCCGAGATTCCGAGGCCGAGCATCCACAGGTTGCCGCCGGCACCGGGTGAGAACGAGGCGTTCGCGAGTGGCTGATAGGCGAACCAGCCGAACGACGCCGCGCCCTGCGGGGTGAGGAAGCCGGCGACCGCGATGGTCGAGCCGAACAGGAACAGCCAGAAGGCGAACGCGTTGAGTCGCGGGAAGGCGACATCCGGCGCACCGATCTGCAGCGGCAGGATCGCGTTCGCGAAGCCCGCGAACAGCGGCGTCGCGAACATCAGCAGCATGATCGTGCCGTGCATCGTGAAGAGCTGGTTGTACTGCTCCTTCGTCGGGATGATCTGCATTCCCGGCGCGAACAGCTCGGCGCGGATGACGAGAGCCATCACACCGCCGAGGAGGAAGAAGATCACCGAGGCGATGAGGTACATGTACCCGATGGTCTTGTGGTCAGTGGAGGTGATCCACTTGACGACGATGTTGCCCTTCTGCTCGACACGCGAGGAGCTCATGAGAGCGGCCTGGCGCGCCGGCAGCGTGGTGGGACGGGAGCGAGGCGCTTCGTCCGTGCGAGGAGCTTCGGTGGTCGACATGACTTACTCCTCTCCTTCCTCGGTTTCGGTCTTCCCGGAGGTACCCGGGAGGTTGGAGAGACGGTCGTAGGCGTCGGTGATGTCTCCCGTGTTGCCCTTCTCCTCGAGCGACTCGAGGTAGGCGTCGTACTCCTCCTGGGAGACGACCTTCACGTTGAAGAGCATCATCGAGTGGTACTCGCCGCAGAGCTCGGCGCACTTGCCCGCGTACTCACCCTCACGGGTCGGGATGAAGGACCAGGAGTTGTCCTTCCCGATGAACATGTCCTTCTTGTAGAGGAAGTCGATGATCCAGAAGGAGTGGATGACATCGCGCGACTGCAGGTTGATCGTGACCTTCTTGTCGACCGGCAGGAGCAGCGTCGGCAGCTCGGCCTGGTCGATGTTCCCCTCCGCGTCGGGCTGGGCCTGGATGCCCATGGTCCACACGGTGTCGTCCTCGGTCTCGCCGTTGTACTGGAAGTCCCAGGCCCACTGCTTCGCGATCGCGGTGATCTCGACGTCGGGGTCGTCCCACTTCGCCTCGATCTCCGTCTGGTCACGAGCGGTGAAGAAGAACATGCCCAGCACGAGGATGAGCGGCACGATCGTGTAGAAGATCTCGATCGGCATGTTGTACCGCATCTGCACGGGCAGGCCGGTCTGGCCCTTCCGGCGGCGGTAGGCGATCGCGGCCCAGGCCATGAGGCTCCAGGTGATCACGCCGACCGCGAGGAGCACGATCCAGGAGTTCACCCAGAGGGACGAGACGCGCTCCGTCTGGTTGGTTGCTGCCGGACCACCCTCCACGAAGCCCGGAAGAAAGCCATTGAGCTCGGTGGGAGTACATCCCGCCAGGGCCACGGCTGCCACGACTCCCACAGGGAGTGCGGCCCAACGAAGGCGGCGTTTCGAGGGCACGATGCACCTTTCAGATTGCGGACAGGGCACACCTCAGTCTAGAGCAAGCTCACACCTGATTCATGCCATCCACGCAGGTTCCAGACGCGGAAAGGCCGCCGCCACACGAGGTGACGACGGCCCTGGGTCCGGAAAAGCGCCGATCAGTGGAAGCTGTCACCGCAGGCGCAGCTGCCGGCGGCGTTCGGGTTGTCGATCGTGAACCCCTGCTCCGAGATCGTGTCCTTGAAGTCGATCGAGGCGCCGTCCAGGTACGGGACGCTCATGTTGTCGACGATGACCTCGACCCCGTCGAAGTCGACCGTCTCGTCGCCCTCCAGGTAGCGCTCGTCGAAGTACAGCTGGTAGATCAGGCCGGAGCAGCCGCCCGGCTGCACCGCGACCCGCAGGCGGAGGTCGTCGCGGCCCTCCTGCTCGAGAAGGTTCTTCACCTTCGTGGCTGCGGCGTCCGTCAGGCTGACGCCGTGGGCGCGGGTGGTCTCTGCGGACAGGGTGGTGTCGCTCATGTCGCTCCTTGTGACGGGCCGCAGTACACGGCTTCTCTCCTGATTCTACCGCCGGTCATGGCGGAAGGCTCAGATCTGCACGGCGTTCATCCGGGCGAGCAGCAGCGCCTCGGTGGCCACCGCGTGGCGGAACGTGTCGAGATGCAGCGACTCGTTGGGGCTGTGCGCGCGGGAGTGCGGATCCTCCACGCCGGTGACGAGGATCTGCGCCTCGGGGAACTCGCGGACCAGGTCGGCGATGAACGGGATGGACCCGCCGACACCGAGGTCGACCGGCGCCACGCCGTATCCGTCGCTCATCGCATCGCGCGTCAGCTCGACCGCCCAGCCGCTGGTGTCCACCAGGAAGGGGTCGCCGAGGTCGACGTCGGAGAAGCGGAGCTCGGCACCGAACGGTGCATGGGCGCGCAGATGACGCTCCATGGCCTCGTAGGCGTCTCGCCCGGTCTGGCCGGGGGCGACACGCGCGCTGATCACGACGGTGACCTCGGGGAGCAGTGTGTTGGACGCCGCCGCGACGCTGGTCGCGTCGATCCCGATCACCGTGACCGACGGCTTGTTCCAGATGCGACTGAGGATCGTGCCGTCGCCGATCGGCGTGGTGCCGGGAAGAAGCCCCGCCTCGTGCCGCAGCGTCTCCTCCGTGTACTCGGGCGTCTCCGCGTCCCGCACCACGAGACCTTCGACCGCGACCGAACCGTCCTCGTGCCACAGCGTCGAGAGCAGACGCACGGTGGCCATCATGGCGTCGGGCACCGCGCCGCCGAACATGCCGGAGTGCGAGGCGTGGTCGAGCGTGCGCACGGACATCGTGAAACGGGCGTTCCCGCGGAGCGACACCGTGAGCCCGGGCGTCTCGGAATCCCAGTTGCCCGAATCGGCGACGACGATCGCGTCCGCGCGCAGCGCCTCCTTGTTGTCGGAGAGGAACTGCGCGAAGGAGCGCGATCCGTACTCCTCCTCCCCCTCGATGAACATCGCGATGCCGAGGTCGAGGTCGTCGCCCAGCACCTCCGAGACCGCCCGGATCGAGGCGATGTGGGCCATGATGCCCGCCTTGTCGTCGGCGGCCCCGCGGCCGTAGAGGCGTCCATCGCGCACGGTCGGCTCGAACGGAGGCGTCTCCCAGAGGGCGTCGTCGCCCGGGGGCTGCACGTCGTGGTGGGCGTACAGGAGGATCGTCGGTCGGCCGTTGCGCGCCGCCCGCGTGGCCAGCACCGCGGGCTGTCCCTGTTCGTCGGTCCCGGGGACCGCGGCACGCAGCACCCGCACCTCATCGAAGACGCCCGTCTCCTTCGCGAGCGTCGCCACCGCGTCGGCGCTGCGCTCCAGTTGCGTCTGGTCGAACGCCGGCCACGCCATGCCGGGGATGCGCACCAAGTGCCCCAGGTCGGACAGTGCGGCGGGGATGCCGAGAGTGGCCGCCTCGAGGACGGCGGCGTCGGACTCGGGGGGAAGAGCAGGTGAGGTCATGCGAGTAATCTTAAGGTGACCCACCTTCAGCGAACCGAGGATCCTCGTGGCCACTACCCCCGCCTCCCCTTCGACGAACGACGACGCCCCCCAGACGCCTGCCGTCGGCAAGGGACGCGCCACGCCGACCCGCGCCGAGCAGGAGGCCGCACGTCGCCGCCCGCTCGTCGCGAACACCAAGGAGGCGAAGGCCGCCGCCCGCGCGGAGCTCAACGAGCGTCGCGCCAGGGCCCAGGCGGGCATGGCGGCCGGCGAGGAGAAGTACCTCCCGGTCAGGGACAAGGGTCCCCAGCGCCGCTGGGTGCGCGACTACGTCGACGCCGGCTGGCACCCCGCCGAGTTCGTGATGGGCGTCATGGTGCTCGTCATCCTCGCGTCGCTGCTGCCGACGAACGCCATGATCTCCTTCTACGCCTACCTGTTCATGATGGCGTACCTGGTCATCGCGATCGGCGGCATGATCCTGCTCGGCATGCGCGTCAAGCGCAAGGCGGCCGCCAAGTTCGGCAAGGACCGGGTCGAGAAGGGGCTCGGCTGGTACGCGGGCATGCGCGCCCTCCAGATGCGCTTCATGCGTCTGCCCAAGCCGCAGGTCAAGCGCGGGCAGTACCCCGACTGACCAGCCCCCTGTTGATCTCGCGGCCCCAGAACGGTCCGCGATACAGGAATGCGGTGTATCCCTGCACCAGGGTGGCACCCGCCCGCAGACGCTCCTGCACGTCTTCGGCCGTCTCCACTCCGCCGACGGCGATCACGCAGAAGTCCTCCGGCACGGCGGCGCGGACCACGCGGAGCACTTCGAGGGACCGTTGCTTGAGCGGTGCCCCGGAGAGTCCGCCCGCACCGGCAGCCTCGACGGTCTTCGCGTCAGCGAGCAGCCCCTCGCGGCTGATGGTGGTGTTGTGCGCGATGATGCCCGCCAGCCCCTCGTCGACGGCGAGACGCGCGATCGCGGCGATCTCCTCATCGGGGAGGTCGGGCGCGATCTTGACCAGAAGCGGCGTCGCTCCCGACGCATCCCGCACCGCGCGCAGCAGAGGCGCCAGCGTCTCCACCGCCTGCAGCCCGCGGAGGCCGGGAGTGTTCGGCGACGAGACATTGACGGCCAGGTAGTCCGCGAGCGGTGCCAGGCGCGTGGCCGAGGCGACGTAGTCGGCGGTGGCGTCCTCGACATCGACCACACGGCTCTTGCCGATGTTCACACCGATCACCGTGTCCGGAGCGCCGCGCCGCAAGCGTGCCAGGCGCCGGGCGGCCGCATCGGCTCCGCGATTGTTGAATCCCATGCGGTTGATGACGGCGCGGTCGGCGATCAGTCGGAACAGCCTCGGCTTCGGGTTGCCGTCCTGCGGGATCGCGGTGACGGTACCCACCTCGACGTGACCGAAGCCGAGTGCCGCCAGCCCGCGCACGCCCACGGCGTTCTTGTCGAAGCCGGCCGCGACACCGAACGGCGAGGGGAAGGTGAGACCAAGTGCCTCCACCCGCAGCGAGGGGTCCGGCCGCGTCATCGCGCTCGTCACCCAGGAGAAGGGCGGCACGCCGAGGACACGGATCACCGCCATGCCTGCGTGGTGGGCGAACTCGGGGTCGAAGCGCGACAGAACGGCGCGAAAGAGCAGCGGATACATCCCTGCCAGATTACCGGTCCGCCGTCTCCGCCCTGTCGTGGTCGGCGCGCAGATCGCTGATCGCCGCCTCGAAGTCCTCCAGCGAGTCGAACGCCTGGTATACGCTCGCGAAGCGCAGGAACGCGACTTCATCGAGCTCGCGCAGCGGCCCCAGGATCGCCAGCCCGATCTCATTCGTGTCCAGCTGCGAGACACCGGTCTGCCGCACGGCCTCCTCGACCCGCTGCGCCAGGATGGCCAGATCGGCCTCGGTCACCGGCCGACCCTGGCATGCCTTGCGCACACCGGAGATGACCTTCTCGCGGCTGAACGGCTCCATCACGCCCGATCGTTTGATGACGTTCAGGCTCGCCGTCTCCGTGGTCGAGAACCGACCGCCGCACTCCGGACACTGACGCCGACGGCGGATCGACAGTCCGTCGTCGCTGGTGCGGGAATCGATGACCCTGGAGTCAGGATGGCGGCAGAAGGGGCAGTGCATCTGACCGATCCTACGCGGTGAAGCGCGCCTCGATCGCCGCCCCGTGCGCCGGCAGCACCTCGGTCTCGGCCAGCGCGACCACACCCTCGCGAACCGCGGCCAGCGCCGCCCGATCGTACGACACCACCTGCTGCGGGCGCAGGAACGTGTAGGCGCCGAGCCCCGGCGCGTACCGTGCCTGACCACCGGTGGGCAGGACGTGGTTGCTGCCGGCCATGTAGTCCCCGAGACTGACCGGCGTCTGGTCGCCGACGAACACGGCGCCGGCGCTGGTGAAGGCCGCCGCGGCATCCTCCGCATCAGCCAGGTGCAGTTCGAGGTGCTCCGGGGCGTACGCGTTGCTGAAGGCCACCGCCATCGCCCGGTCGTCCACCAGCACGATGGCCGACTGCGGGCCGGTCAGAGCAGCCTCGACCCGCGCGCTGTGACGCGTGGAGCCGGCGAGCCGGCGCACCTCGGTGAGAACTTCCTGGGCGACGCGGTCGGAGTCCGTGACGAGCACGGCAGACGCCTGCTCGTCGTGCTCGGCCTGGCTCACCAGGTCCGCCGCGATCAGTCCAGGGTCGGCCGCGGCATCCGCGACCACGAGGATCTCGGTGGCTCCGGCCTCGGAATCCGTGCCGACCACGCCGGCGACGGCGCGCTTGGCCGAGGCGACGTAGTTGTTCCCCGGACCGGACACCACGTCCACCGGATCCAGGCCGAGACTCGGCACGCCGTGCGCGAAGGCACCGATGGCACCCGCACCGCCCATCGCGTACACCTCGCTCACTCCCAGCAACGCCGCAGCCGCCAGGATCGTGGGGTGCACGCGGCCGCCCTGGTCCGCCTGCGGCGGCGAGGCCAGCGCGATCTGCTGGACGCCGGCCACCTGCGCCGGCACGACGTTCATCACGACGCTCGACGGATACATCGCCTTGCCCCCGGGGATGTACACGCCGACACGGTGCACCGGCTGCCACCGCTGCGTGATCACGGCGCCGGGGCCGATGGTGGTCGACTGAGCCGCGGGGACCTGCGCCGCCGAGGCCAGACGGACGCGACGGATCGCCTCCTCCAGTGCCTCCCGGACGGCGGGGTCGAGGGAAGCGAGCGCCTCCGTCAGGTGCGACTCGGGGACGCGGACCTCGTGACCGAGCACGCGATCGAAGCGCTCCGCCTGCTCCCGCAGCGCTCCTTCGCCGCGATCGCGCACCTCGTCGACGAGCCGCGCCGCGGTGTCCAGTGCCTCCGCTCTGGCCTGGGTCGCGCGCGGGACGGCGGCGAGCATGTCGGCGGGCGAGAGCTCGCGCCCCCGCAGATCGATCGTGCGCATGTCAGCCCTTCGTGATGTCCGAGATGTCGTGGAGGTACCCGATCCGGCCGTCGTCATGGCGCACGACGAACGCACCCCCGCGGTCTTCGATCACCAGGGCCCAGGCACTCGGGCCGATGCGGAACAGAGGCGCACCGCGCTCGTCGTGGACGTCGCGCTCGGTCGGCGCGAGGATCCAGAACGGCTGTGCAGCAGCGGCCTCCCGGGGGTTGGTGGCCTCGATGTCCTGCTCCGCCACGACGGGGTTCACGGCGGTCGCGTCGTCCGGTGTCGCGATCGCGCCGTCCGACGCTGCGGAGGCGTCGCCCCGCACGGCGGTCGCGTCGTCCGGAGCCACGGTGGCGTCGCCTGCCTCAGCGGGTGGGGCGCCCGAGAACGCCGTCGCGTCGTCCTGCTGCGCGCGGACGTCGCCCAGCGCCTCCTCGTCCTGGAGCTCCACCGGACCGGTGACGGGCTGCGCGCGCGTGCCCAGCAGCGACTCGATGCTCCCGGTGTCTGACACGATCTCGGGCTGCTCCGCGCGCGAGCGGCGCGAGTAGACCGGGGTGTACTCCTCGTCGGAAGCCACCGGAACCGTGCCGGTGCCCCCGCCGGACGCGTGCGCGGTGAGCGGCACTCGGCCCGAGTAGTCCTCGGTGTACGCGTCGCGATCGACATCGCGTTCGAGCGTGACGTCCTCGTGGCGAGCGGAGTGATCGACGGCCCGCTCGCGGTCGGCAGCGAGTTCGGGGTCCAGCGCGCCCGGGATCACGTCGGTGCGGTATCCCTCGGACTCGGCCTCCGTACGGGAGTCGTCGGCAGCGCCCTGTGTCGCCCCCTCCGGGCGCGGACGCGGGATCACCGGGCGCACGGGGTTGGCGTTCCGGTGGGCCAGCGTGACCAGTCGACCCTGGAAGTCCTCCTTGAGACCGGGGATGAGCGGTGCGAACACCGTCAGCACCACGAGCGCCACCGACGTCACGACCTGCAACAGCGCATTCCAGGGCAGGCCCCAATGCCCGGTCGAGATGACCGCCGAGACGGCGAGCCACAGATTGCCCGCCCAGACACAGGCCGAGACCGCGAACGCGACCGACGCGAACTGGTCGATGCCGAGCGAGCCGACGCGCCGGATGCCGTCGGGAGAGAAGCGCCGCAGGACGAGCAGGAACACGGCGACCGTGGGCACGCCGATCGGCAGAATCCACTGGATGCCGATACCCCACAGCGACACGCCCCCGCTCAAGGGGAAGAAGGAGACGATGAAGGACAGCAGCCACACACCGACGATCAGCAGCTCTCGCAGCGTGAACCCGAGGATGCCGTATTCGGGCGTGACCTCGTCGTCGTACAGGACTCCGTCCTCATCGCTGAACACCGCGTCCGCGGCATCCGGCTCGGGAAGATCCGTGCTCATAGTGGTCCTTTCGTCATCGGCGCGCCCGCTCTCAGCGGTGCTGTCGACGGCTCACGATCCTACCCGCTCACCCCAGACAGGTCGGTCCGAGCAGTGACTTGAGGTCACCGAAGAGGTCGGCCGAGACCTTCACCGGCATGGGCACCTCGAACACCTTCGCGGTGCCGCCCCGGTGCACGCGCAGGAGCACCTCCGTCTCGCCGTTGTGCCGTCTCAGCACCTCGGCGAGTTCCGTCATCACCCGCTCGGTGGCCCGCTGTTCCGCCAGCACCAGGGAGAGCGGACCGGAGGCGTCGAACGATCCGACGTCCGGCGCGAACGCCGACTGGGCATGCAGGTTCAGACCGTCATCGCGTCGCGACACCCGGCCGCGCACCGCCAGGATGGCATCCTGCTGGAGAGTGTGCTGGAACTCCGTGTAGGTCTTGCCCATGAACATCACCGTGACCTCGCCGTTGAAGTCCTCGACGGTGATCATGCCGTACGGGTTGCCGCTCGCCTTGGCCACGCGGTGCTGCACGCTGGTGACGAGACCCGCGACGGTGACCTGGTCACCGTCCTGCAGATCCTCCGAGTTGTTGAGGTCGTGGATCGAGATCGAGGCATGCTTCGCGAGAGGCACCTCGAGTCCCGCGAGCGGGTGGTCGGACACGTACAGCCCGAGCATCTCCCGCTCGAACGCCAGCTTGTCCTTCTTGATCCACTCCGGCCGCGCGGGCACCTTGGCCGGGGCCGCCTCCTCCAGGCCGTCGTACAGACTGTCGAAGTCGAAGCCGATGGCGCCCTGCGCCTCATTCCGCTTGCGATCGACCGCCGCCTCGACGGCGTCCTCATGGATCTCGAGAAGCGCACGACGCGTGTCACCCATCGAGTCGAAGGCGCCCGCCTTGATCAGCGACTCCACCGTGCGCTTGTTGGCCACGTGCAGCGGCACCTTGTCGAGGAAGTGGTGGAACGAGGTGAAGCGTTCGTCCTTCCGTGCCTGCACGATGCCGTCGACCACGTTGCTGCCGACGTTGCGGACGGCCCCGAGCCCGAAGCGGATGTCGTCGCCGACGGCGGCGAAGAAGTTGATGGACTCGGACACGTCGGGCGGCAGCACCTTGATGCCCATGCGACGGCACTCGTTGAGGTAGAGCGCCATCTTGTCCTTCGAGTCGCCGACGCTCGTGAGCAGCGCAGCCATGTACTCGGCCGGATAGTGCGCCTTGAGGTAGGCCGTCCAGTAGGACACGAGCCCGTACGCCGCGGAGTGCGCTTTGTTGAAGGCGTAGTCGGAGAAGGGCAGCAGGATGTCCCACAGCGCCTTGATGGCCGCCTCGCCGAAGCCGCGCGAGGTCATGCCGCCCGCGAAACCCTCGTACTGCTTGTCGAGCTCGGACTTCTTCTTCTTGCCCATCGCGCGCCGGAGGATGTCGGCCTGTCCGAGGCTGAACCCGGCGACCTTCTGCGCGATCGCCATCACCTGCTCCTGGTAGATGATGAGTCCGTACGACTCCTCCAGGATGTCCGCGAGCGGCTCGGCCAGCTCGGGGTGGATCGGCGTGATCTCCTGCTGTCCGTTCTTGCGGAGCGCGTAGTTGGTGTGCGAGTTCGCTCCCATGGGCCCCGGGCGGTACAGCGCGATGAGCGCCGAGATGTCGCCGAAGTTGTCCGGCTTCATCAGGCGCATGAGGGATCGCAGCGGCGGGCTGTCCAGCTGGAACACACCCAGCGTGTCGCCGCGCGCGAGGAGCTCGTACACGGCGGGGTCGTCCAGCCCGAGATGCTCCAGGTCGAGTTCCTCGCCCCGGTTCATACGGATGTTGTCGAGCGCGTCGGAGATGATCGTGAGGTTACGCAGCCCCAGGAAGTCCATCTTGATGAGGCCGAGCGTCTCGCAGGACGGGTAGTCGAACTGCGTGACGATCTGCCCGTCCTGCTCGCGGCGCATGATCGGGATGATGTCGAGCAGCGGCTCGGACGACATGATCACGCCGGCCGCGTGCACGCCCCACTGCCGCTTGAGGCCCTCCAGCCCGAGCGCGCGGTCGAAGACGGTCTTCGCCTCCGGGTCGGTCTCGATCAGCGCGCGGAACTCGCTGGCCTCCTTGTACCGCGGATGGGCGGAGTCGAACATCCCGTCGAGGGGCATGTCCTTGCCCATCACGGCGGGGGGCATCGCCTTGGTCAGCCGCTCCCCCATGCTGAAGGGGAAGCCGAGCACGCGACCGGCGTCCTTGAGCGCCTGCTTGGACTTGATGGTGCCGTAGGTGACGATCTGGGCGACGCGCTCAGAGCCGTACTTCTCCGTGACGTACTCGATGACCTCGCCGCGGCGACGGTCGTCGAAGTCGACGTCGAAGTCGGGCATCGAGACGCGATCCGGGTTCAGGAACCGCTCGAAGATCAGACCGTGCTCCAGAGGATCGAGGTCGGTGATCTTCATCGCATACGCGACCATGGAGCCCGCGCCGGAACCTCGGCCCGGCCCGACCCTGATGCCGTTGTCCTTGGCCCAGTTGATGAAGTCGGCGACGACGAGGAAGTAGCCGGGGAAGCCCATCTGCAGGATGATGCCGGTCTCGTACTCGGCCTGCTTGCGCACCTTGTCCGGGATGCCGTTCGGGTAACGGTAGTGGAGGCCCTTCTCGACCTCCTTGATCAGCCAGCTGTCCTCCGTCTCGCCGTCGGGCACGGGGAAACGCGGCATGTAGTTCGCCGAGGTGTTGAACTCGACCTCGCAGCGCTCGGCGATCAACAGCGTGTTGTCGCACGCCTCCGGGTGGTCGCGGAACAGCTGTCGCATCTCGGCCGCGGTCTTGATGTAGTAGCCGTCGCCGTCGAACTTGAAGCGGTTCGGGTCGTCGAGGGTCGAGCCGGACTGCACGCACAGCAGCGCCTCATGCGCGTCGGCCTCGTGCTGGTGCGTGTAGTGCGAGTCGTTCGTGGCGACCAGCGGGATGCCGAGGTCCTTCGCGAGCCGGAGCAGGTCCGTCATGACCCGGCGCTCGATCGAGAGACCGTGGTCCATGATCTCGGCGAAGTAGTTCTCCTTGCCGAAGATGTCCTGGAACTCGGCCGCCGCCGCACGCGCCGCGTCGTACTGGCCGAGGCGGAGCCGCGTCTGCACCTCGCCGGACGGGCAGCCCGTGGTCGCGATCAGGCCCTTGCCATACGTCTGCAGCAGCTCGCGGTCCATGCGGGGCTTGAAGTAGTAGCCCTCCATGCTCGAGAGCGAGCTGAGCCGGAAGAGGTTGTGCATGCCCTCCGTGCTCTGACTCCACATCGTCATGTGGGTGTAGGCGCCGGAGCCCGAGACGTCGTCGCTCTTCTGGTCGGGCGAGCCCCACTGCACACGCGTCTTGTCGCTGCGATGCGTGCCGGGCGTGACATACGCCTCGAGACCGACGATGGGCTTGACGCCCGCCGCCTGTGCCGCGCGGTAGAACTCGAAGGCCGCGAAGGTGTTGCCGTGATCGGTCACGGCGATCGCCGGCATGCCGTAGTCGGCGGCCGCCTGGGTCATCGCGTTGATCTTGGCCGCGCCGTCCAGCATCGAGTACTCGCTGTGCACATGCAGGTGGACGAAGGAGTCGGAGGCCATGTCCTCGAGTCTACGGCGGGGCCCCGACACCGAGATCGGTGCCGGGGCCGTGTCCGTGCCGCGGAGGACTCAGGGAGCGCCGTCGACGATCGACACGCTCGACGTGAACCGGATGTCGGGGACGTCGCTGGGGACCATGTCCCCGTCCGCGCCGTCCGTGCGGTTCCAGCGCAGCGTGTACTCGCTCATCCAGCCGGTCGCCTCGTCGATCGTCAGAGTGTCCGTCCGTGCATCGATGTGCTGCAACGCGACCCGGTAGGTCGTGCTCCCATTCGCCGAGCTCGCCTCGACGATCGGGGAGAGCGCGAGGGCCTTCACCAGCGCGTCCCTGAGGTCGACCGGGGTCACGTTCGACCGGAGCTCGTCCATGATCGTGATGACCGCCGCCTCATCCGCCTGCTCCGGTGAGATGTCGTACCCGCGCTCGAAGCTCTTCGCGAACTCCAGCAGCGCCTGCGGATCACGGGGGAACTGCGCGTAGTACTCGGCCGAACCACGGGGCGGCCCCACTTCGGTGTCGAATCCCCCGGTGAAGGTCCACCGGCCCACGCTGTCACTCGCCGGGAGTAGGATGTCCCACGCCGACTCCCCTCCCGGCCCCTGGTCCTCCGGGAAGAACTGCAGCCGCTGCGTGTTCGGGCCCTGAGTCCCACTCCACTCCCCCGTGCGATCAGCGGGGACGAACGTCTCGCTGTGATCCCGCACCAGCAGCGCGCTGATCGGCGGGAGCCCCTCCTCGTGCGCCGGCCAGGTGAACACCGTCACCCGCGGGTCCCGATACAGCAGCGAGTCCACCGTCGTGGTGACGTGCAGGTACTGCCCCGCCTGCGGGGTGGTGCCGGGGAAGGGCTCGGTGATCCCCGTGCCCGAGGTCGCGGACGGCCGCGGCAGCGGATCCCCCTGCGGCCTCGGGTCCAGGGTCTGCACCGGAACCGCCTCCACCCGCGGCTCCGGTGCGTTCAGCTGCGCGACGACCAGCACCCCCGCGGTCGCCGCCGCCGCCCCCGCTGCCACCCCGGCGAGGATGAACACGGGGCGTCGGCCGATGCGTTTCCGCGCCGCCGCCATGCCCGCATCGATTCCACTGAGAAGACGCGCCCTCGCCGACGTCCTGTGCTCCTCGCTGAGGCCCGCCCCCCGGTTGACCTCACGCACGCGCTCGAAAACGTCCATCGACTTCTCCTTCCCTCTCCGTGACCACCTGGTTCCGACCGCGGGTGCGAGCCGGATCCAACCGTGTCCGCACACGGTTCATGCGAGACCTCACCGTCCCGACAGGGACACCGAGGGCGAGCGCGATCTCCTCGTAGCTCAGATCGCCCCAGGCGTACAGCAGGAGAGTCTCGCGATCCTTCGACGACAGCGCGGCGATCAGCGGAGCGAGCTGACGGGTGGAGAGCTCGGCGTCCAGCCGCGCGATCGTCACGTCGAGGTCGCCCTGCGAGATGTGCTCCTCACGCGCCGCGGACTGGGCCGCAGAACGCAGGTGCTTCGCCTCACGCGCCCGGTGCTTCTTGATCAGCCGGGAGGCGATCCCGTACAACCAGGGAAGCGCCGAGTCCCACGCCGTGTCGAACGACGATCGACGCGCGAAGGCGACGAGGAACGTCTCGCTGAGGACGTCCTCCCCCGCGTCTGGACCGAGACGACGGGTCGCGTAGCCCCCCACCGCCCCGGCATGTCTGTCGAACAATTCGGCGAACGCCCGGGGCTGCCCGAGCGAGCGCTGAATGATCTCGCTGTCTGTGCTCACACTATGTATTGCCTCAGAGTGCTCGTCCGGTTCGAAACTCGTCACGGAGATCTCTCCCTGCCATCCGCTTCGGCGATCGCGGCGAGGGATCTCATGCAGACCGCGCTGGCGTCCGTCGTGGGGCGGCTCAGCGCAGGTCTAGCCGCATCAGCACCCGGGGGAAGCCGTCGAGCACCGAACCGGTGTCGGCGGCCTTCGTGAATCCCGCGTCCTCGAACAGGGCCCTCGTCCCCGCGTACGCCATCGTCAGGTTGACCTTCTCGCCGCGGTTGTCCAGCGGGTACCCCTCGACCGCCGGCGCCCCGCGCTCTCTGGCGTATGCGACCGCTCCCTCGATCAGCGCATGGGAGACTCCCTGCTTGCGGAACCCCGGCCGCACGCGGAAGCACCACAGCGACCACACGTCGAGGTCGTCGACATGCGGGATGAGTCTGTTGCGCGCGAAGCTCGTGTCACGGCGCGGGTGCAGCGCCGCCCATCCCACCGGCTCGCCGTCGCGATAGGCGATGACCCCGGGAGGCGGGTCGTGGTCGCACAGCTCGCGGACCCGGTCGGCCCTCGCCTGCCCGCGCAAGGACACGTTCTCCTTGTTGCCGATCCGATAGCTCAGACAGAAGCACACGTTCGACGTCGGCTTCTTCGGCCCCACCAGCGTCGCGACGTCGTCGAACACGGTCGCGGGGCGCACCTCGATGCTCATGCGGCCAGTCTGGCCCAGACCCCCGACACCACGGCGCAGGACGCGGCCGGTGCCTACTCGCCCCGGAGCACGTCCAGAGCGTGCTGGAAGTCGGCAGGATAGGGCGACTCGAACTGCACCCACTCCCCCGTCGTGGGGTGCGCGAAGGCGAGCTGATGCGCGTGCAGCCACTGACGCGTCAGCCCCAGGCGCGCGGACAGCGTCGGGTCGGCGCCGTAGAGAGGGTCGCCGACGCAGGGGTGCCGGTGCGCGGCCATGTGCACGCGGATCTGGTGCGTGCGCCCGGTCTCCAGATGGATCTCCAGCAGCGATGCCCCCGGGAAGGCCTCCAGCGTCTCGTAGTGCGTCACGGAGGGCTTGCCGTCGGGGACGACCGCGAACTTCCAGGAGTGGTTCGGGTGCCGCCCGATGGGCGCATCGATCGTCCCGGCGAGCGGGTCGGGGTGCCCCTGGACCACCGCGTGGTAGATCTTCTCGACCGTGCGCTCCTTGAACGCCCGCTTCAGAGCCGTGTAGGCGGACTCGCTCTTGGCCACGACCATCAGACCGCTCGTGCCGACGTCGAGTCGGTGCACGACCCCCTGGCGCTCCGGGGCGCCGCTGGTCGCCACGCGGAACCCGGCTGCCGCGAGAGCGCCGACGACCGTCGGTCCCTCCCAGCCGAGCGAAGGGTGCGCCGCGACGCCGGTCGGCTTGTCCACCACCACGATGTCGTCGTCGTCGTACACGATGCCGAGGTCGGGGACGGCGATCGGCTCGATCCTCGGCGCCTCCTTGGGGGTCCAGTCCACCTCGAGCCAGGCCCCGCCGCGCAAGCGGTCGGATTTGTCGAGGGTGACGCCGTCGAGCCGCACGCCGCCGTCCGCGGCGACCTCGGCGGCGAACGTCCGGGAGAACCCGAGGAGCTTCGCCAGGGCCGCGTCGACCCGCGTGCCGTCCAGCCCGTCCGGGACGGGAAGGGAGCGCGACTCCACGCTCAGCGCCCCTCGGGGGCCGTGCCCGCGCCGGTGGTGGCGTCGTCGCCGGGGGCGTCGGCACGATCATGCCGCTCGGCGGCGACGGCCGCGGCCTCGGCCTCCTCGTCGGACTCGACCGGTTCGTGATCGCGCTCGCGCGTCCCGTCGAAGCGGAGACCGAAGACCACGAGCAGCGCTACCGAGATCATGCCCGTGACGATGAAGATGTCGGCCACATTGAAGATGGCCGGCATCATCCACGGCATCGAGATCATGTCGACCACGTGTCCGACCGGGAACCCGGGCTCCCGGAAGAGCCGATCGGTGAGGTTCCCGAGCACACCGCCCAGGAGGCAGCCGAGCACGACCGCCCACAGCCGGGACTGCAGGCCGAAGGCCTTCCAGATGATCACGCCGGCGACCACGGCCATCGCGATCGTGAAGATCCACGTGACCTCGGAGCCGAGCGAGAAGGCCGCGCCGGGATTGCGCACGAAGTACAGCTGAAGGAACTCCCCGAGCACCGGGACGACCTCGTGCAGAGGCAGGTGCTCGATCGTGAGGTACTTCACAAACTGATCGGCGGCCAGCACGACCGCTGCGAGAATCGCAACGATCGCACCGGCCGCCGACCGACGAAGGGGGCGACGTCCTGGCAAGAGGGCGCCTTACAGACCGATCGCGGAGACGGGCGTGGAGTCCGTGGAAGCCGACTTCTCGTCGAGGTCGCGGAGCTGGCCCTCGATGTAGCCGCGCAGCTGGGCGCGGTAGTCGCGCTCGAAGTTGCGGAGCTCCGTGATGCGGGCCTCGAGCGTGTTGCGCTCGCGCTCGAGACGGGCGGTCTCCTCGCGCTGCTTGGCCTCGGCCTCGGTGCGGATGCGGGCGACCTCGGCCTCGGCCTCGGAGATGAGCTGGTTGCGCTTGGCCTCACCCTCGGCGACGTGCTCGTCGTGCAGGCGCTGAGCCAGCTCGATGATGCCGGCGGTCGCGGTGGCGGAGCCGGTGGGCGCTGCCTCGACCGGAGCGGCCTCGGCGGCCGGAGCAGGAGCGGGGACCGCAGCGGCCGGGGCCTCGGTCGCGGCCGGAGCGGCGCCGGACTCGTAGGCGGCCAGCTTGGCCTTCAGCTCGGCATTCTCCTCGAGGGCCTTGCGCCACTCGATGACGATCTCGTCGAGGAAGTCGTCGACCTCGTCCGGGTCGAACCCGTCCTTGAAGCGAACGTGCTGGAACTGCTTGGTGACGACGTCATCCGGGGTAAGTGCCATGGGTGGCTCCTCTTTCGATGAGTTCGATTGCCAGTACCGATGTATGGCGTGTTCGTGATGTGGCGCGAACCCGGGGCGCGCACCTGGGTGCCAGCATAGCCCCCGAGCCTTGGGGTCGCGATGCCACGACACCCAGGCTCGGCGAAGTCATCGGCGCCCTGGTGCGCGACACGCGGGCCGCTCAGCGGATGAAGAGCCGCACGATGTTCATCAGGATCAGCACGACGAGAAGCGTCAACGCGAAGCCGAAGTCGAGCGACAGCTGCCCGATGCGCAACGGCGGGATGATCCGCCGGAAGAACCGGATCGGCGGATCGGTGACCGTGTAGACCGCTTCCGCAGCGACCAGGCCGAAGCCCTTGGGACGCCACTCCCGATTGAACATCGGGATGTAGTCGAGGATCAGCCGGGCGAAGAGCACGAAGATGTACAGCAGCAGCACCAGATGGACGATGCTGGCGAGAACCGAGACCAGCTGCACGAGGTCAGGAGTGGTCGAAGCCCGCAGACTCGGCGTCTGCGTGCGCGATTCCCCCGTGACCCGACACGGCGATGTTCTCCGGCGAGAGCAGGAAGACCTTGGAGGTCACCCGCTCGATGCGGCCGTACAGACCGAGGGAGAGACCGCTCGCGAAGTCGATGAGGCGGCGCGCGTCGGCGTCGCTCATCTGGGAGAGGTTGATGATGACCGGGACGCCCTCACGGAAGTTCTCCGCGATGAGCTGCGCGTCGCGGTACTGCTTCGGGTGGACGGTGAGGATCTCGTTCACGGCTCCTGCTGCGGGCTGGCGGACGGCGACGGGACGGCGGAGCGGCGTGACGGGCGCCGGGGCCGGCTCCTCGCGCTCACGCTCACGCTCGCGGTGGGCGCGGGCCGGAGCCTGCGCCTCCTCCTCGTAGACCTCTTCTTCGTCGGCGAGGCCGAGATACACCATGGTCTTCTTCAGCGGGTTACCCATCGTGTCCTCCGGTTCGAACGTCTCGGGCTGGTCTTGTCACAGGTTAACCCCGCTCGGGGCGCGGTCCCGTGATTGCGGAACCGATCCGCAGGTGTGTCGCACCGGCCTGGACGGCCTCGACGAAGTCGCCGGTCATCCCGGCGGACATCCAGGCCGCGTCAGGGGCGATGGTCCGCACGTCGTCCGCGACGCGGCGCAGGCGCGCGAACGCCGAGGCGGGCTCCTCGTCGAGGGGGGCGACGGCCATCACGCCGCGGAGCCGCAGCGTGGACAGGGTCAGCACGTGCTCGGCCAGCGCCGTCGCGGCGCTCGGGGCGACGCCTCCGCGGCCCGCGTCATCGGTGAGGTTGACCTGGACGAGCACGTCGAGCACGTCGTCGCCGGGGGCTGCGCGATGCAGTGCATCGGCGAACCGCTCGCGGTCCACCGAGTGCACGACATCGGCGCTGCGACGGATGGCGCCGGCTTTGTTCGTCTGTCCCTGACCGATGAAGTGCCACTCCAGGTCGAGGTCGGCCAGTTCGTCGGCCTTCGCCGTGAGCTCCTGCTGGCGGTTCTCCCCGACCGCGCGCACCCCCAGCGCGTGGAGGTCACGCACCAGGGACGCCGGATGGAACTTGGTCACGACGATGCGCGTGATCTCGTCCGGCGACCGTCCGG
>NZ_JALXPE010000021.1 GCF_025143365.1 Microbacterium sp. p3-SID336 | reverse complement strand
AAGGCGGGAGGCGGGGTGAGTGCCGTGGATCAGAGCGTGCGGGAGGTGGTGCGGGAGCGGCCGCGGAACTCGGCGACCGGGTCGCCCTGCTCGTCGACCACGGTGACGTCGTAGATCCCGGAGCGTCCGGTGCGGGTGCGCCGCACGGCCGTGGCCGTGAGGGTCTGACCGGCGACGGTCGGCTTGAGGAAGGAGATGTCGGCGCCTGCGGCCACGGTGACCCTGTCATCCTCGTTGCACGCGATCGCGAAGGCGGTGTCGGCGAGCGCGAACACGAACCCGCCGTGCGTGATGGCGAAGCCGTTGGTCATGTCATCGCGGACGCGCATCGACACCACGGCATGGCCGGGGTCATCCCGCTCGACCACGAGCCCGAGCATGGCCGACGCGCGGTCGCGCTCCATCATGGCGCGGTTCGCCGGAATCTCCTCCGTCGTCACGTCCGTCATCGCCGACCTCCTCGTCGTGCTCCGATACGGGACCTCGACGTCCCGTCCGCTCATACTAACCGAACGATCGGTCAGGAATACAGGTCGGTCGGAATGGGGGCGACCCGCGGGAGCGCCTGTCAACACCACACCTCCGCGGAAAAGGCTGCAGCGTTCTGCGGAGCCCGCGGCGCTCTAGGGAAGCGGAGGCCCCGACCGCAGCACCTCCGCCGCCGCGCCCCGTGCCTCCGCCGCCGTCGACGCGGTCCGAGCCGCCGCCGCGGCACGCGCGCAGTCCTCCGCCGTGACCGCGTCGAGCGCCGCCGCCACCCGGCCGAGCGCCCGCGGTGTCATCGAGAGCGACGTCACACCGAGGCCAACGAGCACCGGTGCCAGCGCGGGGTCGCCCCCGGCCTCACCGCACACGCCGACGGACTTGCCGGCCGCACGCCCCGCCTCGCCGACCATCGCGATCAGCCGCAGCACCGCCGGCTGCCAGGGGTCGTTGAGGTCTCCGAGGTCGCTGAGCAGACGATCGGCCGCGAGCGTGTACTGGGCCAGATCGTTCGTCCCCAGGCTCACGAAATCCACGACCTCCAGCAGCTCCGCGGCCAGGAGCGCCGCCGCGGGCGTCTCGATCATGATCCCGACGCGGTCGAGCCCCGCCGCGTGGCAGCGCTCCGCGAATGCGCGCGCCTCGTCGACCGTCGCCACCATCGGCGCCATCACCTCGATGTCGGCGGTCTCCGCGTCTGCGGCACGGGCCAGGGCGCGGAGCTGATCGTCCAGCAGTGCCGGGTTCCGGCGCGCGATCCGCAGGCCGCGCACGCCGAGTGCCGGGTTCTCCTCGTCCTCCGCGTTCGCGAACGGCAGCGGCTTGTCGCTTCCCGCATCGAGCGTGCGCACCACCACGGTGCGTCCGGGGAAGGCCGCCAGCACGCCACGATAGGCACTCACCTGCTCGTCGATCGTCGGGGCCTCGACCCTGTCGAGGAAGCAGAACTCCGTGCGGAACAGCCCGACGCCTTCGGCCTGCGCCGCGGCGGCGGCCGTCGCGTCCGACGCCCCGCCGACGTTCGCGCGCAGCGGGACCCTCGTGCCGTCGGCGAGCCGTCCACGTCCGTCGAAGATCACGACGGTCGCCGCGGCGCGGGCCTCCGCCAGCTCGGACTCCGCCGGATCCACCGTCACGGTCCCCCGGTCGCCGTCCACGAGGAGGAGTGCCCCCTCGGCGATCCCGGTCGCCCCGGCGACGCCGACCACCGCGGGCAGGCCGAGCGACCGCGCGATGATCGCGGTGTGCGAGGTCGGACCGCCCTGCTCCGTCACGAGCGCGACGCAGCGACCGCCATCCAGTGACGCCGTGTCGGCGGGTGCAAGATCGGTCGCGACGAGCACGAACGGCTCGTCGCGATCGGGCACGCCCGGCATGTCGACGCGCAGGATCTCCGCGATGATGCGGTCGCGCACATCGCGGATGTCGGCGGCGCGCTCGGCCATCCGTCCGCCGAGCGCGACCAGTGCCTGTTCGTGCGAGGCCGCGGTCTCCCAGATCGCTCGTGCGGCCGTCCGTCCCTTCGTGCGCACGAGGGCGGTCGCCTCAGCCACCAGCTCAGGATCGGAGGCCAGGAGCCGGGACGCGTCCAGGATGGCTCTGGCCTCGCCACTGGCCTGCGCGGTGCGGGAGCGCAGCTGGTCGGCGACGGCGACCGCGGCCCATTCGATCGCCGAGACCTCGGCGTCGCGGTCGGCGGGTGGGACCACCGCGCCCGCTTCCGGCTCCGGCAGCGGCGGTGCGAGGTGCACGACCGGTGCCGCGACCCGACCGGGGCTCACACCCCGGCCCTGCAGCACGGCACCCGGCGCGATCGGCACCCGCGGCTCGCCCGGGACTGCGGACGCGGGTGCGGCGGATCCGGAAGGCGCGGGTGCGGCAAGCGTGGCACCGGAGGAACCGGATCGTGCCGAGTACGGCGCTGCAGAGGTCGTATCGGTGGCGGGGTCGGACGCGGAGTCCGCGTCGCCCTCCGCCGCAGGCTCGACGCCCTCGCCGAAGCCGTCGGCCGCAGGCTCGACGCCCTCGCCGAAGCCGTCGTCGAAGAGCGCGGCGAGGCGATCGAGCGCCGCCGCGGCCCCGGGACCCGTGCCCTGCAGCTCTATCGCGGTCCCCTGCCGTGCGCCGAGCGCGAGCAGTCGGGTCAGACTCGCCGCAGACGCGTCCCTGCCGTCCGCGAGCCGCAGCCTCACGTCGGCGCCCGCTGCGGCTTCCGCGATGAGCGCCGCCGGACGGGCATGGATGCCGAGCGGGTTGCGCACCCGCACGCTCCGGCGCACCATGTCGTCCGGCTTCTGGCCCGCAGCACCGGGCGGCGAACCCGCGGGGCGATCGCTGTCCATGAGGTCGGCAGCCGGGGCGGGCTCCTCCCCCGCGGCCGGCCCCAGCTGCCCGGTCTTCGCCGCGAGCGCGCCGGATGCCTCGTCCGCCACCGTCGCCAGGTCGGCGCCGGCCGCGGCGGCGACCACGGCCGCGAGCAGGCCCTCCACGAACGGCGCGGGCGCGAGCCGGACCGGCACGTCGCTCGCCCGCAGCTCCAGCGCGAGCTCCGCACTCAGCACGGCGGAGCCGAGGTCCATCAGCACGAGCACTCCCTCGCACTCCGCGGCGAGCTCGTCGATCGCTCCGGCCACCGCCACCGCGTCCGTGCCGAGGATCGGCTCGCCCTGCGGGTCGGTCCCCGCGCCGGCGGCGACTCGCACGCGCACACTGTCGCCGGTCACCATCTGCTGGGCGAGCTCCAGCGCCGCCTCCCCGAGCCGGGCGCTGTGGGAGACGGCGACGATCCCGATCATCAGGCGCTGTCCGCGACCGCCGCGGCGAGCGTCTCGAAGAGGATCGCGGTCGATGCGGCGCCCGGGTCGAGGTGACCGGCGCTGCGTTCGCCCAGGTAGCTCGCCCTGCCCTTGCGTGCCACGAGCGGCAGGGTGGCATCGCGACCGGCGGCGGCGGCGTCCGCGGCGGCCCGTGCGGCGTCGGGGAGAGCGGACCCGGCGGCGAGCGCCGCGTCGAAGGCGTCGACGGCCGGGGCCATCGCGTCGTACATGGTCTTGTCCCCCGCCTCGGGCTTGCCACGCGCGACGATGCCCTCGAGCCCGGCGCGCAGTGCGGCGGCCAGCGCAGGACCGTCCAGCTCGGCGACCGCCCCGGCGTTCATGCCCATGCGCAGGAAGAAGGTGCCGTAGAGCGGCCCGCTCGCCCCGCCCACGGAGCTCACGAGCGTCATGCCGACCGTCTTCAGCAGCTCGTCGATCGTGCCGGGAGCACCGGCGGCGAGCTTCTCCCCCACGGCGGCGAAGCCGCGGGCCATGTTCGCACCGTGGTCGGCGTCGCCGATCGCGGAGTCGAGTTCCGTGAGCCAGTCGCGCTGTGCAGTGACCGCCTCGCGGTAACGGGTGATCCAGTCGACGAGCACGCCCGTGTCCACTGCCGCCATCATGCGCCCCACCGCAGTCCGGGGGTGTTCACCGGTGCGTCCCACAGCCGCAGCAGCTCGTCGTCGGCCTTCAGCACGGTGACCGAGCAGCCCGCCATGTCGAGCGAGGTGATGTAGTTGCCGACCAGGTTCCTGGCGATCTGCACGCCGGACTTCTCGAGGATCGCCGCGACCTCGCCGTACATGAGATACAGCTCGATGAGCGGGGTGGCGCCCATGCCGTTGAGCATCACGATCGCGGGACCTGCGGCGTCGATGTCGCCCAGGATGGGTTCCACGAGCTGCCGGGCGATGTCGGCGGCGGGTGCCAGGGGCTCGCGGTGGCGTCCCGGTTCACCGTGGATGCCGATGCCGATCTCCATCTGGTCGTCGGGGAGGTCGAACGTCGGCTTGCCTGCGGCGGGGACAGTGCAGCTCGTGAGCGCCATGCCCATCGAGCGCCCCTGCCCGTTGATGCGCTTCGCGAGTTCGACCACCGCGGCCAGGTCCCGCCCTTCCTCGGCGGCGGCGCCGACGAGCTTCTCGAGCAGCACGGTCAGGCCCACGCCGCGTCGTCCGGCGGTGTAGAGGGAGTCCTGCACGGCGACGTCGTCGTCGACCACGACGGTGCCGACCTCGATGCCCTCCATGGAGGCGAGCTCGGCGGCCATCTCGAAGTTGAGCACGTCGCCGGTGTAGTTCTTCACGATGTGCAGGACGCCGGCGCCCCGGTCGACGGCCTTGGTGGCCACCTGCACGCGGTCGGGGGTCGGCGAGGTGAAGACCTCCCCGGCGACGGCGGCGTCGAGCATCCCGGTGCCGACGAAGCCGCCGTGCAGCGGCTCGTGCCCGGATCCGCCGCCGGACACCACGGCGACCTTGCCCTGTTCCTTGGGCGTGGCGCGGGTGATGACGTGGTTCTCCAGGTCGACGGACAGCTCCGGATGCGCGGCGGCGACGCCCCGCAGGGACTCGACGAGGACGTCCTCCGGGGCGTTGATGAGCTTCTTCATCGTGCGATCTCCTTTGATGCGTCGTGACGTTTTCGCGAAAATCCGAAAGGAATTCGTCAATGTCGAATATGCTCGGAGCCTGCGGGCTTGTCAAGATCGATCCGGCGACCGGCATCACCGGCTCGACGACGACCGGAAGGAGGACGCGCATGATCCAGGCGATCGACCGCGCGGCGAAGATCCTCGACCTGCTCCAGGGAGCGCGTCACCTCGGCATCACCGACCTGTCCGCCGCGCTCGGTCTGCCGCCGTCCACCGTGCACGGCATCGTGAAGTCCTTGCGCGCGCACGGCCTCGTCGCCAAGGAGCGGGGCGGTCAGCGGTACATGCTCGGCCCCACGCTGCTGCGTCTCAGCAACGTCTACCTCGACACGCTCGACGTGCGCGCCAGGGCCATGCGCTGGACCCAGGAGCTCGCACGCCGCACCCGCCTCTCCGTGCGCCTGGGCGCCCCGCATTTCACCGACGTACTCGTGATCCACCACAACCTGCGCCCCGACGACAGTCAGCAGATGCTCGAGACCGGGATGGCCATCCCCGCGCACGCCTCCGCCATGGGCAAGGTGCTGCTCGCGTACGACCAGGGCTTCCAGCAGAGTGTGTTCGCCGCCCCCCTGCGCAGCCTCACCGGCGACACCGTCACCGACGTCGCCCGGCTCACGCTCGAGCTCCCGTCGATCGCCGAGCGGGGCACCGCGGGCGAGTTCGACGAGGCCGTGCTGGGCGAGTCCTCGCTCGCCGCCCCCATCGCCGATGCCTCCGACGCGATCGTCGCCGCGGTCGCCGTGGTCATGCCGACCTCGCAGACGCCCGCGACCGACGCGATCGTCAACGCGCTGCGCGAGACCGCCAGGAACATCTCGCGCGAGCTCGGCGCCACGTCCTGGCCGCCGCGCATCGCCCCCGCCGACGACTGACGCGGATCCGGCCGAGCATTCCTGCCCCGCCTCAGCCGCGCAGCGCCAGTGCGAACGGGAGGACGGCCGTCGCGCCCGCACGCCGGAGCTCGCGTGCGGCGACCGTCATGGTCCACCGGCTGTCCACGAGGTCGTCCACGAGCAGCACCGGGCCAGCCGGCACCTCCAGGTGCGCCGCATCGAACCTGTCCCACACCCCCGCGAGCCGGAAGACGCTGTTGCCGCCCGCCTGCCCGGACGGACCTCCGTTCCGCGGCGTGAGCGCCCCCAGGTACGGCAAGCGCCCGATCTCCGCGAGCCCCCGTGCCAGCGAATCCACGAGCTGCGGATGCGCACGAGACGGCAGCGCCACCACGGCGGCCGGCCGCTCGGCCCATCCCCACCCGGCCAGCACCCGGACGCACGCCTGCAGCAGCTGGGGAGTCACCGGCGCATCCGCGGCGCTGGCGGCGAACACCTCGCGGAGCGTCCCGCCCCAGCCCAGGTCGGTGAGCCGGGCGAGCGCACGCCCCTCCTCGGCCTGCTCCTCGGCGGGGATGCGCCCGCGCACGGGCACGTCCAACCGGTCGGCACCCGTCGGCCACGCGCGACGGGGCTCGATCGGCACGCCGACCCGATCGAGCGACGCCACGGCCTGCGCGCTCGCGCTCTGCGCGACCTCCTGCGGGAACCACACGCCCGCGCAGTTGTCGCAGCGACCGCAGGGCGCCGCGGTGTCGTCGTCGAGGGCACGCTGCAGGAACGCCATGCGGCAGCCATCGGTCTGCTCGTACTCGAGCATGTGCTGCTGCTCCGCGACCCGCTCCGCGGCGATGCGCTCGTACCGCTCGGCGTCGTAGCTCCAGGGGGCCCCGGTCGCGATCCAGCCGCCCTGCACGCGGCGCACGGCGCCGTCGACGTCGAGAACCTTCAGCAGCAGCTCCAGAGGCGTGCGCCGGAGGTCGACCAGCGCCTCCAGGGCGGGCGTCGAGATCGGACTGTCGCCGAGGGCGGCGATGACCCGCTCGGCCCGCTCCCTGTCCGGCATCGATGCCGTCGCGAAGTAATGCCAGATGTCGCGGTCCTCCACGCCGGGAAGCAGCAGCACGTCGGCGCTCTCGCTGGCCCGCCCCGCACGACCCACCTGCTGGTAGTAGGCGACCGGCGACGACGGAGCGCCGAGGTGCACCACGAAACCCAGGTCGGGCTTGTCGAACCCCATCCCGAGCGCACTGGTCGCCACGAGCGCCTTGACCTCGTTGCGCTTGAGCATCCCCTCCGACTCCGCCCGTTCCTCGGCGTCGGTCTGCCCGGTGTACGCGCGCACCTCGTGGCCGTGCTCACGCAGCAGCCGCGCCGTGTCGACGGCGGCCGCGACCGTGAGCGTGTAGATGATGCCGCTGCCGGGGAGGTCGTCGAGGTGGCTCAGCAGCCAGGCCAGACGACTTGCCGAGTCCTTGAGGCGGAGCACCCCGAGCCGCAGCGAGGTGCGGGCCAGCGGTCCGCGGATCGTGAGCACCGGAGCGGCGGCGCCGGACTGCTCCTCGCCGCCGAGCTGCTCCGCCACGTCGGCCACCACGCGGCTGTTGGCCGTCGCGGTCGTCGCCAGCACCGGCACGTCGGCCGGCATCTGTGCGATGAGGTCGCGCAGCCGCCGGTAGTCCGGCCGGAAGTCGTGGCCCCAGTCGCTGATGCAGTGCGCCTCGTCCACGACGAGCATCCCCAGCCGCGCCACGAGGGCGGGCAGCTGCTCCTCGCGGAACGCGGGGTTGTTCAGCCGCTCCGGCGAGACGAGCAGCACGTCGACCTCGTCTCGCGCCAGCCTCTCCTGCACCTCGGCCCACTCATGCGCGTTCGTGGAGTTGATCGCGACGGCGCGCACTCCCGCCCGCTCGGCCGCGGCGATCTGGTCGCGCATGAGGGCTAGGAGCGGAGACACCAGCACGGTCGGACCGGCCCCCTGCCGACGGCGGAGCAGGGTCGCGACGAAGTACACCGCCGACTTGCCCCAGCCCGTGCGCTGCACGACGAGGGCGCGGCGACGCCCCTCGACCAGCGCCTCGATCGCCTCGTACTGCCCCTCATGGAAGTCGACGTCGGGGCGTCCGACGAGCTCGCCGAGGGCGGAGAGGGCGGCGGCGTGCAGGGTGCCGGACGGGGCGGAGGTCATGCCCTCCACTCTGCCTCAGCCCGCGGACATCGGCTCCCCCGGACGACGTCGCCCACGACGGGCTCGTCTTGTATCCCTCCCCCGCCTGTGCCAGAATTACCTAACGATCGGTCAGTAAAGAAGACCGGATGGCGAGGAGTCGACGATGACCAGTCCTGCAGACCTGTCGCTCGTGGGAGACGGGAGCACCGAAGAGGAGCGCCTGTTCGACGAGCTCATCGCGAACGAGCAGCGCATCGAGCCGCGCGACTGGATGCCGGACGCGTATCGCAAGACCCTCATCCGGCAGATCTCCCAGCACGCGCACTCCGAGATCATCGGCATGCAGCCCGAGGGCAACTGGATCACCCGCGCCCCCAGCCTCAAGCGCAAGGCGATCCTGCTGGCGAAGGTGCAGGACGAGGCGGGACACGGCCTCTACCTCTACTCGGCCGCCCAGACCCTCGGGATCACGCGCGACGAGATGATGGACCAGCTCATCAGCGGCAAGGCCAAGTACTCCTCGATCTTCAACTACCCCACCCCGACCTGGGCCGACATGGGCGCGATCGGCTGGCTCGTCGACGGCGCCGCGATCTGCAATCAGGTCCCGCTCTGTCGGGCGTCGTACGGTCCCTACGGCCGCGCGATGGTACGCATCTGCAAGGAGGAGTCGTTCCATCAGCGGCAGGGGTTCGAGATCCTGCTCACGCTCATGCGCGGCAGCGAGGAGCAGCGGCAGATGGCGCAGGATGCCGTGAACCGCTGGTACTGGCCGAGCCTGGCCATGTTCGGGCCGCCCGACGACCAGTCCCCCAACTCCGCCCAGTCCATGGCCTGGAAGATCAAGCGCTTCTCCAACGACGAGCTGCGCCAGCGCTTCGTGAGCATGCTCGTGCCGCAGGCGGAGATCCTCGGGGTCACGCTGCCCGATCCGCAGCTGCGCTTCGACGAGGAGACGGGCCGCTACGAGATGGGCGAGATCGACTGGGACGAGTTCTTCCAGGTGCTGCGCGGCAACGGCCCCTGCAATGCGGAACGGCTGGAGCGCCGACGCACCGCGCACGACGAGGGCGCCTGGGTGCGCGAGGCCGCGGCGGAGTACGCCCGCAAGCAGGCACTCGCCACGAAGGCGGTGGCGTGATGGCCACTCCCGGCGCCGACGAGCGCGAGCCCTGGCCGCTGTGGGAGGTGTTCGTGCGCGCGAACCGCGGCCTCAGCCACGTGCACGTGGGGTCGCTGCACGCCCCCGACTCCGAGATGGCCATCCGCAACGCGCGCGACCTCTACACGCGTCGCGGCGAGGGCGTCTCGATCTGGGTGGTCCCCGCGGAGGCCGTCACCACGAGCGACCCGGACGCCAAGGGCGCCTACTTCGAGAGCCCCGCAGGCAAGAACTACCGTCACGCCGTGTACTACACGGCCTCCGAGGGGGTGCCGCACCTGTGAGCAGGCAGCACCCGGTGCAGGCGGACGTGCACGACGACATGCACGAGGATCTCCACGGCGACGTCTCGGTCGACGAGCTGCGGCTGAGCGCGGAGCTCGCCGGGGCCGACACCACCGCGGCGAGCGCGGACATCGCCGAATACGCGCTGTGGCTCGGCGACGACGCGCTCATCCTGTCGCAGCAGCTCGGCGCGTGGATCTCCCGTGCCCCCGAGCTGGAGGAGGACGTGGCGCTCGGCAACATCGCCCTCGATCTGCTCGGGCACGCACGCTCCCTCCTGCACTTCGCGGGAACCTTCGACGGCCGTTCGGAGGACGATCTGGCGTACTTCCGCGACGAGCCGGAGTTCCGCAGCGCCTGGATCGTGGAGCAGCCCAACGGGGACTTCGCGCAGACGATCGCGCGGCAGTTCGTGGTGTCGGTGTATCTGGTGGAGCTGTACACGGCTCTGCGTGCGAGCAGCGAGCCCACGTTCGCGGCTATCGCCGAGAAGGCGCTCAAGGAGGTCGACTACCACCGCGACCACGCCGTGCAGTGGGTGCTGCGGCTTGCGGGCGGCACGGAGGAGTCGCGGCGCCGGATGATCCGCGCCGTCGCAGACGTGTGGCCCTACGTGGACGAGCTGTTCCGCGACGAGCCGCTGATCGACCGGCTGGGCGACGCGGCCGTGCGCCCGTCGACCCTTCGCGCCGGCTTCGACGCGGTCGTGGACACGGTGTTCGCGCAGGCGGAGCTCGAGGTCCCGCAGGTGGCAGCCTCCTCCGCAGGAGGGCGACGCGGCGCGCACGCCACCCCGCTCGGACACATCCTCGCCGAGATGCAGGTGCTGGCACGTCGGCACCCGGGGGCGTCATGGTGACGCGCACGACCGTCGACACCGCCGTGGGCGCACGCACCGAGGCGTGGCGCATCGCCGCTGCCGTGCCGGACCCCGAGGTGCCGGTACTCACGATCGAGGACCTGGGTGTGCTGCGCGCCGTGGAGGTCGACGGCGCCCGCGTGCGGGTGGACATCACCCCGACGTACAGCGGCTGCCCCGCGATGGACACGATCCGCGACGACGTGGTGCTCGCCCTGACCGCTGCGGGTTTCGACACGGTCGAGGTGCGTCTCGTCCTCTCCCCTGCGTGGACGACGGACTGGATGAGCGAGGAGGGTCGGCAGAAGCTCCGCGCCTACGGCATCGCCCCGCCGTCCGGCCGCGCCGCCGTGCCGTCCGGACCGATCCGCCTCGCCCTGAGCGTGCGCTGCCCGCGGTGCGGGTCGCTCGACACCAGGGAGGTGTCCCGCTTCGGCTCGACCTCGTGCAAGGCGCTCTTCGAGTGCCGCGCCTGCCTCGAGCCCTTCGACCACTTCAAGGTGCATTGATGTCGCTGTTCTCCCCCGTCCGTGCCGCCGCGCCGACGACGTCGTCCCCTTCCCCGGGCCCCGCCGCGCGCGAACGCACCCGGGCGCGCTTCCACACCCTCACGGTCGAGGACGTGCGCCCGCTCACCGAAGACGCGGTGGAGGTCACGTTCACGGTGCCTGCGGAGCTCGCCGACGACTACGACCACCTGCCGGGGCAGTACGTGGCGCTGCGGACCACGCTGGACGGCGTCGAGGTGCGCCGCTCCTACTCGCTGTGCCGTGCGCCGGAGCACCGAGGGGACGGACTGCCGACGAGACTGAGCGTGGCGGTCAAGCGCGACGAGGGCGGGCTGTTCTCGACGTGGGCGCAGACGGGTCTGCACCCGGGGTACCGCATCGACGTGATGAGCCCACAGGGCACCTTCACCTCCGGGCTCGACGACCTCGACAGGAAGCACGTGGTCGGCATCGCCGCCGGCTCCGGCATCACGCCGCTGATGGCGCTCGCGCACACCGTGCTGTCACGGTCGGAGAGCTCGCGCTTCACCCTGCTGTACACGAACCGGTCGACGCTCGACGTGATGTTCCTGGAGGACCTCGCCGATCTGAAGGACCGCTACCCCACGCGCCTCACGCTGCACCACGTGCTCTCCCGCGAGCAGCGCACGGCCCCGGTGCTGTCCGGCCGCATCGACGACGCGAAGCTGCGCACGATCCTCGGCGCACTGATCGACCCGGCCGATGTCGACGAGTGGTTCCTGTGCGGACCGCTCGCCCTGGTCGACCTGTGCCGGGAGGTGCTCGCCGACGTGGGCGTGCCGCGCGAGCACATCCGCTTCGAGCTGTTCACCACGGGCGACGAGCCGGTCAGGGCTGCGCGACCCGTCACGGTGCGCAGCGGCGAGAAGACCGTGCGCATCGAGGTGAACCTCGACGGCGTCTCCTCGACCGTGAAGAGCCCGGTCGCAGCGCGGGAGTCGGTGCTGAACGCCGCCCTCCGCGTTCGCCCCGACGCGCCCTTCGCGTGCGCGGGCGGCGTATGCGGCACGTGTCGCGCGCGGGTGATCGAGGGCAGTGTCACCATGACAGAGAACTACGCGCTCGAACCGGATGAGCTCGAACGCGGGTACGTGCTGACCTGCCAGTCCCACCCGACCAGCGACCGCCTGGTCGTCGACTACGACGTCTGACCCGGAGGACCACCGTGATCGACCTGACCATCGCCGACGACGTCGCGACCGTCGTGCTGAACGCACCGGCGAAGCTCAACGCCCTGGACGAGGCGGCGCTGACCGAACTCGACGCCGCGTACCGGCGGGCGGAGGAAGCCGGCGTGCGCGCCCTCCTGCTCCGCGGCGAAGGCAGGGCCTTCTGCGCCGGCCGTGACATCTCCGCGGTCGACCCCCGCGACGACGACGTGCTCGGCTACCTGGGCGGCCGTGTCACACCGCTGCTGCAGCGCATGGCGCGCTTCCCCGCCCCGACGTTCGCGGTGGCGCACGGCGCCTGCCTGGGCGTGGGGCTCGGGCTGCTGATCGCGACCGACGTGGTGTACGTCGCCGAGTCCGCCAGGATCGGCTCGCCGTTCGCGGCGCTCGGGGCCACGCTCGACTCGGGCGGGCACGCACTGTTCCTCGACCGGCTCGGCGCCCACAAGACGCTCGACCTCATCTACACGGGCCGTCTGATGAGCGGTGCCGAGGCGGTGCAGTCCGGCCTGTTCTCCCGCGTGCTCCCCGATGACGAGGTGGTCGCGGCGACCGCGGAGGCCGCAGCGACGGCGGCCCGCGGCGCCACGGCGGCGTTCCTGGCGAGCAAGGAGCTGGTCGCCCGCATCCGCGACGAGCGTCTGACCCTGTGGGAGTCGGTCGACGTGGAGAACGCCGCGCAGGCCGCGCTGTGCGACACCGAGGACTACCGGGAGGGCTTCGCCGCGTTCCAGGAGAAGAGGAAGCCGGCCTTCCGCGGGCGCTGAGCACGGGAGGGCCGCGACGCTGTCAAGCGTCTCCCGCGTGTCCGACCCCGGTGGGATGATGCGGGGATGCTGCTCTCGGAGCTCGTCGTCACCACGGAACAGGTCGCCGCGACCTCCTCGCGCCTCGCCAAGATCGAGGCGATCGCGCAGCTGCTGCGTCGCGCCGACGCCGCCGACCTCCCCGCGGTGGTCGGGCTGCTGCTCGCGGCTCCGCGCCAGGGCAGGCTCGGGGTGGGCTGGCGCGGCCTGGCGGCGCTCGACATCGCGCACTCCGCGGAGTCGGAGCTGACGATCGCCGCCGTCGACCACACCTTCGATGCGCTCGCCGCCGCGTCGGGGAGCGGCTCGGCCGGCAGGCGGAGCGAGCTTCTGCACGATCTCGCCGCCCGCGCGACAGCCCCGGAATGGGACTTCCTCGGCAGAGCGATGCTCGGCGAGCTGCGCACCGGCGCACTGAGCGGCGTGCTGCTCGATGCGATCGCCCGCGCCGCGGACCAGCCGGTCGCCACGGTGCGGCGTGCGGCGATGCTCTCCGGCGACCTCGGCGAGACGGCGCTCCTGGCTCTCACGGGCGGCGAGGGCGCGTTGGAGGCGGTCGGGCTGCGCATCGGGCGGCCGGTGCTGCCGATGCTCGCCGCCACCGCCGCCACGCCGACGGACGCCATCGGGATCACCGGCCGCGCCTCCGTGGAGTACAAGCTCGACGGCGCGCGCATCCAGGTGCACCGCCGCGGGGACGAGGTGGGCATCTACACACGCAGTCTCGCGGACGTGACCCATCGCCTGCCCGAGATCGTGGAGGTGGTCCGCGGCCTTCCCGCGCGCGAGCTGATCCTCGACGGCGAGACCCTCGCGCTGGACGAGGACGGCGGGCCGCGCCCGTTCCAGGAGACCATGTCCCGGTTCGGAGCCGATGCCGCGCGCACGCTGGCGCTGCGTCCCTGGTTCTTCGACGTGCTGCACGTGGACGGGCGCGACCTCCTCGACGAGCCGCTCGCCGTGCGGCAGGAGGTGCTCGACCGCGTCGCCGGGGAATGGCGCATGCCGGGGGGTCGTGACCGACAACGCGGAGGAAGCCGAGCGTCTGTCGCGCGAGGCCCTGGCGGCGGGACACGAAGGAGTGCTCGTGAAGGCGATCGACGCCCCCTACGCCGCGGGTCGCCGCGGCAAGTCCTGGGTCAAGGTCAAGCCCGTGCTCACCTTCGAGCTCGTGGTGCTGGGCGCCGAATGGGGCTCGGGTCGTCGCCGCGGCTGGCTGTCCAACCTGCACCTCGGGGCGCGCGACCCCGATGGGGAGTTCGGCGAGCCCGGCGGATTCGTCATGGTGGGCAAGACCTTCAAGGGCCTGACCGACGAGCTGCTGCGCTGGCAGACCGAGGAGTTCCCCGCGCACGAGTCGCACCGCACCGCCTCGACCGTGTTCCTGCGCCCCGAGCTCGTGGTGGAGATCGCGATCGACGGCGTGCAGCGCTCCCCGCGCTACCCGGGCGGGCTCGCGCTGCGCTTCGCGCGGGTGAAGGGCTACCGTCCGGACAAGTCACCCGGCGAAGCCGACACCATCCAGACGCTCCGGGCGCTACTGCGGGGGTGAGGCGAGGGCGTCGAGCGAGCGGACGCCGGACGCGAGGTCAGGCGGAGGGGGCGAGGCCCGCGTCCTCTTCGCGCACCGAGCCGCGGAACGACCAGGGGAAGTCGATCCAGCGGTCGGTGTCCTTCCATGCGAAGTCCGGCTGGATGATCGTCGTGGGCTTGGTGTAGATCGTGACCGAGCGCACGTCGGCGCCCTTCTCCTGCAGGAGCCGGACCGCGAGGGCGAGGGTGCGCCCGGAGTCCGCCACGTCGTCGACCAGCAGCACGCGACGACCGTCGAGGTACGCCATGTCGAGCTCGGGAGGCAGCACCTCGGGAGCGTCGAGCACGGTGCCGATGCCGGTGTAGAACTCCACGTTGATAGCCCCGCAGTTCTTCACCCCCAGGCCGTAGGCGATGGCGCCGGCCGGAAGCAGACCGCCCCGGGCGATCGCCACCACGACCTCGGGTTCGAAGCCGCTCGCGACGATGGCGCGCGCCAGCTCCCGCGTCGCCGCTCCGAAACCGTCCCAGGTGAGCGTCTCGCGCTCGATCGATGCATCCGTCATCGCCCCATTCTCGCGTATCCGAGGTCCAGGGCACGCCGCTAGACTGAGGTGGTCCGGCCCGGCCGGTGCCTGAAAAAGAGGCACGAAGCACCCCGCATCGCCGCGGGGGCGAGACACATACGGAACCCCCTCTCTCCGTCCCTGTCTCGAAAGGCTTTCGCATGCCCACCGTCTCCGCCCACGTCGCCCTCACCCTCGCGCAGCACGTCGATGCCGTCTTCGGTGTGATGGGCAACGGCAACGCCTACTTCCTGGACGCGCTGGAGAAGCACACCCGCGCCGTGTTCACCGCCGTGCGTCACGAGCAGGGTGCCGTGGTCGCGGCCGACGCGCACTTCCGCGCCTCCGGTCGCATCGCCGCCGGCACCTCCACCTACGGCGCCGGATTCACCAACACAATCACCGCGCTCGCCGAGGCCGTGCAGGCGCAGGTCCCGCTCGTCCTCGTGGTGGGCGACGAGCCCACGTCGGGCCCACGCCCGTGGGACGTGGATCAGATCGCCCTGGCCTCGGCCGTCGGCGCCCGCACCTATACGGTCGGCCGCACGGATGCCGCCGCCACCACCGTCATCGCGGTCGAGCACGCCCTCACGTATCGCGTGCCCGTCGTGCTCGCGATCCCCTACGACGTCGCCGCGCTCGATGCCGGCGAGGTGCCGGAAGCGCCGTCGCCGCGACTGCCGTCTCCGCTCGCGCCGCGAGGCGAGTTCGCCGAGGGGATGCTCGACGACATCGCGGCCGCCCTGCATGACGCAGAGCGCCCGTTCCTCCTCGCCGGTCGCGGCGCCTGGCTGGCCGGCGCCGGCACGGCCCTGGGCGAACTGGCCGCTCTGACCGGCGCCCTCACCGCATCCTCCGCGCTCGGCCGCGGCATCTTCCCGGAGAGCCGCTACGACCTGGGCGTCACGGGCGGATTCGGCGCCGACGGCGCGATGGAACTCGTGCGCACGGCCGATGTCGCGGTGGTCTTCGGGGCGAGCCTGAACCAGTTCACGATGCGCTTCGGCGAGCTGTTCGCCCCCGGTACCCGGGTCTTCCAGGTCGACGTCGCCCCCGCGGCCACCCACGCCCACGTGGGCGGGTTCGTGCGCGCCGACGCACGGATCGCCGCGGAGGCCCTGGTCGCGCGACTCACCGCCCTCGGTGCACGCGGTGCCCTCGGTACGACCGCAGCACTCGGCGCGGCGCCCGCAGGCGGCGACACGGCCCCTGGCGAAGCACACGCGGCCAGTGCAGCCCCCGGCGAAGCGCCCGCATCCGGCACGGCGTCCGCTCGCCCGTGGCGGGAGACGGTGGACGTGGCCGCCGCCCGCGCGTATGAGCCCGGCGAGGAGCTGGCCGCGGACGGCCGCCTCGACCCCCGCTCCGCCGCCCGCCGCATCGCCGAGCTGCTGCCCGAGGACCGGGTCGTGGTGTCCGACGGCGGGCACTTCATCGGCTGGGCCAACATGTACTGGCCGGTCGCGGCCCCCGATCGGATGATGATGGTCGGCACGGCCTTCCAGTCCATCGGCCAGGGCTGGCCCAGCGTGGTCGGCGCCGCCCTCGCGCGTCGCGACGCCACGATCGTGCTCACCTCGGGCGACGGGGGCGGCCTCATGGCCATCGCCGACCTCGAGTCCGCCGTGCGTGCGGCGGCCGGGCGCGGGATGGCCGTGGTGTGGAACGACGCGGCGTACGGTGCGGAGGTGAACCTCTACGGCCTGAAGGGGCTCGCCGAGGGACCGATGCGCATCCCCGAGGTCGACTTCGCGGCCTTCGGTGCCGCAGTCGGCGCGGAGGGCGTCGTCGTGCGCACCCTCGCCGACCTGGAGCGCCTGGCGTCGTGGACGCAGGAGGATCCGGCCACGCGCCGCTTCCTGCTGCTCGACCTGCGCATCTCGGGCGACGTGATCGCGCCGTACCAGCAGGAGATCATCCGCGTGAACTCCTGATCGCGCCGCGCCCCCAGGAGAGGCGCCGCGTGAACTCGTACCGGCGCCCGCCCCTGCGCGCCGCGCGAGACCGAGACCCCGGTGTGACTCCTGATCGCGCTGCGCCCGCAGGAGAGGCGCCGCGTGAGCTCGCACCGGTGCCCGCCCCTGCGCGCCGCGCAAGAGCGAGACCCCGGCGTGACCTCCTGGGGGCCCGCACCGCTAGGCTCGCCGCATGACGGTCGCTCCCGAGATCCTGCGCTACAGCGCGTTTGCCGCGGTACCGGACGGCGGCAACCCTGCGGGGGTCGTGCTCGACGCCGCAGGGCTCGACGATGCGGAGATGCAGCGGATCGCGGCCGAGGTCGGCTTCTCGGAGACCGCGTTCCTGACCGGAGCAGAACACGACAGCGCCCGCTTCACGGTGCGCTACTGGTCCCCGGGGGCCGAGGTCCCATTCTGCGGGCACGCGACCGTGGCGACCGCCGTGGCCCTCGCCGAACGCGACGGACCGGGCACCGTGGTGTTCGACACCCCGGCGGGGTCCGTCACGATGGAGTCGTTCGCCGACGCGGACGGTCGCGTCACGGTGGCCTTCACGAGCGTGGAGCCCGCGGTGCGTGACCTCGCCCCGGCCACGCGCGACCGGCTGCTCGCCCTGCTCGGTGCGACGGCCGCCGATGTGGACCCCCGGTTCCCGGTGCGCGAGGCCTTCGCGGGCAACTGGCACCCGATCGTGTTCCTGGGCGACCGCGAGCTGTTCCACCAGTTCCGCTTCGCGCCGGCCGAGGTCGCAGAGCTCATGCGCGAACAGGGCTGGCTCGGCACCGTGACCGTGCTGCACGCAGACGACCCTGGCGACATCGAGGCCAGGAACCTGTTCCCGGTCGGGCGCATCACCGAAGACCCGGCGACGGGCTCGGCAGCGGCGTCCGTCGGGGCCTACCTGCGCGACCAGGGGTTCCCCGGCGATGCCGTCCGGATCCGTCAGGGCGCTCACGTCGGACGGCCGAGCGAGCTGCGCGTGACCATCCCCGCCACGGGCGGCATCATCGTGTCGGGCGGCGCGACGCGCATCGGCTGAGCCCGCGCCACCCGCCCCGCGTCACCCGCCCCGCGTCACCCGCCCCGCGCCACCCGCCCGGCGCCACCCGTCCGGCGTCACCCGCCCGGCGTCACCCGCCCGGCGTCACCCGCCCGGCGTCACCCGCCCCGGGCCACCCGCCCCGGGCCACCCACCCGGCGCCGCCCGCCACCGTGCGGTGTCAGCTCTGCGCGCCGTAGTCCGGGATCTGCTGCAGGGTCCAGGTGTTGCCGTCGGGGTCGTCGAAGCGCACGAATCTCCCCCAGTCCTGCTCATCGACGCCCTCGGCCGCGACCCCGAGCCCGCGCAGGTGCGCCAGCGCTTCGTCGGCATCGGGCACCACGACCTGGATGGTGTTCTGCTGCCCGGGCTCGAGCCCCGTGCCCATCCCGGTGCCGAAGGCGATCGAGCAGGCAGAACCCGGCGGGGTCATCTGCACGAACCGCAACCCCTCGTAGGGCACATGATCGTGGTCGGGGTTGAATCCGATCCTCGTGTAGAACTCCTTCGCCCTGTCCACATCCGAGACCGGGACGAAGATGAGCTCGATCTTCCAGTCCATCGCGCACTCCTCCTGCTCGGGCGTCGTCGCCCGTCGGGGTCACCGTACGCCCGCCCACCGACATCGGGCCAGCGTCGCCCGACAGCACCCTCCGGCAGGCCCCGGCAGCCCCTCCCGTCAGCGGCACGGGGCTCCCGGCGCTGGCCGACCCGGTCCCCCCGCCCGACCCGGTGCGAACCTCAGCCGGACGTGATCGCTCCTCGGCTCACGGCGGGCCCGTCCGTCAGAGCCAGCCCTTGTCCACGGCGACGCGCACCGCCTGCGCCCGGTTGTCCGCCCCGGTCTTCCCGATCGCCGCGGAGAGATGGTTTCGGACAGTGCCGGCCGACAGGAACACCTCTGCCGCGATGGCCGCCGCGGAGCGACCGTCCGCCGCGAGCCGCAGCACCTGCCGCTCGCGGTCGCTCAGGGGGTTCGCGCCGTCGAACAGGCTCTCCTCGGCGAGCACGGGGTCCAGCACCCGGAGTCCGGAGTGCACGCGACGCACCGCGTCGGCGAGCTGCTCCGCCGGGGTGTCCTTCACGAGGAAGCCGCTCGCTCCCGCATCGAGAGCCGCCCGCAGGTAGCCGGGTCGGGCGAACGTCGTCACGATCAGCACCCGGGTGCCGGGGCTCCGCTCCCGGATGCGCCGCGTCGCCTCCACCCCGTCCACGTCGGGCATCTGGATGTCCATCAGGCACACGTCCGGACGCAGCTCCTCCGCCAGTCGCAGCGCCTCCGCACCGTCCGACGCCAGGCCGCTCACGGTCAGGTCCGGCTCCAGGTCGAGCAGCGCACCGAGCGCTCCCCGGACGAGTGCCTGGTCGTCGGCGATCAGCAGCCGGATGCTCTCCCGTTCCGCGCTCACCAGGTCACCTCCACCTTCGTGCCCGCCGCGTCGGCGCGCCCCACCGCGAACCGTGCACCCGCCGCCGAGGCCCGTTCGCGCATGCTGCGGATCCCGTTGCCCTCGCCGTCGCCGATCCCGGCCCCGTCGTCCTCGACGACGAGCCTCCCCGGTGCGATCCGCACCCGGACGGCTGCCGCCCCCGAATGACGCAGCGTGTTCGTCGTGGCCTCCCGCAGGATCCAGCTCGCGGTGATCGCCTGCGCGGGCGACAGCGCATCCGGCCCTCCCTCGACCGTGAGCGCGATGTCGGCCGCGCGCAACGAGTCCGCGGTGAGGGCGAGCTGCTCGACGAGCGTCGTCGCCCGCGCGCCCGCGACGGTCTGCCGCACACCGGCGATCGCCTCGGCCGTCAGCCGCTCGATGTCGGCCAGCTCGGCCTTCGCCCTGGCGGGGTCGTCGTCCATCAGCCGTCGCACCAGCTGCGCCTTCAGGCCCACGACGGTCAGCGAGTGGCCGATCAGGTCGTGCACGTCGCGCGCCACCGCCTCGCGCCCCTCGCTGGTCGCCAGCTCCAGGCCCAGACGCTCGGCCTCCGCCGAGCGCAGGATGAGCCAGGTCGACACCGTGTTGACGACCCCGAGCAGGGCGACGATCGCCAGCACCGAGAGATACGGGAGGTTCCCGGGGATGAGCAGCACGCACCCGGCGGCGACGAGGCCGGCGCCGACGGTCGTGATCCAGTGCCACGTGCGCGTCAGCCCGTAAGACGCGAAGGACATGATGAACGGCAGGAAGCTCATGGCCGATCCGCCGACCGCGGGAACGGTCGCCAGCGCACAGACGTTCAGCGCACCGAACGTGATCCACTGGCGCGTCGTCGGCGGACGGCCGAGTCCGCCCCCGCCGCGCAGACCGTGCAGGAAACCGGTCACGTAGAGGACGATGAACGCGACGAGCGCGACCCAGCCGACGACCACCCATCGGGTCTCCGCCGGCGAGTCGAGCAGCACGACCACCGGATACACCAGGAACACGAGCCAGATCACGGCCATCACCCAGCCGAAGCGCGCCCACGGATCCTTCCCGGTGGCGCGAGCGGCGCGATCCGCAGGTGTCCGGGACCCGTCTGACGCGGACCCGCCCGCAGGCGCCCGCGATCCGTCCGACCCGGACCCGCCCGCAGGCGTCCACGATCCCTCTGACCCGAACCCGCCCGCGGACGTCCGCGATCCGTCTGGCCCGGCGCCGTCCGAAGGCGTCTGCGAACTGTCGGCGGCGAACCGCGCGGCCGGGGAGTCCGCCGTCGCGCCGGCGGACTCCCCGTGTTCGTGCTGCGTCATGGATCCAACCTACTGTCGCCGCACGCGGGTCACTGGCGGGACCGCGAGCGGCGGACACCCAGCATCACGAGCACCGCGAACACCGCCAGCCACACGGCCACGTTCAGGAACAGGGCCCACAGCGGATCCGTCTGGCCCGTCGTGAGGACGCCCTCGGTGAGCGGCCAGCGCCTCAGCGCGACGAAGCCGTACAGCGGCGTGAAGCGGGCGATGTCCAGCATGACGCCGTCGAGCGGCATGAAGACGTTGCCGAAGAACGCGAAGAACGTCATCGAGATCGAGGCGAGCGCCGCCGCCGAGTCCGAGCTGAAGAACAACCCGACCCCCAGCCCGAACAGCCCGTACATCAGCCCGATGCTCAGGATGATGCCCGCCGTGGCCGCCCACCGCCACGCGTCGTCCGCCTGCGCCCCGGTGAGCGCCCCGGCGACGAACACCGCCCCCAGCGCGAGCGCCGCGAACGTCACCGCCGTCAGCAGCTTCGTCACCGCGTACCCGGCGGTGGTGAGGGGGGTCATCGCCAGCTGGCGCCCCCAGCCCTGCTTCGCCTCGGTCGCGGCGAGCGAGGTGAGCGAGCTCATGGCCACCGCGGTGCCGTATGCCGCCATCGAGGTCATGACGTAGAACGAGACGTTGCCGTTCCCCGCGGACAACGAGCCGTACCCCATCCCCGCCCCGAACAGCAGGTACATGGCGACCGGCATGGCCAGGGTGAATGCGAGCGTGTAGGGGTTGCGCAGCTGGCGCACGCCCTCGATGCGCAGCATGGTCGACGAGATGGTCATGTCAATCCTCCGTGAGAGCGGTGAAGGCGGTCTCGAGCGTGGGGGCGGCGATCTCCAGATCGTGCGCGCCGCTGTCGAGCAGCAGCTGGGCGACGGCATCGGAATCGGTGGCTCGCAGGGTGAGCCGATCGCCGTCGAGCCGTGCTCCGGACACGCCATCGATCAGGGCGACCCGGGCGACGAGTTCTTCGCCGGTCGCGGGCACCGTCGCGGAGACGGTCCGTTCGCCCAGACTCGCTCGGAGCAGGGCGGTCGGCGCATCCGCGACGACGGTGCCGCGGTGCATGACCACGGTCCGCCGCGCGAACTGCTCCGCCTCCTCCAGGTAGTGGGTGGCGAAGACGATGGTGCGGCCCGCGTCGGCGTCCGCGCGCATGACGTCCCAGAAGTGGCGGCGCGCCGTCACGTCCATCCCCGCGGTCGGCTCGTCGAGCACCAGGATGTCCGGGTCGGAGACCATGGCGAGCGCGAACTTCACGCGCTGCTGCTCCCCGCCCGAGCACTTCGCGACGCGGCGGCGCGCGAGCCCGGCGAGGTCGGCGCGGACCATCACCTCCGGCACCCTGGACAGGGCCTCGGCGCCATGGAGCGAGGCGATGAGGCGCACGGTCTCGCCGACCGTGAGGTCGCCCAGCAGCCCGCCCGTCTGCAGCACCGCACCGATCGCACCGCTCGCGGTCGCACGGTCTGGCGCGACACCGAGCACGCGCACGGTGCCGCTGCTGGGCGCGGTGAGTCCGAGCAGCATGTCGAGCGTGGTGGTCTTGCCGGCGCCGTTGGGACCGAGCAGCGCGACGACCTCGCCGCGACGGATCGTCAGGTCCACGCCGTCGACGGCCTGCACGCGCCGGTCGCCGCTGCCGAAGTGGCGCCGCACGTCGTGCAGCTCCAGCACGACCGGGGGCTCCTGCGGGGGTTCGGGTGTGGGGCGGGGCGCGACGCGTGTCGCCGTGCCGCCCGCTGAGGTCTCATCCATGACTCCAGCCTCGCGGCGCGGTGGTGTCGGCGCCGGAGGCCGGTGTCATCTCCTCCGCATGACACGTGTCATGCGCTGGAGAGTCGGCCAGCTCTCAACCGGTAGGAGTTCTCTCAACACGAAGGAGATCTCTCACCATGAAGGAGAGATCCCGCCACCCGCTCCTTCCGTTCGTGCGAACTCCTTCAAGCCGTGCGAACTCCTTCACGTCGTGCGATCTCCCTCACCGCAGGGGGAAATGGCACCACAGGCACCGTCGCGGGGACGCGCGACCGGCGGAGCCCCGAGTCAGCGGGCGGGGAGCAGCGCGCCGTCCAGGAAGCCGGACAGCTCCTCCACCCCGTCGAGCGGCAGGATCGCCGCGACGTACTGATCCGGACGCACCACCACGACGGCCCCGTCACGGGAGACCTCGCGCGCCTCGAAGATGTCCGTGGCGCACCACTTGCTCGGCCCCGCGGCGTACACCTTCTCCCAGTCGGTGAGCCCGAACGGGCCGGTCTGCGGCTGGAACAGCGCGGGAGCCGCCGTGACCTCGACCTCTTCGAACGGCTGCCGGTACACGGCCTTCACGTCGAACACCGCGTCCTCGTCGGCGTCGGCCGGGGTGAAGCGTGCGAACACCGGGGCGGCCGCCTCCGCCCAGCGGGCCAGCGCCTCTCCGGTCCGGTCGCCGAAGGCGTACACGCGCCAGCGACCGTCGGCCTTGGCATGGTGCCCCAGGTGGATCACGTTGCCGTCGCCCACGCGCACGACCTCGGCCGACTTGAACCTCTTGCCGAGCGGGTATCCCGCGGCGAGGTCCTGGTGCGCGTCGGAGCCGATGATCATCGACGCGGTGTACTGCGTCATGAACCCGGACGGGAACTCGGCCGTCGCCAGGTAGTACGTGGCCAGGTCGTTGGGGTCGGAGATCTCCTCCGGCTTGCGCGCCATGAGGCTCGACCACTCGCGGTCGAAGTCGATCAGCTGCTGCGCGACGGGGCGACGCTCCGCGCCGTAGGTCGCGAGCAGGGATTCGGGCGCACGACCGCTCAGCACGGAGCCGAGCTTCCATCCGAGGTTGAAGCCGTCCTGCATCGACACGTTCATGCCCTGTCCGGCCTTGGCGCTGTGCGTGTGGCACGCGTCGCCGGTGAGGAACACGCGAGGCGTGCGCTCCTCCCCCTCGTCGACGTCGTCGAAGCCGTCGGTGACCCGGTGGCCGACCTCGTACACGCTGTGCCAGGCGACCTCGCGCACGTCGAGCGTGTACGGGTGCAGGATCTCGTTGGCCCGGCGCATGATCTCCTCGATCGGGGTCTGCCGCACGCGGTGGTCGTCGTCCGCGGCGACCTCGCCCAGGTCGATGTACATCCGGCTCAGGTAGCCGCCCTCGCGCGGGATGTGCAGGATGTTGCCCGCGGCCGAGTTGATCGCGCACTTGGTGCGCCAGTCGGGGAAGTCGGTGTTGACGAGCACGTCCATGACGCCCCAGGCGTGCGCGGAGATGCCGCCCACGTGCTTGCGGCCGATGGCCTCGCGTACCCCGCTGCGTGCACCGTCGCACCCCGCGACGTACTTGGCGTGGATGGTGCGCTCCTCGCCGGCGCGGTCGCCGGCGAGGAACCGCACCCGCACCTCGACGGGGTACTCCCCCTCGTCGTGCACGGTGAGTCCGAGGAACTCCACTCCGTAGTCGGGCTTGATGCGGCCGGGACCGTTGACGGCGGCCTCGGCGAAGTAGTCGAGCACCCGGGCCTGGTTCACGATCAGGTGCGGGAACTCGCAGATGTCGTAGGCGTAGTCGGCGGTGCGGGAGGTGCGGACGATCCGGCTGCGATCGTCGGGGTCCGGGCCCCAGAAGTTCATCCAGCCGATGTTGTAGGCCTCGGCGATGATGCGCTCGGCGAAGCCGAACGCCTGGAACGTCTCGACGCTGCGCGGCTGGATGCCGTCGGCCTGGCCGAGCACGAGCCGCCCCTCGCGCTTCTCGATGAGGCGCGTGGAGATGTCGGGGTACTGCGACATCTGCGCGGCGAGCAGCATGCCGGCCGGGCCCGAGCCGACGATCAGCACGTCGACCTCGTCGGGCAGGTCGGCGGGCCGGTCGGTGCCGATGCCTGCGGCGTCCTGCACGCGCGGGTCTCCGGACACGTAGCCGTGGTGGTGGAACTGCATCGTCGTCGATTCCTTCCGGACGTCTCTGTCGGGTGTTGCGTCCCGGAACATTCGTGTTCTATATTCGAACACAATGTTCTACTATTGAACACAGCCTAAACCGCCGTCCCTCGCATCGCAAGGAGCGCACGCATGCCGGACCGCACGACCGCCGCCCCCGCCTCCCAGACCCTGAGCCGCGGCATCCGCATCCTCGAGGTGCTGGCCGACGCGCGAGGACCGCTCACGATCGACGAGATCGCGCTGCGGCTCGGCGTGCACCGCTCCATCGCGTACCGCCTGCTGCGCACCCTGGAGGACCACGGGCTGGTCTCGCGCGACGCCGCCGGCGCCGTCAACCTCGGCGCGCGGATGGCGGCTCTCGCCGCGGGCGTCGCACACGACCTCCAGGCGGAGGCGCTCCCCGAGCTCACGGCGATCGCGAACGAGCTCGGCATGACCTGCTTCCTCGCCGTGCTGGATGCGGCCGAGTGCATCACGCTCGCGAGCGTGGAACCGCGGCACGCGGTCGCCAGCGTCGCGCAGCGCCCCGGCGCACGCCACCCCGTGACGGTCGGGGCACCGGGCAAGGCGATCCTCGCGCAGCTGGAGCCCGCCGAGCGCCCCAGCGACATCAGCGTCGCCCTGCGCGCGGACATCGACACGATGCTCAGCCGCGGCTTCGCGACGAGCCACGACGAGGTGATCCCGACGGTGCAGTCGGTGGCCGTCCCCCTCGCGCTGCGTGGACAGCGCCCCGCCGCGATCGCCGTGGTGCACGTCGCGACCGACCTCGACGACGCCGAGATCGCCGCGCGCCTGCAGCGCTCCGCAGACCTCATCCGCGAGGCGCTCGACGGCTGACGTCAGCGCCGCCGGCAGACGCGACAACCCGGCCCCGCAGCGCGCCAGCCGCGATCCCGACGACGCCCGCGCCAGCGCGCCAGCCGCCATCCCGCCGCCCGCACCAAGCCGCAGACACGACGATGCCCGCCCGCCGGGTGGCGGACGGGCATCGGAGGGATCAGGCCTTGGCGAGCCCGCGGATGGGGCTCACGGACTGCTCCTCCTCGTGGTCGGGACCCAGCGGGATGCCCGAGCGGTCGCGCAGCAGCAGCGTCGCGATCAGGCCGAGCAGAGTCATCCCGGCGAGGTACCAGGTCACCGCTCCCGTGGAGCCCGTGGCCTTCACGATGGCCGTGGCGATGGTGGGCGCGAAGGCCCCGCCGGCGATCGCGCCGATGGCGTAGGAGATCGAGACGCCCGAGAAGCGGATGCTCGCCGGGAACAGCTCGGTGTAGAGCGCCGCCTGCGGGCCGTACGTGAAGCCGAGGCCGATCGTGAGGATCGCGAGCCCGGCGAACAGCAGCCCGATCTCGCCCGTGTTGACGAGCGGGAACAGCGTGAACACGCCGACCAGCTGCAGCACCCAGCCGACGATGTACGTGCTGCGGCGGCCGATCCGGTCGGACACCCACCCGGCGAGCAGCGTGGTCAGCAGCCAGGTGACGGCGGAGCCTGCGACGGCCCACAGCACGGGACCGCGCTCGAGACCGATGGGGCCTGCGGGGTCGGTCGCGTAGCCCTGGATGTAGCCGCCGGTGGTCATGTAGCCCACCGCGTTGTTGCCCGCGAACACGAGCGCGGCGACGATCACGAGCAGCAGGTGCTTGCGGAACAGCTGCACGATCGGCATCTTCGCCTTCTCCTTGCGCTCGGCGAGCTCGGCGAACACCGGGCTCTCCTCCACGCGGCGCCGCACGTAGTAGCCGACGAGGATGAGCACCACGCTGAGCAGGAACGGCACGCGCCAGCCCCACGCCAGGAACTGGTCGCCGGGGGCGATCGCGGTCATCAGCGCCATCACGCCGGAGGCGAGCAGCAGGCCGAGCGGCACACCGATCTGCGGGGAGGCGCCGAAGATGCCGCGCTTCTTGCGGGGAGCGTGCTCGACGGCCATCAGCACCGCGCCGCCCCACTCGCCGCCCGCCGAGATGCCCTGCACGATGCGCAGCAGCACGAGCAGCACGGGCGCCGCGATGCCGATGGTCTCGTAGGTCGGCAGGATGCCGATGAGCGCGGTGGCCGCTCCCATCAGGATCAGCGTCCACATCAGCACGGCCTTGCGTCCGAGCTTGTCGCCGTAGTGCCCGGCGAGGAAGGCGCCGAGCGGGCGGAAGAGGAAGCTCACGCCGACCGTGGCGAAGCCGATCAGGGCACTGTTCTCGCCGAGCGGGGCGAAGAAGAGCTGTCCGAACACCAGGCCGACGGCCGTGGCGTAGATGAAGAAGTCGTACCACTCCACGGTGGTGCCGACGACGGTGGCGAACACGACGCGACGCCGGTCGGCCGCCGTCGCGATGGTGCCTGTGGGTGTGAACCCGTCCTGTGACTGCCCGCTCATCGGGGTCTCCTTTTGCTTGTGACCGCATTGTCACGGCGCGCGCGGACGTGAATCCGAAGTTGCTTGCCGAGGGGTGAAACGATGATATATGATTTCGAATACGACGCACAAGGCGTCGACGACGAGCGCGAGGAGGCGCCTCCGTGACGGACACCATCAGCCGCCCCGGCAAGATCATCGCGATCCACCTGAGCTACGCCTCTCGCGCCGATCAGCGCGGCAGGCGCCCCGCCGCCCCCTCCTACTTCTTCAAGCCCGCCAGTTCCGTGGCCGCGTCCGGCGGCACCGTCGAGCGCCCGGCCGGCACCGAGCTGCTGGCGTTCGAGGGCGAGATCGCGCTGATCATCGGCACCCCGGCCCGGCACGTCTCGCTCGCCGAGGCCTGGGACCACGTGCAGGCCGTCACCGCCTCCAACGACCTGGGTCTGTACGACCTGCGCGCCAACGACAAGGGCTCCAACGTCCGCTCCAAGGGCGGAGACGGCTACACGCCGCTCGGCCCCGGGCTGATCGACGCGCGCACGGTCGACCCCGCCGCCCTGCGCGTGCGCACCTGGGTCAACGGCGAGCTCCGGCAGGACGACACCACCGCCGGGCTGATCTTCCCGCTCGCGCAGCTCGTCGCCGACCTCTCGCAGCACTTCACCCTCGAGACGGGCGACGTCATCCTCACCGGCACTCCCGCCGGGTCCTCCGTCATCGTCCCCGGAGACGTGGTCGAGGTCGAGGTGGACGCCCCCGACGCCCCCGGCGCCCCGACCTCCGGGCGGCTGGTGACCACGGTGACCCAGGGCGACACGCCCTTCGATGGCGACCTGGGCTCGCTCCCCGCCGTCGACGACCTGCAGCGCACGGAGGCCTGGGGCTCGCGCGAAGAGGCGGGCCTTCCGCCCGTCGAGGCCGCGCCGACCCTCACCCCCGAACTGCGCGCCCAGCTCCTGGAGGCGCCGACCGCCGGCCTGTCGGCGCAGCTGCGCAAGCGCGGCCACCACGCCTGCTTCGTCGACGGCGTCTCCGCGAACCTCTCCGGCACCAAGATCGTCGGCACCGCGAAGACGCTCCGCTTCGTCCCGTTCCGCGAAGACCTGTTCACGACACACGGCGGCGGCTACAACGCGCAGAAGCGCGCGTTCGACGCGGTCGCGGAGGGCGAGGTCATCGTCATCGAGGCCCGCGGCGATGCCACCACCGGCACGCTCGGCGACATCCTCGCCCTGCGTGCGAAGGCGCGCGGCGCCGCCGGTGTCGTGACGGACGGCGGCGTGCGCGACTTCGATGCCGTCGCCGAGATCGGCCTTCCGGTGTTCTCGCAGGGCGCCCACCCCTCCGTGCTCGGCCGCAAGCACGTGCCGTGGGACGTCGATGTGACCATCTCCTGCGGCGGCGCGACCGTGCAGCCGGGAGACATCATCGTCGGCGACGGCGACGGCGTGATCGTGATCCCGCCGGCCCTGGCCGCGGAGGTCGCCGCCGACGCCATCGCGCAGGAGGTCGAGGACGCGTGGATCGCTGAGCAGGTCGCCGCTGGTCACGCGGTGGACGGACTCTTCCCCCTCAACGCCGAATGGCGCGCGCGTTACGAGCAGGCGACCGGGGCCGGAGCGGAGCAGCAGTGAGCACGGTCGAGAGCGCCAGCAAGTCGGAGCAGGCCTACACCTGGATCCGCGCGCGCATCTCGGCGCACACGTACGGCCCCGGCTACCGCCTCGTGCTCGGGCCGATCGCCGAGGAGCTCGGCATGAGCGTTGTGCCGGTGCGCGAGGCCATCCGCCGGCTGGAGGCCGAGGGGCTCGTGACCTTCGAGCGCAACGTCGGCGCCCGCGTGACCCTCGTCGACGAGGGCGAGTACGCCCACACGATGCAGACCCTCGGACTCGTCGAAGGCGCCGCGACCGCTCTGTCCGCTCCCCTGCTCGACGCCGATGCGCTCGCGCAGGCCGCGGAGGTCAATGAGCGCATGAGCCGGCTGCTCGACCACTTCGACCCGCACACGTTCACCGAGCTCAACCGGCAGTTCCACTCGGTGCTGTTCGAGCCGTGCCCCAATCCGCACCTGCTCGACCTCGTGCACCGCGGCTGGGCGCGCCTGTCTGGCATCCGCGACTCGACGTTCGCGTACGTGCCTGGCCGGGCGCATCACTCGGTGGACGAGCACGCCCAGATCCTCGAGCTGATCCGCGACGGCGCCGAGCCGCTGGAGATCGAGCTCGCCGCCCGCAACCACCGCTGGCGCACGAGGGATGCGTTCCTCGATGCGCTGCACACCCGTTCCGTCCCCGCCGAAGGAGAAGCATCATGACCGACTCCCGCATCCCCGCCGACCTGCCCGACCACATCCAGCACTACATCGACGGCGCGTTCGTCGACTCGGTCGACGGCGACACGTTCGACGTGCTCGACCCGGTCACCAACAAGACCTACACGACCGCCGCCGCCGGCAAGAAGGCCGACATCGACCTGGCCGTGGCCGCCGCCAAGCGCGCGTTCGACGAGGGCCCGTGGCCGCGCATGCTCCCCCGCGAGCGCTCCCGCGTGCTGCACCGGATCGCCGATCTCGTGGAGTCGCGCGACGCGCGTCTCGCCGAGCTGGAGTCGTACGACTCCGGTCTGCCGATCACGCAGGCGCTCGGGCAGGCCCGTCGTGCCGCCGAGAACTTCCGCTTCTTCGCGGATCTGATCGTGGCGCAGGCCGATGACGCCTTCAAGGTGCCCGGTCGCCAGATGAACTACGTCAACCGCAAGCCGATCGGCGTCGCCGGGCTCATCACGCCGTGGAACACGCCGTTCATGCTCGAGTCCTGGAAGCTCGGCCCCGCTCTCGCGACCGGCAACACGGTCGTGCTGAAGCCGGCCGAGTTCACGCCGCTGTCCGCCTCCCTGTGGGCAGGCATCTTCGAGGAGGCCGGGCTGCCCCAGGGCGTGTTCAACCTCGTCAACGGTCTCGGGGAGGATGCGGGTGACGCCCTCGTCAAGCACCCGGACGTGCCGCTCATCTCGTTCACGGGCGAGAGCCGCACGGGCCAGATCATCTTCGGCAACGCCGCCCCGTACCTCAAGGGGCTGTCGATGGAGCTGGGCGGCAAGTCCCCCGCCGTCGTGTTCGCCGACGCCGACCTGGAGGCCGCGGTCGACGCGACCATCTTCGGCGTCTTCTCCCTCAACGGCGAGCGCTGCACCGCCGGCTCCCGCATCATCGTGGAGCGCTCGATCTACGAGGAGTTCGTGGAGCGCTACGCCGCGCAGGCGAAGCGCGTGAAGGTCGGCTACCCGCACGACCCCGCGACCGAGGTGGGGGCGCTCGTGCACCCCGAGCACTACGAGAAGGTCATGAGCTACGTCGAGATCGGCAAGAGCGAGGGCCGTCTCGTCGCCGGCGGCGGTCGCCCCGAAGGCTTCGAGGAGGGCAACTTCGTCGCGCCGACCGTGTTCGCCGACGTCGCTCCCGACGCCCGCATCTTCCAGGAGGAGATCTTCGGCCCTGTCGTCGCGATCACTCCGTTCGACTCCGACGAGGAGGCGCTGGCGCTCGCCAACAACACGAAGTACGGTCTCGCGGCCTACATCTGGACGAACGACCTCAAGCGCGCGCACAACTTCGCGCAGTCGGTCGAGGCCGGCATGGTGTGGCTGAACAGCAACAACGTGCGCGACCTCCGCACCCCGTTCGGCGGCGTCAAGGCCTCGGGCCTCGGTCATGAGGGCGGCTACCGATCCATCGACTTCTACACGGACCAGCAGAGCGTGCACATCACGCTGGGACCTGCGCACAACCCCACGTTCGGCAAGTCGTCGCCGGCGGAGGACGTGGCCGAGTCCGCGGAAGACGCCGAGAGCTGACCCCCACCGCCACGAGAACAAGGATCAGGACATGACAGAGAAGACAGCCAAGACCCTCACCTCCTCGGGCTACTACGTGAGCCAGGAGGCGCCGATCCAGACCGACAACCCGGTCGCGACGCCGAAGAGCACCCCGCCGGACATCCTGCGCTGCGCGTACATGGAGCTCGTGGTGACGGACCTCGCCGCATCGCGCCAGTTCTACGTCGACATCCTCGGCCTGTACGTGACCGAGGAGGACGACGAGGCGATCTACCTGCGCTCGACCGAGGAGTTCATCCACCACAACCTGGTGCTGCGCAAGGGACCGGTCGCTGCCGTCGCCGCGTTCTCCTACCGGGTGCGCTCGGCGGAGGACCTCGACCGCGCCGTGGAGTTCTACACCGAGATCGGCTGCGACGTCCGCCGCAACGAGAACGGCTTCGTGAAGGGCATCGGCGACTCGGTGCGCGTGGTGGACCCGCTGGGCTTCCCGTACGAGTTCTTCTACGCGACCGAGCACGTGGAGCGCCTGTCGTGGCGCTACGACCTGCACACCCCGGGCGAGCTGGTGCGCCTGGACCACTTCAATCAGGTCACCCCCGACGTGCCGCGTGCCGTGCGTCACTACCAGGACCTCGGCTTCCGCGTCACGGAGGACATCCAGGACGACGAGGGCACCGTGTACGCCGCGTGGATGCGCCGCAAGCCCACGGTGCACGACACCGCGGCCACCGGCGGCGACGGCCCGCGCATGCACCACGTCGCGTTCGCCACGCACGAGAAGCACAACATCCTGGCGATCTGCGACAAGCTGGGCGCGCTGCGCCGCTCCGACGCGATCGAGCGCGGCCCGGGCCGCCACGGCGTCTCCAACGCGTTCTACCTCTACCTGCGCGACCCCGACGGCCACCGCGTCGAGATCTACACGCAGGACTACTACACGGGCGACCCCGACAACCCCGTGGTCACGTGGGATGTGCACGACAACCAGCGTCGCGACTGGTGGGGCACCCCCGTGGTCCCCTCCTGGTACACGGACGCCTCGCTCGTGCTCGACCTCGACGGCAACCCGCAGCCCGTGGTCGCCCGCACCGACTCGAGCGAGATGGCCGTGACCATCGGCGCCGACGGCTTCTCCTACACCCGTCAGGACGAGGGCGAGGGCTCGATGCCGGAGTGGAAGCAGGGCGAGTACAAGCTGGGCCACCAGCTCTGAGCCGCTCGCGGCGGCCTCCCGGATGCACCGAGGGGCCGCCGCGCGGGCGAGGCGCACGGACGAGGGAAGAGACGGGGAACGGGAAATGCTGACGCAGGAGACCATCACGCAGATCGCCGCCGAGCTGGCGGAGGCCGACCGCACGCACGGGGTGATCCCGCGCATCACCGCGCGCTACCCCGAGGCGACGGTCGAGGACTCGTACGCCATCCAGGGCGTGTGGCGCGACTCGCAGGTCGCGGCCGGGCGCACGCTCGTCGGGCGCAAGATCGGCCTCACGTCGAAGGCCATGCAGCAGGCCACAGGTATCACCGAGCCCGACTACGGCGTGATGTTCGACGACACCGTGTACGAGTCGGGTGCCGAGATCCCCACCGACCACTTCTCCAACGTCCGCATCGAGGTGGAGCTGGCGTTCGTGCTCAAGGAGCCGCTCGAAGGCCCGGACTGCACCCTGGAGGACGCACTGGCCGCGATCGACTACGCCGTCCCGGCGCTCGAGGTGCTGAACTCGCACATCGAGCTGGAGGGCCGCACGATCGTCGACACCATCAGCGACAACGCCGCCTACGGCGCGATGGTGCTCGGCACCGTGCGCAAGCGGCCGGACGAGATCGACCTGCGGTGGGTGCCCGGCGTGCTCTCGCGCAACGGCGAGATCGAGGAGACCGGGGTCGCCGCCGGCGTCCTCGGCCACCCCGCCACGGGCGTCGCCTGGCTGGCGAACAAGTTCCATCAGCACGGCGCGCGCCTGGAGGCGGGCGAGATCATCCTGGCAGGATCGTTCACGCGCCCGATGTGGGTGTCGCGCGGCGATGAGGTGCTGTGCGACTACGGACCGATGGGAACCATCACATGCCGCTTCGTCTAGAGCCGTCGTTCCGCGAGCGCCTCGCCGCCGCCGATCACCCGTTGGTGGGGATGTGGGTCTGCTCCGGCAGTCCGCTGCTGGCCGAGGTCGCCGCGGGGTCGGGGCTGGACTGGCTGCTGATCGACATGGAGCACTCGGCGAACACGCTCGAGTCCGTGCTGCTGCAGCTGCAGGCCGTCGCCGCGTACCCGGTCACGCCGCTCGTGCGGGCGCCGTTCAACGACGCCGTCGCGATCAAGCAGATCCTCGACCTCGGCGCCCAGAACCTGATCGTCCCGATGGTGTCGTCGGCGGCGGAGGCGGAGGCCGCGGTCGCCGCCACCCGCTATCCCCCGCTCGGCGTGCGCGGCGTCGGCAGCGCCCTGGCCCGCAGCGCCCGCTGGAACCGCGTGGACCGGTACCTGCAGGAGTCCGCGCAGCACACCTCGCTCACGGTGCAGATCGAGACGTCCGCGGGGGTGGAGGCCGCGGCCGACATCGCGGCGGTCGACGGCGTGGATGCGGTGTTCGTCGGTCCGTCCGACCTGTCCGCCTCGATGGGCCACCTCGGCCAGCAGACCCACCCGCAAGTGGTGGCCGCGGTCGAGACCGTGTTCGCGGCGGTGAAGGCCGCGGGGAAGCCCGTGGGGGTGAACGCGTTCGACCCGGCCGCCGCCGACGCCTATCTGGCGGCCGGCGCCGACTTCGTCGCGGTCGGGGCCGACGTCGCACTGCTCGCCCGTGCCTCCGAGGGCCTGGCGGCGCGCTTCCTCGGCGCGGACGGCTCCGCCCGCGCCAGCTACTGAGCGGCGTTCACGGAGGGCAGGTCGGGCCTACGCGGGCCGTGGCAGGATAGCCGGGTGCGCAGCGTCGGGACCGGGTCGTGATCCGCGGTCTCGCCGCGCTCCAGGACCGCAACTTCCGCTGGTTCTTCGTCGCCAGGGCGATCACGCTCGTCACCGGATCGATGTCGTCGATCGCCCTCGCGTTCGCGGTGCTCGAGATCGACAACGACGCCCGGTCGCTCTCGCTCGTCCTCGCCGCCTTCACGGTCAGCAACATCGTCTTCGTGCTGTTCGGCGGTGTCGTCGCCGACCGGCTGCCGCGCGCGCTGATCATCCAGTCCTGCTACGTGATCGACATCCTGTCGGTCGGAGCGATGGCCGCGCTCCTGTTCACGGGCTCCGCCACGGTGCCGCTGCTGGCGGTCCTGTCGGCGGTCAACGGCGCCTCCTCCGCGTTCGTGCTCCCGGCGATGCAGGGCATCATCCCGCAGCTGACCACGGCGGCCCACCTGCAGCAGGCCAACGCGATGCTGTCGTTCGTGCGCTCGGCGGTCACCATCGGCGGACCCGTGATCGCGGGGGTCCTCGTGGCGACCGCGGGGCCGGCGTGGGCCATGGTCGTGCAGGCGGCGGGCTGGCTCCTCGCGATCCCGGTGCTCGCGCTCGTGAAGCTGCCGCCGCCCGCACACGGCGGGGGCGACTCCCTGTTCCGCGACCTGCGCGTGGGCTGGCAGGAGTTCTGGGGTCGATCGTGGCTGTGGACGATCGTGCTGGCCTTCATGATCATGAACGCGATCCACATCGGGGCGTGGGGTGTGGTGGGTCCGTACATCGCCAAGAACGACGACCGCCTCGGCATCGCCGGATGGGGGTGGGTCGTCAGCGCGGAGGGCGCGGGGGTCCTGGTGATGACCCTGCTGCTGATGTGGTTCCCGCTGCGGCGACCGCTCCGCTACGGGATGATCGGCATGGCCGTGTTCGCGGTGCCGCTGACCGTGCTCGGGGTGCATCCGGCCGTCGTGCTGCTGGCCATGGCGGCGTTCATCGCGGGCGCGGGCGCCGAGGTGTTCGCGACCGGATGGAACCTCGCGATGATGGAGAACGTGCCCGGCGAGAAGCTCTCCCGGGTGGCGAGCTACGACATGCTGGGCAGCTTCGTGGTGATGCCGATCGGCACGCTCGTGTACGGCTGGCTCATCACCCGGGCCGATGCCTCCACCGTGCTGGTCACGTCGGCGGCGGTGTACGCGACGGTCGCCCTGATCACGCTGCTCGTGCCGAGCGTGTGGCGGATGGGACGCCCGGCCGAGGCCTCGGCGGTGCGTGCGGAACTGGCGGATTCATAGGCGATCCCGCGAGACTGTCGTCATGACCTTCGCCGCGCTCCAGCCTCTCGCCGACCGTGCCGCCCTCTTCACCGCGCTCCGTCAGGATGCCCTCTCCGCGGCAGCAGACGCACTGGGCGCGCACCGCTGGGACGCCGACCTCACGGCAGGCACCCTCACGTTCACCGCGGAGGCCGATCCGACCAGGCAGCTCGTGACACGTGCGCACCTGATCGCGACGATCGCCCCCGGGCCCCGCTCGCTGCTGTGGGCCTGGGCGCACCCCCAGGGCGACGCGCAGGGGGTGGCCGCCCAGCTCCGGGCGTACGGCGCCGAGCACGGCATCACCGAGCTGTCGTCGGCCGAGGTCCCGTTCCCCGCCGACGCCTCCGTCGACGCGGACGCGATCGCCCAGGCCGCGCACACCGTCGGCGGCGTCGCGGTGGAGCTCACCGGCCGCTCGCCGTACTACTCCGCCCCGGTCGACGGCGGCACGCGCGCGGTGTTCCTGCTCGATGCACCGATCCCCGCGCTCACGGTGGCGGATGCTGTCGTCGCGCTCCCCCGCGTGCTGTCCGCCACGACGCTGCCCGATGCTCGCACGGCCGTATGGGACCTCGCCCGCCTGGCGGGGTGGACGCTCACCTGGGCCGACGAGGCGTTCAGCGGCGCCACGGTCACCGACACCACGGGGACAGCGAGCTTCCGCTTCGACGACCAGGCGCGCATCAGCGGCGTCGAGAGCTCCCTGCACGGCCAGGGCTGAACACGCCTGCACGCCCAGGGCTGAGATCGCGCCACGCCCAGGGCTGCGGTCGCAGAAACGCACGAACGCCGCAGGGATCGTGCGGATTCCTGCGGCGTTCGCGTGAGAGTGCGACGTGGCACCGGTCAGGCCACGCGCTCTGCGGCCTCCACGACGTTGGTCATGAGCAGGGCCACGGTCATCGGCCCCACGCCGCCGGGGTTCGGCGACAGGTACCCGGCGACCTCGGCGACCTCGGGCGCGACATCGCCGAACACGAGGCTCCTGCCCGTCTCCGGATCGGTCTCGCGCGTCACGCCGACGTCGAGCACCGCGGCGCCGGGCTTCACGTCCTCGGCGCGGATCAGGTGCTTGACCCCGGCCGCGGCGACGATGACGTCCGCTTCCCGCAGGTACCGCGGCATGTCGACCGTGCCGGTGTGCGTCAGGGTGACCGTGGCGTTGAGGTCGCGGCGCGTGAGCAGCAGCCCGATCGAGCGGCCGATCGTCACACCACGGCCGACGACGACCACGTGCTTGCCCTTCAGGTCGTAGTCATTGCGCAGCAGCAGCTCGATCACACCACGGGGCGTGCACGGCAGCGGCGTGTGGATCGGCGCGTTGACGTTGAGCACGAGCCGCCCGAGGTTGGTCGGGTGGAGGCCGTCCGCGTCCTTGGCGGGGTCGATCCGCTCCAGGATGGCGTCCGTGTCCAGGTGCTTCGGCAGCGGCAGCTGCACGATGTAACCATGGCACGCGGGGTCGGCGTTGAGCTCGTCGATCAGCGCCTCCACCTCGGCCTGCGTGGCGTCGGCGGGCAGTTCGCGCTGGATCGAGTTCATCCCGATGCCGGAGGACTGCCGGTGCTTCATGCCCACGTAGAGCTGCGAGGCGGGGTCGGCGCCGACGAGCACGGTCGCGATGCCGGGCGTGATGCCCTTCTGCTTCAGCGCCGCGACCCGCTCGGTGAGCTCGGCGCGGATCTCGGCCGCTGCCGCCTTGCCGTCGAGGACGACCGCGGTCACTGCTGCAGGTCCGGGTAGAGCGGGAAGGCGGCGGCGAGCGCGTCGACGCGCGCGCGCAGAGCCTCGACGTCGGCGCCGGGCAGCAGCGCGAGCGCGATGATGTCGGCCACCTCGGTGAACTCGGCGTCGCCGAAGCCGCGGGTCGCGAGCGCGGGGGTGCCGACGCGCAGACCCGAGGTCACCATCGGCGGACGCGGGTCGTTCGGCACCGCGTTGCGGTTGACGGTGATGTGGATGTCGTGCAGGAGGTCTTCGGCCTGCTTGCCGTCGATCTCCGCGTCGCGCAGGTCGACCAGCACCAGGTGCACGTCGGTGCCGCCGGAGCGCACGGCGATGCCTGCGTCCTTCACGTCCTGCTGCGACAGCCGCTCGGCGATCAGCGCGGCGCCGCGCAGCACGCGCTCCTGACGCTCCTTGAACTCGGGGGTGCCGGCGAGCTTGAACGCGGTGGCCTTGGCGGCGATCACGTGCATGAGGGGGCCGCCCTGCTGGCCGGGGAACACGGCGCTGTTGATCTTCTTGGCGATCTCGGCGTCGTTCGTGAGGATGAAGCCCGAGCGCGGACCGCCGATGGTCTTGTGCACGGTCGACGACACCACGTGCGCGTGCGGCACGGGGTTCGGGTGCAGCCCGGCCGCGACCAGTCCCGCGAAGTGCGCCATGTCGACCCAGAGGATCGCGCCGACCTCGTCGGCGATCGCCCGGAAGGCGGCGAAGTCCATCGTGCGCGGGTAGGCCGACCAGCCGGCGATGATGACCTTCGGCTTGTGCTCGAGGGCGAGGCGGCGCACCTCGTCCATGTCGATGGTCGAGGTCTCCGGGTTCACGCCGTAGGCGACGATGTCGTACAGGCGGCCCGAGAAGTTGATCTTCATGCCGTGCGTGAGGTGGCCGCCCTGGTCGAGGGACAGACCGAGGAGCGTGTCGCCGGGGCGGGCGATGGCGTGCAGCACGGCGGCGTTCGCTGAGGCGCCGGAGTGCGGCTGGACGTTGGCGAACTCGGCGCCGAAGAGGCTCTTCGCCCGCTCGATGGCCAGGGACTCGGCGACGTCGACCTCTTCGCAGCCGCCGTAGTAGCGGCGCCCGGGGTAGCCCTCGGCGTACTTGTTCGTGAGCACGGAGCCCTGCGACTGCAGCACCGAGACGGGGACGAAGTTCTCCGAGGCGATCATCTCGAGGAAGGTCTGCTGACGCTTCAGCTCGCGGTCGAGGACCTCGGCGATCTCCGGGTCGACCTCGGCGAGCGGGGCGTTGAAGTAACGGTCGGTCATGACGTGCTCCTTTGACGACGGATTCGAGGGGTGTTCGCATCGGCCCAGGCGCGCGGTCGAATTCCGTGGTCAGTCGCTCCCCGGTGGTAGTCCACCCAGACGCCAGTCGCGACGGTTATGAGCATAGCGGATGCGGAGAGCACCGCGCGGCGGCCACCGGGACCCGTTCCCACCCGCGTACAGAATCGTTTCGATTCCCCTGTTCCCCTGGGGCGCTGCGCCCGCTAGGTTTTGTTCATGGTCCTTCCTCATGCGCTTCCGCTCGTGCCGACGCCCGTCTCCGCGACCCCCGGGGAGGGACGGCTGCCGATCACCGCGACGACGCGCGTGCACGGCACTTCCCCCGCCGTCGCCCAGCTCCTCGACGCGGTCGAGCGCCGCACCGGCATCAGCCTCGCCACGACGCCCGAGCGCCCGGCCGAGATCGAGCTGCGCGTCGACCCCGACGCCGAGGACGCCGAGTCCTACACCCTCATGATCGGCGAGCGCGCGGTCGTCACCGGCGCCGACGAGGCGGGGCTGTTCTACGGCGTCCAGACGCTGCTGCAGCTGCTCCGCGAAGACGAGTCCGGCTGGGGCCTGCTGTGCGCGGACATCGCCGACGCCCCGCGGTTCGCCCGGCGCGGCGTGATGCTCGACGTCGCGCGCCACTTCTTCGGCGTGGACGACGTCAAGCGCTTCATCGACCGGACGAGTGCGTTGAAGTACAACCACCTGCACCTGCATCTGAGCGACGACCAGGGCTGGCGCGTGCATATCGACTCCTGGCCCCTGCTGACGGAGCGTGCGGCCACGACCTCGGCGAACGGCGACCCCGGCGGCTTCTACACCCAGGACGACTATCGCGAGATCGTCGCCCACGCGGCCTCGCGGCACATGATCGTCATCCCCGAGATCGACCTGCCCGGCCACACGCACGCGATCGGCGTCGCCTATCCGGAGCTCGTGGAGGCGCCGGTCATGAACGACACCCTGATCACGGAGTCCGAGCGCCTCGGGCAGCCGCTGCCGGTCGCGGGCGAGCCGTACCTGGGGTGGGGCGTCGGGCACTCGAGCGTCCGCATCCGCTCCGAGCGCACGTACGAGTTCGTGCGCGACGTCGTCCGCGAGCTCGCCGCGCTGACGCCGGGACCGTACATCCACGTCGGCGGCGACGAGTCCCTTGGCACGCCGCAGGCCGACTTCGACCACTTCGCCGAGCGCGTCACGGCGATCGTGGTCGAGGAGGGGAAGACTCCTGTCGCCTGGCACGAGATGGGCTCCGCGGCAGGGATCGCCGAGGGCACCGTCGGCCAGTACTGGGGCAAGACCACCCCGCAGGGATCGCACGCCGAGGAGGCCGCGCACTTCGCCGAGCGCGGCGGGGCGCTGATCATGTCGGCGGCCGATGTGACCTACCTCGACATGAAGTACACGGCCGACTTCCCGCTCGGTCTCACGTGGGCCGCGATCATCGACGTGCGCTCGGCCTACGAGTGGGAGCCGACGGCGGTGCTGGACGTGCCGGACGCCGCGATCCTCGGCGTCGAGGCGCCGATGTGGACCGAGACCACCCGCACGCTCGGCGAGGTCGAGCAGCTGGTGTTCCCGCGCGCCGCCGCGCAGGCCGAGATCGCCTGGTCCCCCCGCGAGGGCGCGGAGCGGTCGTGGGAGTCGTTCCGGGTGCGTGTCGGATCCCTCGCACCGCTGTGGAAAGCTGAGGGGGTCGAATTCCACCCCTCTGCCGAGATCCCCTGGAGCGCACGTTGACGACCCATTCCTCCGCGACCGGATCCCTGGTCGTCCACTCCGCCCGACTGGTCGACCGCGGAGAGATCGCGGAGGACGGCTGGGTCCGCATCGAGGACGGCGTCATCGCCGCGCGGGGCGCAGGCTCGGACTGGGCGCCGGCCGACGTCGTGATCGATGCCGCCCAGCTCGCGGGTGACGGGGCCCTCCTGACGCCGGGCTTCGTCGACATCCACGGGCATGGGGGCGCCGGTGCCGCTTACGACGACGGCGTCGATGCGATCCGCACCGGGCGCGCGCTGCATCGCGCGCACGGCACGACGCGCGCCGTGATCTCCCTCGTGACGGGCACCCTGGATGCGCTCGCGCAGAGCGTCGCGACGATCGCCGATCTGACCGAGACCGACGGCGACATCCTCGGCTCGCATCTGGAGGGTCCGTTCCTCGACCCCGGCCATCACGGTGCCCACGAGCCTTCGCTGCTGCGGCATCCCGTGGCAGACGACGTGGCCCGCCTGCTCGATGCCGGGCGCGGCACCGTCCGCCAGGTGACCATCGCCCCCGAGCTGCCCGGAGGGCTCGACGCCGTCCGTCAGATCGTGGACGCCGGCGCCGCCGCGGCGGTCGGCCACACCGACGCGGACGCCGCGATGGCGGTGGCCGCCTTCGAGGCGGGCGCCTCGATCCTGACGCACGCGTTCAACGCCATGCCCGGCATCCATCACCGCGCGCCCGGCCCCGTGCTGGCGGCGGCCGCTGATCACCGGGTGATCCTCGAGGTCATCGCCGACGACATCCATCTGGACCCGACCGTCGTGAAGCTCGTCTTCGACGCGGCTCCTGGACGCGTGGCACTCATCACCGATGCCATGGCCGCAGCAGGCAGCGCGGACGGCCACTACGATCTCGGCGCCGTGCGCGTGACCGTGCAGGACGGCATCGCCAGAGCCGACGACACCGGCTCGATCGCCGGGTCCACGCTCACGCAGGACGGGGCTCTGCTGCGTTCGGTGCGCGCCGGAGTCCCGCTGGCGGAGGCGGTGCGCGCCCTGACCGAGACGCCGGCGAAGGCCATCGGCCGTGACGCTCACCTCGGGGCGCTGCGTCCGGGCATGCTCGGCGATGCGGTGCTGCTGGACGCGGAGCTGCGCGTCGCGCGGGTCTGGACGGGCCCGGCGCTGCCCTCCGAGTAGGCAGCGCTCCGCGCGACGCGCAGCGCTGCGGCTTCTGATCGGACGAGTGGGGGAACGGCCGCCGTTCTCCCCCAGACCGGCGGCCCTTCTCTCCCGAAGAGCGAGAGCGACCAGCACCGTTCCCCAGATCGGCGTCGGACTCTCCCATAGAGCGGGTGGACCGGCACCGTTCTCCCCAGACCGGTGCCTGGCTCTCCCAAAGAGCGGAATCGACCAGCACCGTTCTCCCCAGATCGGTGCCTGGCTCTCCCATAGAGCGGAATCGACCGGCACCGTTCTCCCCAGATCGGTGCCTGGCTCTCCATAGAGCGGGGGTGGCGGGCCGCCGTTCTCCCCAGATCGGCGGCCCGTTCCCCCCGTATGAGCGGGCGGGGCCGGGAGCTCCTCCCCCGAGGATCCCGACCCGCCCCCTGGTGCAGACCCCCCGCACCAGCGCCAGAACTCCGCCCCCCGGAGGAGTTCGTGTGGCTGTCTCCACCGGATGAGACGAGGGACTCCACGGTTCATTACGCGACTTCGAAAAAAAGTTTCGGAAGCCGCTATCGCGCCGCCCATGGTTTCTGTCCGCCCGCTCGATGCCTGCCATGGATCTCCCTTAAATGGCCGGCTGGGGGTGGCCCCGCGCACGGATTCGGGAGAGAATCGTTGAACCGCGTAATGAGATGCGCTTCCCTGCGTCTCTTCTCCTGAGGGCGACTCGCGCCCCGGGACAGATGGATGATTGTGCACCGAGAGAACACCACACCTGACGAGCCCATCGGCGATGCCGACCTGATCCTTCGCGCCCGCTCGGGCGACACGGAGGCTTTCGGCGAACTCTGGAAGCGCCACTATCCGTCCGGCCTCGCGGTCGCACGGTCCGTGACGTCGTCCATCGACCCCGACGACCTGGTGCAGGAGGCGTACACGCGCATCTACCAGGCGATCATCAAGGGCGGCGGCCCCAACGGCTCGTTCCGCGCCTATCTGTTCACGAGCATCCGCAACACCGCGGCGGCCTGGGGCCGAGCTCGTCGCGAGACCGCGATCGACGAGCTCGACACCGTGGCCGATCCGGACAGCACCGAGCACGCCTCGAACGAGGCCCTCGACCGCAGCCTCACGGCGCAGGCGTTCCGCAGCCTGCCGTCCCGGTGGCAGGAGGTGCTCTGGTACACCGAGATCGAGCAGATGAAGCCTCAGGATGTGGGTCCGCTGCTCGGCATGAAGGCCGGCGCCGTCTCGCAGCTCGCGTTCCGCGCTCGCGAGGGCCTGCGCGAAGCATGGATCCAGGCGCACCTGCGCAGCGCGGCCCCTGGGTCGGACTGCCAGTGGACCATCGAGCACCTCGGCGCCTACTCGCGAGGGAACCTCGGCACGCGCGATCACAAGCGCCTGGAGCTGCACCTGGACGAGTGCGCCCGCTGCATGATCGTCGCGGCCGAAGCGAAGGACGTCTCCAAGCGCCTCGCCCTCGTGCTCCTGCCGCTCGTGCTCGGAGTCACCGGAGCGTCGGGCTACCTCGCCACCCTGCAGGGTGCGGGAACCCCGATCGTCGCACTGGCCGCGATGCCCTCGAGCATCCCCGGCGCGGTCTTCGCGGGCGACGGCGGTGCCGGTCACGCCGCGACCGGTCTCGCCGCATCCGGCTCCGGCGCCGGGGGGTCGGGTTCCGGCGGCGCCGGCGGCGGCACGAGCTCCGGGGGCGTGTTCACCGGGATGGGTGCACTCGTCGGTGCAGGTTCGGCCGCTCTGGTCGTGGCAGGCGTCGTCACCGCCGCGGCCATCGTGCCTGGGCTCGCCGGGGCGGACCCCGCCACCTCCCTGCCCAGCGCGGGGGACAGCGACCCGTCGTCCATCACGACGGACATCGCGCCGGACTCCTCGTTGGACCTGGAGGAGCCGGTGGTCATCGAGACCCCCGAGACGAAGGAGGAGGCGCCGGTTCCTCCGGCCGACCTCATGCCTTCCCCGCAACCCAGCGAGCAGACGGGTCCGGTCGCCGGGGAGCCCGCGCCGCCCGTCGTCCCTGCGGCGCCCGTCGCGCCGCCGGAGGAGGCAGGGCCCGTCGACCCCGAGACTCCCGTCGACCCGGAGACTCCCGTCGACCCCGAGACTCCCGTCGACCCCGAGACTCCCGTCGACCCCGAGACGCCCGTCGACCCCGAGACGCCCGTCGACCCGACCGAGCCGGCGGAGCCGACCGAGGCCCCGCAGTGGAGCACGGCCAGGCTGGACTTCACGGGCATCCAGCTGCACTACTACGTCCCCGTGTCCGGCGCCGCCGGCACGCAGGTCGAGGCGCTGATCGACGGCCGCACCGGCGGCGGAGACAGCATCGTTCTCGGCGCCGACGGGACCGGGACGATCGACCTGCGCCCCACGGCGAGTCAGCTGTGGGACGCGGCCGCGACGATCGTGACTTTCCGGTACGTTCTGGCCGCCGGTCCCGGACCGTCCACCGACACCACACTGTTGGCGCTCACGCTCGGCTCGCTCGCGGACGCCGATGAGGCTGCTCCGGCCGTCGCGGACGCCGATGCGGTCGCCGATGCCGATGCCGCGGTCGCCGATGCCGCCGTCACCGATGCCACTGTCGCCGCTGCCACTGTCGCCGCTGCTCCCGAGGCGGCGGCGCCGGTCGAGCCCGCCCCGGCACCGGTCGAAACCGCGCCTGCGCCTGTCGAGCCCGCTCCGGCATCGGTCGAGCCCGCGCCGGCGCCCGTGGAGCCCGCTCCGGCGCCCGTCGACGCCCCTGCCGTGGCGGAGCCCGCCCCCGCCGTGGTGGAGACCGCAGCGGCGGTCGCAGCGACCGTGCCGGCGGAGGACGCGCCGATCGCCGAATAGACTGGATCCATGACCCCGGATCCCGCACCCGTCCCCGGCGTCGAACGTCCGGCCCTCTCGGCCCTCGACATCGTGCGCGTCGTCGTCCTGCTCGTCGCGATCGCGTCTCTCGCCCTCTGGGGCTTCGCGAGCTGGGACCTGCCGTGGAACATCGTGTTCGGCGTCGGCGCCCCGCTCATCGCTCTCGTCCTGTGGGCCCTGTTCCTGTCGCCCCGCGCCGTGCTGCGCGTGCACCCCTTCCTCCGCGCGATCGTGGAGCTGCTCATCTACGTCGGCGTGACCATCGCCTGGTGGTCGATGGGTCAGGCCCTGATCGGCACCGCCTTCGCGCTGGTGGCCGTGGTTGCCGGAGTGCTCAGCGGCCGTCGCGCCCTGGCGTGAGCTCGCGGCCGTGAGCGTCGTCGCGCTGCTCCAGGAGGCACTAGGCGCCCTGGTCGACACCGACGAGGGCGCCAGGGAGCAGGCGCGCTCCGACCGCTCGGGTCATGCCGCGGTCGGTCGCCCCCTCGCGATCGTGCATGCGGAGCGCGTCGAGCATGTGCAGCAGACCCTGCGCATCGCCACCGCCACCCGCACGCCCGTCGTGGTCCGCGGCGCCGGCACGGGGCTGGCGGGAGCGGCGAACGCGGGCGACGGCGAGATCGTGCTGTCGCTGCGGCGCATGACCGCGATCCACGAGGTACGCCCCGACGATCTGCTCGCCGTGGTCGAACCGGGCATCCTGAACGCCGATCTCAATGCGCACCTCGCCGCGCACGGCCTGTGGTGGGCCCCCGATCCGGCCAGTCGCGACATCTCGACCGTCGGCGGCAACATCGCCACGGGCGCCGGCGGGCTACTGTGCGCCAAGTACGGGGTCGTGCGCGACGCGGTGCTCGGCGTCGACCTCGTGCTGGCCGACGGGCGGCTGCTGCGGCTCGGACATCGCAGCGTCAAGGGCGTCACCGGCCTCGACCTCACGGCGCTCGTGGTGGGTTCCGAGGGCATCCTCGGCGTCGTGGTGGGCGCGACGCTGAAACTGCGGCGCCTCGTGCCCGGCGAGACCTGCACCGTGACCGCGACCTTCCCCGGAGTGCGCGCCGCTGCGGCGGCCTCCGCCGCGGTCACCGCCGCGGGTGTGCAGCCCGCGATCATGGAGCTGATGGATGCGACGAGCCTCGCGGCCGTGCATGCCCTGCTCGGCCTGCCGGCGCCGACGCCGGGTGCCGCTCAGCTGACCATCCAGACCGACGGTCCCGCCGCGCGCGCGGAGGCCGACGCGATCGCAGCGGTGCTCGCCGCGCACCAGGGCGTCCCGGTGGTGTCACACGACCGCGAGGAGGGTGAGCGCCTGCTGGCGATCCGCCGGTCCATGCACGCGGCCATGGCGTCTCTCGGCACGACGCTAATCGAGGACGTCTCGGTGCCGCGCAGCGCGATGCCCGCGATGTTCGACGAGATCGCCCGCATCGAGCGCGAGTTCGGGCTCGTGATCCCGACCGTGGCGCACGCGGGAGACGGCAACCTGCATCCGAACTTCATCTTCGAAGGCCCCGAGACCCCGGCGCAGGTGTGGGCGGCGGCCGACGAGCTGTTCCGCGCCGCGATCCGGCTGGGTGGCACGCTCACCGGCGAGCACGGCATCGGTGTGCTGAAGCGACGGTGGCTCGCCGAAGAGCTCGGCGAGGATCAGTGGCAGCTGCAGCGCGACATCGCCGCGGTGTTCGATCCCCTCGGAATCCTCAACCCCGGAAAGGTGTTCGCCCCCGATGCCTGACATCCACGTGAGCGCAGCCGTGATCGTCGACGACGAGGGCCGGGTCCTGGTCGTGCGCAAACACGGGACGACCCGGTTCATGCAGCCGGGAGGCAAGCCGGAGGCGGGAGAGTCAGCGGCGCAGACCCTCATCCGCGAGCTGCACGAGGAGCTGGGTCTGCTGCTCGCCGAGGACGCGCTGCGGCCGCTGGGCACGTTCGTCTCCGCCGCCGCCAACGAGCCGGGTCACCGCGTGGTCGCCGAGGCCTTCGCCACGTCCGTCGATCCCGCGACGGTGCGTGTGCAGGCCGAGCTTGCCGAGCTGCGCTGGATCACGCCGGTCGACGCCGAGACGCTGCCGCTCGCGCCGCTGAGCGTCGAGCATCTGCTGCCGCTCGCCTGGCCCTCGCACTGAGGGGCTCCCCGCCGCACGCGGGGTGCTGCGCGTCTCTCAGATGCCCTGCCAGGCCGGCTTGTTGGCGAACGTGTACCGGTAGTAGTCGGCAAGCTGCAGGCGCGACGCCGCAGCCTCGTCGACGACGATGGTGGCGTGCGGGTGCAGCTGGATGGCGGAGCCGGGCAGCAGCGCGGTGAGCGGACCCTCCACGGCCGCCGCGACCGCATCGGCCTTGCCCTCGCCGAACGCGAGGAGCACGAGGTGGCGGGCGCGGAGGATGGTACCGAGGCCCTGCGTGATGCAGTGCATGGGCACATCGTCGATCGAGTCGAAGAAGCGCGCGTTGTCCTCGCGGGTCTGCTCCGTGAGGGTCTTCACCCGGGTGCGGGACGCGAACGAGGAGCCCGGCTCGTTGAAGCCGATGTGGCCGTCCGTGCCGATGCCGAGGATCTGCAGGTCGACGCCGCCGGCGGCCTCGATGGCGGCCTCGTAGTCCTCCCCCGCGTGCTGGATCGTCGCCTCCGCGCCGTTCGGCACGTGGATGCGCTCGGGGTCGAGCCCCAGCGGCTCCACGACCTCGCGGGTGATGACCGAGCGGTAGCTCTCGGGGTGGCTCGGGTCGATGCCGACGTACTCGTCGAGCGCGAAGCCGCGGACCTGAGAGACGTCGCGGCCGGCGAGCTTCGCGCGCAGCGCCTGGTAGACCGGAAGCGGCGTGGAGCCGGTGGCCAGGCCCAGCACGGCGTCGGAACGGCTGTCGATGAGCTCCACGATCTCGGTGGCGACCAGCGCACCGGCGGCCTCGGGACTCTCGACGATGACGACCTCAGCCATGCGGAACGATCTCCTTCTCAGAAACGGATGCGCCCACCAGAGCGGCGCCGAGAGCGGCGGCGGGGGAACCCGCGGGGAGCAGTTCGATTCTCTCATCAAGGCGCAGCGACCGCATGAACGGTGACGCCTCCGCTCCGGCGTGCAGCGCGCCCCTGATCCCCTCCTCGAGCCGCGCGCCCAGCGCGGTGAGGCCACCCCCGATGACGACGGTCTCGACGTCGGCGGACAGCACCAGCACCCGCACGGCTGCGGCGGCGCCGAAGTACAGATCGTCGCGCAGTGCCAGCGCCTGCCGGTCCCCTGCGTCCGCCGCGTCGAAGATGTCCCTGATGGGCAGCGCGCCGGGGCGACCCCACGCCTTCGAGAGCGCCCCACCGCCGCAGAACGTCTCCACGCAGCCGCGCTGACCGCAGCCGCAGAGGCGTCCGCGCGGGTCGACCGAGATGTGACCGACCTCGCCCGCGGTGCCCCGCGCTCCGCGCCAGATGCGCCCGTCCACCACGATGCCCGCGGCCACCCCGGTCCCCAGGTTGAGGTAGGCCATCGATCCGGTCACGCCGCTCAGGACGGCTGCGCCCAGAGCAGCGGCCTTCACGTCGTTCTCCACGCGGAACGGCACGCCGAGGGACCGCTCGGCACGATCCGCGAGGTCGAGCGCCTCCACCCCCAGATTCACGGCGTGGACGACGCGCCCCGCCTCGGCGTCGACGAGCCCGGGGATGCCGACGCCCGCGGAGCCGACGTCGGACAGCGGGATGCCCGTCTCCTCGGCGAGCGCGACCACCGTCGTGACGACGCTCTCGACCACCGCGTCCTCGCCCCAGCCGGTGGGGCGGCGCAGGCGTCCGAGGATCTCTCCTGCGGGGTTCACGGCGACGGCGTCGATCTTGGTCCCGCCGACGTCCAGGCCAACGCGAATCGGCCGACCCGAGAGGTCGGCGGCAGCAGCGAGGGTCATCGGATGCCGGTCTCTGTCGTGGTCGCGGACGTCACGACACTCCCAGCTGCCCGGACAGCACCATCACCGCGGCTCCGCGCAGCACGATGTCGTCCTGGTGGGTGAGCCGCACCATGACATCCTCGAACACGCCCTCGAGGGTGCGGGCGTGCAGTGTCTCGATCGCGGCGTCGATCAGCGTGCCGTCGAGCAGCTCTGCCGGGCCGGAGAGCACGACTTCGGAGAGGTCGAGCGCAGCCACGATCGGCGCGATCGCGATGGCCATGCGGGTGCCGGAGTCGCGCAGGATCTCCTCGCGCGCCGGCGGATCCGCCTCCAGCGCCTCGCGCATGCGACTCACGCTGAGCCAGGCCTCCAGACAGCCGATCTTGCCGCAGGCGCAGCGCGGACCGCCGTCCGTGCCGACCACGACGTGGCCGATCTCCCCGGCCGCGAAGCGGCTTCCCAGCAGCGGCTGGCTGCCGGTGATGAGACCGGCGCCGACACCGCGGCCGATCTTGATGAGCATGAAGTCGGCCTTGGCGTCGCCGAACGTGTACTCGGCGAGCACCGCCGCGTTCGCGTCGTTGCGGGCGAGCACCGGCAGGTCGAGTTCGGCGCCGAGCTTCGCCTCCAGCGGGAAGTCCGTCCATCCGAGGTTCGGAGAGCTCAGCACGAGCCCGTCGGGGCGCACCACGCCGGGGGTGCCGATGCCGACCCCGAGGACGGGTCGGGTGGCGGCGTCCACGAGCGTCTGCGCGAGCTCGCGCAGTGCGGCGTAGGCCGCGTCGCCGTCCGGCGTCTCGGGCCGCGGGACCTGGCGTCGTTCGAGCACGTCGCCGTCGAGGCTGAGCACGGCCCCTTCGAAGGCGTTGGGCCCTGACAGGTCGAGGCCGACGATCTGGTGTCCGCCGCGGTCGATGTCGATCAGGATCGGGGGCTTCCCCGGTCCCACCGCCTCGCGCACGCCCATCTCGATCACGATGCCGTCGGCGATGAACTCGGCGACGAGGTCGGAGATGGTGACGCGCGTCAGCCCGGTCTCCCGGGAGAGATCCGCTCTGCTCATCGCACCCGCGTGGTACAGGGTCTGCAGCACGAGCGCGCGGTTGTGCCCGCGGGCGTGCTCAGGCAGCACCTTGGTGCGCGAGCGCAGGTGACGCGCCGGACCGAAGGCATGCGCATTCGCGGCGGCGAAGTCTGTCGTCGCCGCGGGGCGCTGATCATCCGAAACGGACATGTTTGTTAGTAGACCTTACGAACAAAAATTGCGCAACCTCTCCCCGCGGGGGCGCGGGCAGGGTTACCGAAACGTTACATTACTTTCGAGCGTCCAGGGCCCGCGCGGCCGACCGCTCCACGAGCCGCTCCACCAGCCCCGCCACGATGGCCTCTCGTGCCGCCACCGTCATCGGCTTGCCCGGCACTCCGGGGCGCCGCTGCTCCGGCGTCGGACCGTCCAGCGGACGATACCGTACACCCACCGCGGCCAGCCGGCGCAGATGCGGGGGCAGTCGCCGCGCGAAGTCGGCGAACGCGCGCGGCTCCCCTCCCTCCCAGAGTCGCTCGGCGACGGCGGCCAGGCGCGGGAACACCGCGAAGTCCACCCTGTCCCTGGTCGGCAGATGCTCGCTCCACACGTTCGCCTGACCGCCGACCGCACCGTCCGGGACGCGCAGCGTGTACGCGCGTTCGATCGACAGCGGCGGGCCCACGCGGATCGGCTCCTCGGTCGACTCCGACTGCGGGTAGTCCAGATACGCCTCCAGGTCGGGACAGGCCACCACCGGGATGCCGCGCTCCAGCGCCTCCTGCATCGCGACCGGCCCGCGCCAGGCGAGGATGCGGACGCCGTCCGGCACCTCCCCCTCGAGCACTTCGTCCCAGGCGAGCGCGGTGCGACCACGAGCGCGCACGTGCGCCACGAAGTGCGCCGTGAACCACGGCTGCACGTCGTGCGCGGTCGCCAGGCCCAGCTCCGCCATGCGCGACGCGGCGGCCTGACTCTGCGCCCACTCCGTCACGGGCACCTCGTCGCCGCCGATCCCGATCCACTCCGAGGTGAAGACGTCGCACAGCGCGTCGATGGCCGCCCGGCCGAAGGCCAGCGAGGCCTCGGTCGGCGCGAGCGTGCGCGGGTTCACGCCGAACCGCTCCCACGGCCCTGCGGCCGGCTCGCCCACATCGAGGTTGCCGAGCTCCGGGTAGGCCGCGAGCGCCGCCTGGACGTGGCCGGGCAGCTCCACCTCCGGAACCAGGGTCACCGCGCGATCGTCGGCGTAGCGCACCAGCTCGCGCAGTTCCGCGGTCGAGTAGAACCCCTCGTGCACGCCGGGCTCCACCGTCGCCTGCGGGCCGTGTCCGCGCTGCGTGGCCTCGCGCCGAGCGCCCACCGCGGTGAGCCGCGGGTAGCCGGGCACCTCGAAGCGCCACCCCTGGTCGTCCGAGAGGTGCAGGTGCAGCACGTTCAGGTGGTGGTCCGCCAGCAGGTCGATCAGGCGCTTCACGTCCTCGACGGGACGGAAGTGCCGCGCGACGTCGAGCATCATCCCACGCCAGGCGTGAGCGGGCGCGCCCTCCCAGACCCCGGCCGGCAGCAGTGCGGATGCGGTGGCCGCCGCGTCGGGGTCGCGCAGCTGACGCAGCACGGTCGCTCCGCGGAACACGCCGGCGGGGCCACCACCGCGGATCTCCACTCCCTCCGCCGCCACGGTCACGCGGAACGCCTCCTCGCCGATGCGACCGGCCGCCGTGGCCGCGGCGCCGAGAGCCTCATCCACCAGGAGCCGGATCGGTGCGCCGCCTCCGTCGGAGGTGATGCCTGCCGCGGAGGAGTCCACGGCGGCGTGGGGGCCAGAGCCGGCGCTCGTGTCGGTGTGCCGAGGGCCCGCGGCGGAATCGTCCCGCACTGCTCCGGCGAGCCGCGCGGCGGCGGCGGCGAGCTCGGGGGACGCGTCGACCGGGGTCTCCGGCGACCACAGGAACCCGGGCGCGCCAGGGTCGATGTGCGCCGCGATCCGCGGCACCGTCGCCCGGTGCGGGGGCGGCGGCATCCGCAGCGCCCGTCCCGCGACGGCTCCGGTCAGCTCGCCGTCGCGCAGCACCGGGACCCCGGCGACCAGGACCTCGCGGATCCCCTCCGGCGCGCGGTGCGGATCCTCGAACGTGGCACCGGCGGCGACCGTCTGCGGATCGAACAGCACGAGGTCCGCGGTCGCGCCCTCGCGGATCACGCCGCGCGGCGCATCGCCCCGGTCGAGGCCGAGGCGCGCAGCCGGGTTCCCCGCGAGATGCTGCACGGCCTCCTCCAGCGTGAGCACCCCGAGCTCGCGCACGTAGTGGCCGAGGTAGCGCGGGAACGTGCCGCGACCGCGCGGGTGGGGGCGGGCCCCGATGAGGATGCCGTCGCTGCCGCCGCCGTGTCGCGGGTGCCGCATGATGGCCTGCACGTTGTCCTCGTCGCCGATGTGCATGAGAACCCCGGTGGCGCCCGCATCGGCCAGGATCGTGTCCAGGACGACATCGACGGCACGCCGTCCGCTCGCGGCCGCGATCTCCGCGACCGTCCGGCCGATGAGACCGGACAGGGCGGGGTTCGCCGTGCCGGAGATCTGGATGACCGACCAGTCGGCGCGCTCCCCGTGGAAGCCGTCGCAGCCGATCTCCTCCAGCTCGACCCGCACGGCCTCCCGCCCCTCGGCGTCGAGCGCGGCGATGGCGCTCAGCAGATCGCCCGAGGCCGCGAGGCGGCTGGGCAGCAGGGCGGACAGCGTGGTGGCGCCCGGCAGGTAGGGGTACGTGTCGAGCGTCACATCGACGCCGTCGGCGAGCGCCGCGTCGACGAGTGCCAGCAGCTCGCCGGCCCGACCACGGTTGGGGGCGAAGTTCATGGTGGCGTGGGTGAGGTGCACCGGACACCCGGTGCGTCGCCCGATCTCGATCGCCTCCGCATACGCCTCCAGGGCGGCGCCGCCATAGCTGCGGGTGTGCGGAGCCCAGTACCCGCCGCGCTCGGCGACCACGCGGCACAGCGCCTCCAGCTCCGCGGTGTCGGCGTACATCCCCGGCGTGTAGGTGAGGCCGCTCGACATGCCGAACGCACCGGCGTCCAGGGCCTCTCCCAGCAGCGCGGCCATGGCGTCGATCTCGGCCGCGGTGGCCGCCCTGTTCTCGTGTCCGACGACCATCATCCGCAGATTGCCCTGGGGCACGAGCACCGCGGCGTTGGCGACGGCCGCCGCATCGATCTCGGCCAGCAGGTCGCCCATCGAGCGCCACGGCACGGTGGCCGGGAGACCGTTCCACCCGGCGATCTGCAGCGGGATGACCGCGGCCGTCGCGTCGTCGAGCGGTGCGTAGCCCAGGCCGTCCTGACCGAGCACCTCGGTCGTGACGCCCTGGCGGATCTTCGCGTCGTGCTGCGCACCCTGCAGCACGGCGAGGTCGCTGTGCGCGTGCAGGTCGATGAAGCCGGGCGCCAGCACGAGGCCGGCCGCGTCCACCTCGACCGCGCCCTCCGGCAGCTCGAGTCCGCGCTCGTCGACCTGCGGCACGACCGCCGCGATGCGGGCGCCCTCGACGGCGACGTCCGCGAGGTAGCGCGGGGCGCCGGTGCCGTCGACCACCGTGGCGTCGCGGTACACGCGCACCAGACCGGCCGCGGCCTTCTCCGCACTCAGAAGCACGTCGCCACCGCCCCGATCACGCGCGGGTCGGCCGCGTCCGGGTCGTCGATCACCGCGACCACGCGCCACTTGTCGAACGCGGTGCACGGGTGCGAGAGACCGAGCCGCACGACGTCGCCGATCCCGACCGAGGCCTCCGGCGCGAGCCGCAGGAACGCGTGCTGGTCGTTCAGCGCGGTGATCTCCCCGGCGACGGACTGCGGCACGGGCAGGTCGAGGTCGAAGGGCACGTCGCGGCGCCCGGCATCGAGCAGGGCGAGCCCTCCCTCGGGCTGCGACACCACGCGGCTCCAGGCGTGCATCGCCGAGCGCAGTGGCGCCGTTCCGGTGAGAGGACCGAACGGCGACATCCGCGCGTAGAACCCGTCGTCGTGGATCTGGAACGCCCCCGAGCGCAGCACCACGTCCGCCTCCGCGGCCAGCGGCGCGAGCACCGCGGCGGCGCGATCGGGGAAGGAGCTGCCGCCCGCGCTGACCACGGGGCGCACATCCGCGGGGTAGTCGAGCCGGCGATGCAGTTCGACGAGCGTGGCGAGGTAGGCGTCGACCGCGGCGACCGAGGTGTCGGAGCGGTCAGGCCCGAACGGCCCCTCGTACCCGGTGACTCCGGCGAGTCGCAGCCCTGGCGCTGCCGTGACGGCCGCGGCGATGCGCTCGCCCTCGGCGACGGTCCGCGCACCGGTGCGACCCCCCGCGCCGCCGAGCTCGACCAGCACATCCAGGGGCCGGGGCGCCGCGGCGAGCGCGGCGGCCAGCAGGTCGACGCCGGCGACCGAGTCGGCCCAGCACAGGATGCGCAGCCCCTCGTCCGCGGCAAGCAGCTCGCCGAGCCGACGGGCGGCGGCGGCGTCGGTGACCGCGTTGGCGATCAGCACCGTCGGCACGCCCGCATCGACGGCGACCTCGGCCTGCCAGGGCGTCGCGACCGAGATGCCCCAGGCGCCGGCGTCGAGCAGTCGCTGCCACAGCGCCGGGGCCATCGTGGTCTTGCCGTGGGGCGCCAGGTGCACTCCCTGCCGCGCGGCCCAGTCGAACACCGTCTTCTCGTTGTGCGCGAGGGCGTCGGCGTGCACGGTCAGCACCGGGGTGACGAGGTCGGACAGGTGCAGGTCCGCGCCGGCCACATCGGACAGCCGAAGCCCGGCGGCACGCGCCGGAAACCCCTTCGTCCAGGCGCCGAGAACGGGATCCGGGATTTGTAGAGGCATCTAACAAGGCTACTAGGCTGGCGGCATGACCGAGAAGACACGAGTTTCGACCGACGCCGCCCCCGCTCCCGCCCACACCTTCTCGCAGGGTGTCCGCAAGGGACCGATCGTCCAGATCTCGGGTCAGGGCCCCGTGCACCCCGAGACGAACGAGTACCTCCACCCCGGAGACGTCGCGGCGCAGACCACTCGCACGCTCGAGAACGTCAAGGCCATCGTGGAGGCCTCCGGCGCCACCTTCGACGACGTCGTCATGCTGCGCGTGTACCTCACCAAGCGCGAGGACTTCCCCATCATGAACGAGGCCTACGGCGCGTTCGTCACCGCCAACACCCCGAGCGGCATCCTGCCTTCGCGCACCACGGTCTTCACCGGCCTGCCGCGCGAGGAGATGCTGGTCGAGATCGACGGCCTCGCGGTCGTCTCCTGACAGCCGGGCAGCACGAGCGGTCGGACGGGGAGGCAGGGTAGCAGGACCGTTGCCTCCCCGTTACCTGCCATCCCGTACCATAGGAAGACAGGACACGTCGAACCGCGGGGGGTGTAGTTCGTGACCGATCTGATCTCAGCGCCGGGCGCTGCAACGGGGGTACAGGCCGATGATGCGGTTGAGACGACCGTGCTGACGCCGTCGGAGGCACCGACGGAGACGGTTCCGCCGCAGACCGGCGAGCAGCCGCTCGCCTGGGCGCCGATCGAGCCGTCCCCGAAGAAGCGTCGCCTCGGCCTGTGGATCGGTCTCGGTGTCGGCGCCGTCGTGCTCGGCGCGGGCGCCGCCTCCATGATCCTGATCGCTCCCGGCACCACCGTCGCCGGCATTCCCGTGGGCTGGATGACCCCCGGCGCCGCCGCCGAGGCCATCAGCAGCCACCTGGCGCAGACCGAGGTCACGCTGACGGGCGAGGGGGACGGAGCAGTGCTGACGGGTGCCGACCTCGGCGCGACGGCGGATGCCGCCGCACTCGCCGATGCCGCGTTCGCCGCCCACCCGATGTGGAACCTCGGCGCCTGGATGGGAGACCCCGTCCCCGCCGACATCGTCCTCGACGACGCGAAGGCGTCCGCCGCGCTCCGCGACGCGGTTCCCTCCAGCTTCGTCGACCCCGTCGACGCGGGTGTCGTGTTCGACGCGACGACCGGTGTCTACGGCATCACCCCGGCCGAGAGCGGCACCGGGATCGATGTCGGGGATCTCAACGCCGCCTTCGTCGAGGCCGTCGGCGCGGGAAGCACCTCGTTCGAGTACCCGGGCGGCCCCGCCGAGGCCCTCCCGGCGGTGTCCGACGACGACGCCACCGCGACCGCCACGAGCCTCAACACCATGCTGACGACCGTCGGCTTCTACGTCGGCGACGAGCGCACCGTCCCGATCGACCCTGCGGTCGCCGCCTCGTGGCTGACCGTCGTGGACGACGAGGGTCAGCTGCGCATCGAAGCCGACCCGCAGGCCATCCAGGCCACGGTCGACGCCCTGCCCGCGGTCGTCGACCGCGCCCCGGTCAACGCGACCAACATCGTCGACTCCGCCGGCAACGTCCTGCGGGCAGAGCAGGAGGGCATGACCGGCCGCGCGCTGGGCGACACCTCCGGCATTGCGGATCAGTTCGCCGCGCAGCTCGCCGCCGGCGACGGTGTCTTCGCACTGTCGGTGACCGAGACGCCGTTCGAGACGGTCAGCCTGTTCCGCCGCATCGAGATCGACCTGGGCTCGCAGCGCGCCATCCTCTTCGAGAACAACGAGGTCGTGAAGTCCTGGGCCGTGTCGACGGGCCTGCCGGGCACGCTGACGCCGACCGGCAACTTCAAGGTCTTCGCCCACACGCGCATGCAGGACATGGGCTGCTACGAGGGTGCGCCGTACTGCACCGAGGACGTGCCGTGGATCACGTGGTTCACGACCAACATCGGCTTCCACGGGACGTACTGGCACAACAACTTCGGCCAGCGCATGAGCCACGGCTGCGTCAACCTGCCGATCGACCTCGCGAAGTACGTCTACGACTGGTCGCCTGTCGGCCTCGAGGTCTCCGTCCACAACTGACGCCGACCGGCACCTCGGCCGAACCGTGCCAGGTTCGTCGAGCCGAGCACCGGTGCCGGACATGCCGAAGGGGGCGGATGCCATCGCATCCGCCCCCTTCGTCGTCTGTCAGCGCAGCGCGTCGACGATCTCGTTCAGCGTCGCCGAGGGCCGCATGACGGCTGCGACGAGTTTCTCGTCCGGACGGTAGTAACCGCCGATGTCCACCGGCGAGCCCTGGACCGCGTTCAGCTCGGAGACGATGGTCTCCTCGTTCGCCGCGAGCTTCTCGGCGACCGGCGCGAAGGCTGCGGCGAGTTCTGCATCCTTCGTCTGCTTCGCCAGCTCCTGCGCCCAGTAGAGGCCGAGGTAGAAGTGGCTGCCGCGGTTGTCGATCGTGCCGAGCGCACGGCCGGGCGAGCGATCCTCCTCGAGGAAGGTACCCGTGGCCGCGTCGAGCGTCTCGGCGAGCACGCGGGCCTTCTCGTTGCCCGTGCGGTCGGCGAAGTGCTCGAGAGACGCTGCCAGCGCGAAGAACTCGCCGAGCGAGTCCCAGCGCAGGTAGTTCTCTTCGACCAGCTGCTGGACGTGCTTCGGTGCGGAGCCGCCCGCACCGGTCTCGAACAGCCCGCCGCCCGCGAGCAGCGGCACGATCGACAGCATCTTGGCGCTCGTGCCGACCTCGAGGATCGGGAACAGGTCGGTGAGGTAGTCACGCAGCACGTTGCCGGTCACCGAGATCGTGTCCAGACCGTGGCGCATGCGGGCGAGCGTGTAGCGCGTGGCCTCCTCCGGCGCGAGGATCGTGATCGTCAGACCCTTCGTGTCGAGCGTGGCGAGACCCTGGTGCACCTTCGCGATGATCTGGGCGTCGTGCGAGCGGTTCGCGTCGAGCCAGAAGACCGCGGGAGCGCCGGTCGCGCGCGCACGGCCGACCGCCAGCTTGACCCAGTCCATGACGGGGATGTGCTTGGTCTGCGTCGCGCGCCAGATGTCGCCCTTGCCGACCTCGTGCTCGATGAGCACGGTGCCCTCGCTGTCGAGCACCTGGACGATGCCGTCCGCGGCGATCTCGAACGTCTTGTCGTGGCTGCCGTACTCCTCCGCGGCCTGCGCCATGAGACCCACGTTCGGCACCGTGCCGATGGTCGCCGGGTCGAGCGGTCCGTTCGCGATCACGTCGTCGATCACGGCCTGGTAGACGCTGGCGTAGGAGGAGTCGGGGATGACCGCGATGGTGTCCGCCTCCTCGCCGTCCTTACCCCACAGCTTCCCCCCGTTGCGGACGAGTGCGGGCATCGAGGCGTCGACGATCACGTCGCTGGGGACATGCAGGTTGGTGATGCCCTTGTCGGAGTTCACGTACGACAGACGCGGGCCCTCTGCGATGGCCTTGTCGAACGCCGCCGCGATCTCATCGCCGCCGGCCACATCGGCCAGCCCGGCGAGGATCGAGCCGAGACCGTCGTTCGCGCTCAGGCCCGCCTCGGCGAGCTGCGCGCCGTACTGGTCGAAGACGTCAGCGAAGAACGCCTTCACCACGTGACCGAAGATGATCGGGTCGCTGACCTTCATCATGGTGGCCTTGAGGTGCACCGAGTAGAGCACGTCGTCGGCCTTGGCCTGCGCGAGCGTCTCCGCGAGGAAGGCGTCGAGCTCCTTCGCCGACAGGAACGTCGCGTCGATGATCTCGCGCGGCAGGATCTTGAGCCCCTCCTTCAGCACCGTGACCGTGCCGTCCTTCGCGGTGTGGCGGAAGGAGAGCACGTCGTCGTGCGCGGCGACCCACGAACGCTCGTTGTGCTTGAAGTCGTCGTGCCCCAGGGTCGCGACGCGGGTCTTCGAGCCCTCCGCGAACGGCTTGTTGCGGTGCGGGTGCTTCTTGGCGTAGTTCTTCACGGCCAGCGGGGCACGGCGGTCGCTGTTGCCCTCGCGGAGCACCGGGTTCACGGCGGAGCCCTTGATGCGGTCGTAGCGGGCGCGCACGTCCTTCTCCTCGAGGGAGGACGGCTCGTCCGGGAAGTCGGGGACGTCGTAGCCCTGCTGCTGCAGCTCGGCGATGGCCGCCTTGAGCTGCGGGATCGAGGCGGAGATGTTCGGCAGCTTGATGATGTTCGCCTCGGGCAGAGTGGCCAGGCCGCCGAGCTCGGCGAGCGCATCGCCCACCTGCTGCTCCGGCGACAGCTTCTGCGGGAACGCGGCGAGGATGCGTCCGGCCAGAGAGATGTCCCGCGTCTCGAACTCGATGCCCGCCTGGCCGGTGTAGGCCTGGATGATCGGCAGGAACGAGGCGGTGGCCAGTGCCGGTGCCTCGTCGGTGTAGGTGTAGATGATGGCGTCGTCGGTCACCGGGAGGTTCTCCGTTCACGAGGTCTATTTGTCTCGATACCAAGATACCTGAGCCGCTCATGGCCGCGACGCGGGGCGGCCGACGGGCGGCTCCGGCGAGGCGGGCGCCGAGGAAAAGTGGGCGGGAACGGTGTACCGCCGCGTGGGAGGGGCTAGCCTGGGTTCATGTCCGAACTGCGCATGGTCGAACTCTCCGCTGCGACGATCGTCGCCGTGAACAACCTGTCGCTCAAGCCCGGACAGGAGCAGTTCCTCGCCCCGGTCTCGTACGGCATCGCGGCCACCGTCATCAACCCGCAGACCTCGTGGCAGCGGGTGATCCTCGACCGCAACGAGGTCGTGGGCTTCGTCAGCGCGAACTTCGACGACGAGGCGCCGGAGGAGCACTTCCGCTCCGTGCTGTGGCGCATCAACGTCGACGCCGACGACCAGGGGCGCGGAGTCGGCCGCTTCGCCGTCGAGAGCCTCGTGGAGGAGGCCCGCCGTCGCGGTGTCGACCACGTCAACGTGATCTACGAGGCGGGCGAGGGCGGGCCGGAGAACTTCTTCCACCGCGTCGGCTTCACGCCGGTCGGAGAGACCGCGTACGGCGAGGTCATCGCCGAGATCCGCGTCGCACCCTGAGACCGGCGGCGGGGTCTCGAATCCCCTCCCCCATCGAGACTCCGTCGCCCTCGGCGCGGCTGCGCGACAGCAAGAGAACATCGGCATGTCACTAACGTGTTACACGTAACAGGCTACGGTGGGGACATCCGCATCACGAGCCCGTGGTGCGGGCGCCCTCCAGAAAGAAGAGTCCGATGTCGCACCTCCTCCCCTCGTCCGGCAGTTCGAAATCGATCAGGCGGGAGGTGACACGATGATCACGCACGCGCTCGCTCCCGAGGCTCTCGCCGCGCTGGCGCAGGTCTCCGCGGGACGCCGCGGCATCTACCGCGACGACCGCGCTTTCGAGGACCTGCTGGCGGCGGCCACCGCCGCACTCGCTGCACACGACTCCGAGACGGTCGAGGTGGTCCGCCGCTTCGCCGCCGCCGAGGTGCCGGACGGCGCAGTGCTGTTCACGGGCTTCCAGGTCGACCAGGAGCAGATGGGGGCGACCCCGGAGGGCTGGCAGCTCGAGCATCAGAACGAGGACAGGGATCCGCGCACCGAAGCCGCTCTGCTCGCCGTCGCCGGCACGGCGGGCTCGATCTTCTCGTTCGCGCGTCAGCACGACGGCGCGCAGATCCAGAACGTGGCACCGGTGAAGGGCCACGAGTACGACGCCGTTGGCACCGGCAGCAGAGGACTGCTCGACTGGCACACGGAAGACGCGTTCGACGACGCCCACCCGCACTACGTCGGCCTCCTGTGCGTCCGCGGCGACGTCCACGCCGACACCGCCCTCGCCCCGATCGACCGGATCAGCATCTCGGACGAGGACGACGCAATCCTGCGGCAGCCGCGGTTCCGGCACGGCATCGACAAGGCGTCAGGCGGCACGGGGCGCCCCGAGGACGGCGTGGTCGGCCCTGTTCTCTCCGGCGAGCAGGGCGAGCGCTTCGTGCGTGTCGACATGGACTGCGCCGCCGCGATCGAGGGCGACGCGGAGGCCGCCGCCGCGCTGCAGCGGTTCCACGATGCCGCCGACGCCGCGCGCCTTGCGGTCAACCTCCGCGCCGGCGACATCCTGCTGTTCGACAACCGGCGCGTGCTGCACGCGCGGACCAGCTTCGAACCCCGCTACGACGGCACGGACCGGTGGCTTCAGCGCGTGATCATCACCGCCGACCCTGAGCGCTCGGCGGCGCGCCGCACGCGCCGACCGCGCGTGGTCGAGAACGACGTGTGGGAGCAGCGCTGAGCGGGGCACCGCGTG
>NZ_JALXPE010000020.1 GCF_025143365.1 Microbacterium sp. p3-SID336 | reverse complement strand
CCCCCCCCCCCCGCCGCACGGCCGGCGACGAGCCCCTCACCCCCGGCGCCCTCGCCGACGGCACGCCGGTCGCGCTGCTCGCGAACCTGGGCAAGCCCGCGGACGCCGCCGACGCGGTCGCTCGCGGTGCCGAGGGCGTCGGGCTGTTCCGCACCGAGTTCCTGTTCCTCTCCGCGTCGCAGGCACCCACCGTCGCCCAGCAGCGCGAGGCCTACCGCGAGCTCCTGGCTGCCTTCCCCGGGCGGAAGGTCGTGGTGCGGATGCTCGATGCGGGCGCCGACAAGCCGCTGGCCTTCCTGAACGATGCGCACGAGGAGAATCCGGCCCTCGGACTCCGCGGGCTGCGCGCGCTGCGGGCCAGCGAGGACATCCTGCGCGAACAGCTCACGGCCCTCGCCGAGGCCGACGCCGAGACCTCCGCGGACCTGTGGGTCATGGCACCGATGGTGGCCACGGTCGAGGAGACGGCGTACTTCACCGGCATGGCACGCGAGTACGGCCTGAAGACGGCCGGCGTCATGGTCGAGGTCCCGGCGAGCGCGCTGCTCGCCGACCGCGTGCTCGCACATGCCGACTTCGCATCGATCGGCACCAACGACCTCACGCAGTACACGATGGCCGCCGACCGCCTGCTCGGCTCCGTCGCCTCGTTCCAGGACCCGTGGCACCCCGCGGTGCTGCGGCTCGTGCGCGAGGTCGGCGACGCGGGCGCCCGGCTCGGCAAGCCGGTCGGCATCTGCGGTGAAGCCGCCGCGGACCCGCTGCTGGCGGTCGTCCTGGTCGGCCTCGGCGCCACCAGCCTGTCCATGGCGCCCTCGGCCCTCGCCGACGTGCGCCACGCCCTGTCCGCCCGCACCGCCGAGGAGGCCGCCCGCCTCGCGGAAGCCGCCCTGGCCGCGGACGACGCCTCCTCCGCCCGAACCGCCGTGGCGACTCTCGCCGCGGCGCTCCCCCACCACCAGAAAGAGACGACATCATGACGACGACGTCACCCGCCGCCACGAGACCGGGAGGCCTGCGCGTAGGCGTCCAGCGCTTCGGCACCTTCCTCTCCGGCATGATCATGCCGAATATCGCGGCCTTCATCGCCTGGGGCTTCATCACGATGCTCTTCATCCCCGCGGGCTTCTTCGGCGCGGACAGCCCGTTCGGCTGGCACTGGGCCGGCGTCGCCGAGATCATCGGCGGCGGCGGCGACTCTGCCGTGATCGGCTGGCAGGGTGCCACCACGGCGCTCGCGGAGACCGATGCGGGCAACATCATGGCCTACGTCGGCCTGGTCGGCCCCATGGTCACGTACCTGCTGCCGCTGCTGATCGCCAACACCGCGGGCCGCCTGGTCTACGGCGAGCGCGGTGGCGTGGTGGCGACGATCGCGACCGTCGGCGTGATCGTGGGCACGAACATCCCGATGTTCCTGGGCGCCATGATCATGGGCCCCATCGCCGCGTGGTTGACCAAGCAGATGGACCGGCTGTGGGACGGCAAGATCCGCCCCGGCTTCGAGATGCTCGTCAACAACTTCTCCGCCGGCATCCTCGGCATGATCCTCGCGATCGTCGGGTTCTTCGCCTTCGGCCCCGTCATGCTCGGCATCAGCGCGGCACTGGGTGCCGCCGTCGACTGGCTCGTCGGCCTGAACCTGCTGCCCCTGGTGTCGATCATCGTCGAGCCGGCCAAGGTGCTCTTCCTCAACAACGCCATCAACCACGGCGTGTTCACGCCTCTCGGCATCGAGCAGGCCGCCGAGACCGGCAAGTCGATCCTGTTCCTCATCGAGGCCAACCCCGGCCCCGGCATCGGCCTGCTGCTGGCGTTCAGCTTCTTCGGGGTCGGTGCCGCGAAGGCCTCCGCCCCCGGCGCTGCCATCATCCAGTTCTTCGGCGGCATCCACGAGATCTACTTCCCGTACGCGCTGAGCAAGCCCGCCACGATCCTGGCGCTCATCGCCGGCGGCGCCACGGGCGTCACCACCAACATGCTCCTCGGCGGCGGGCTGGCGTTCCCGGCCGCGCCGGGCAGCATCATCGCGGTGACCGCGGCCGCCATCGGCCCCGGTGTCGCGAACCTGCTCGTGGTGTACCTGTCGGTGATCCTGGCGGCTGCGGTCACCTTCCTGATCACAGCCGTGATCCTCCGCGCCTCCCGCAAGCGCGACCTGGAGGCGGAGTCCGACACGTTCGGTGCCGCGATCGCGCAGACCGAGGCGAACAAGGGCAGGTCGTCCGCCGCGATGGACGCGCTGCGCACCTCGACCGCTACGGCACCCGCGGCCGCTGCGACGGCCGACACCCCGGCGACGGCGGTGGCCGACCGGCCGATCTCCACCATCGTGTTCGCCTGCGACGCGGGCATGGGCTCCTCGGCCATGGGGGCGAGCGTGCTGCGCAACAAGATCAAGAAAGCCGGCATCGACGGCGTGACCGTGACCAACGCGGCGATCGCGAACCTCGACGGCACGGCCGACCTGGTCATCACGCAGCAGCAGCTGACCGAGCGTGCCCAGGCGAAGTCGCCGGACTCGATCCACGTCTCCGTCGACAACTTCATGAACTCGCCGAAGTACGAAGAGGTCGTCGAGATGGTCAGGGAACAGCGAAAGGACACAGAATGAGCGTTCTCACCCCCGCGCAGGTGCGGATCCACCCCGGTGGAGCGACACGGGACGACGCGCTCCAGGAGGCGACGGACATCCTCGTCTCCGTCGGAGCGGTCACGCCGGCCTACGTCGACGCCATGCGGGCCCGCGAGGAGACCGTGTCGACGTTCATGGGCAACGGCCTGGCGATCCCGCACGGCACCAACGAGGCCAAGGACGCGATCCTCGCCTCCGCCCTCTCCGTGGTGCGCTACGACGGCGGTGTCGACTGGGACGGTGAGCGGGCGACCTTCGTGATCGGCATCGCCGGTGTGGGCGACGAGCACCTGGAGATCCTCTCCCGCATCGCGATCCTGTTCTCCGAGGAGGACGACGTGGCGAAGCTCGCCGCCGCGCAGACCCCGGAGGAGCTGTACGCGCTGCTCGCGGAGGTGAACGAGGGATGAAGGCGGTCCACTTCGGGGCCGGCAACATCGGGCGCGGATTCGTCGGACTGCTGCTGCACGAGGGCGGCTACGAGCTCGTGTTCTCGGATGTCGCGGACGCTCTCGTCGACGCGATCGATGCGGCCGAGTCGTACACCGTGCACGAAGCCGGCCCCGGGGGGACCGATCACGTCGTCACCGGGTTCCGGGCGCTGAACAGTCGCACGGACCCAGACGCCGTCGCCGCCGAGGTCGCCACGGCCGACGTCGTCACCACAGCCGTCGGCCCCACGGTGCTGCGCTTCGTCGCACCGTCGATCGTGGCCGGACTGGCCCGGAGGGATCCGGATGCGCCGCCGCTGCAGGTGATGGCGTGCGAGAACGCGATCGGCGCCACCGACCTGCTGCGTGCGGAGGTCGCGGCCGCCGCCGGTGCCGACGCGGACGCCCTGCTGCCCCGTGCGGTGTTCGCCAACACCGCGGTGGACCGCATCGTCCCCGCGCAGCCGCCCGGTGCGGGGGTCGACGTCACGGTCGAGCCGTACTACGAGTGGGCCATCGAGGCCGGGCCGTTCGGCGACGCGCTGCCGCACCTCCCCGGCGCGCACTTCGTGGACGACCTGGCGCCGTACATCGAGCGCAAGCTGTTCACGGTCAACACGGGGCACGCGGCGACGGCGTACTTCGGCGCGCAGGCGGGGTTCGAGCGCATCTCGGACGCGCTGGCCGACGAGGGCATCGCGGCACGCGTGTCCGCGGCGCTGGAGGAGACGTCCGCCGTGCTGGTCGCCGTGCACGGCCTCGACCCCGCGGAGCTCGCCGACTACCGTGCCACGATCCTGGAGCGCTTCCGCAACCCCGCGCTGGTCGACACGGTGCAGCGGGTCGGACGGCAGCCGCTGCGCAAGATCTCCCGGCACGAGCGCTTCATCGGCCCCGCGGCGACCGCCGCCGAACGCGGACTCTCCACCACCGCCCTGGTGTCGGCGGTCGCGGCGGCGCTGGACTTCGACGAGCCGTCCGACGAGCAGTCGGTGGAGCTGCAGGAGCTGCTGCGCACGGAGGACGCTGCTTCGTTCACCACCCGGGCCACGGGGCTCGCCGACGACCATCCCCTGTTCCCGTCGATCCGCGACACCGTCGCCGCCCGGCAGCGGAGTCTGGCGTCCGGCTGACGCTCCGCCGCGCCCTGCGCGAAGCGCCCCCGCCCACCGGATAGCATCGGTGCGCGGGGGCGTTTTTCGAGCACAGCGACGTGCGGGGAGCAGGATGAGCAGATATGCGGTGATCGGCGCGGGCCCGTCGGGGCTCGCCACCGCCCGGGCGCTGCAGCAGCGCGGCATCACGGTGGACGGATACGAGGCGTCGCACGGGGTCGGCGGGCTGTGGGACATCGGCAACCCGCGCAGCACCATGTACGAGTCCGCGCACCTGATCTCCTCGCGCACGACCACCGAGTTCGCGGAATTCCCGATGCGCACCCCGGTGGACTACCCCGGGCATCGCGTGCTGCGCCAGTACTTCCGCGACTACGCCGACCACTTCGACCTCACTTCGCTGTTCCGGTTCGACACGACCGTCACCCGGCTCGAACCCCACGACGGCGGCTGGAACCTCACCTCGTCCGGACCGGATGGGGAGAGCACGCGGTGGTACCAGGGGGTCGTGCTCGCCAACGGCACGCTCGCCGAGCCGCACGTGCCCGCGTTCGCCGGGATCTTCGACGGGGAGGTCCTGCACACGAGCGCGTACAAGTCCCCGCGGCAGCTCGCCGGCAAGCGTGTGCTGATCATCGGTGCGGGCAACTCCGGGTGCGACATCGCCGTGGACGCCGTGCACCATGCCGCGTCCGTGGACATGAGCGTGCGGCGTGGCTACTACTTCGTGCCCCGGTATCTGTTCGGGCGGCCGAGCGACACGCTCAACCAGGGCCGTCCGCTCCCCGCGCGGCTCAAGCAGGCCGTGGACACGCGGGTGCTGCGGGCCTTCACGGGCGATCCTGTCCGCTTCGGGTTCCCCCGACCGGACTACCGGATCTACGAGTCGCACCCGATCGTGAACACGATGATCCTCAACCACCTCGGCCAGGGCGACCTCCGCATCCGCGCCGACGTCGACCGCTTCGACGGCTCGGCCGTGCGCTTCCGCGACGGCAGCGCCGACGACTACGACCTCGTGCTGCTCGCCACCGGCTACCGGCTCGACTACCCCTTCGTCGACGCGGAGCATCTGCACTGGCGCGGGGCCTCCCCTCGGCTCTTCCTGAACGTGTTCCCCGCGTCCTTCAACGGCCTGTACGTGATGGGCATGATCGAGGCGTCCGGCATCGGCTGGCAGGGCCGCTTCGAACAGGCCGAGCTCCTCGCCTCCTACCTGCACGCCCGGGAGCACGACCCCGCGAGGGCCGCCCGCTTCCGCACGAGGGTGACGGCGGATCCGTGGCCCGACGTGACGGGCGGCTACCGCTACCTCGGACTCGACCGCATGTCGTACTACGTCAACAAGGACGCGTACCGCCGAGCCGTGCGGCACGAGAGGGCCGGGCTGGAGGCGGCACCGTGAACAAGGCGGCACCCGTGAACATCGATGACGTCGTCCTCTCCTTCACCCCCGGCACGCTCACGATCCTCAACGTGGTGCTCGGTCTCATCATGTTCGGCATCGCGCTGGACACGTCCCCACGCGACTTCCGCGTCGTCGCGAAGCACCCGAAGCCGTTCGCGATCGCCCTCCTGGCGCAGCTGCTGCTCCTGCCCGTCGCGACCTTCCTGCTCACCCTCGTCCTGCCGGTGCCGCCGTCCATGGCGCTCGGCATGCTCCTGGTGGCCTGCTGTCCGCCCGGCAACATCTCCCAGGTGCTCACGCACCGCGCGGGCGGCAACGTGGCGTTGTCCGTGTCGCTGACGGCGGTCGGCAATCTGCTCTACATCGTGGCGATGCCGCTGAGCATCACGTTCTGGGGGTCACTGCACCCCACCGCGCGCACGCTGCTGCGCGATGTCTCCCTCGACCCGTGGCGCATGCTCCTGGAGATCCTGCTGATCGTCGGCCTGCCGTTCGCGCTCGGACTCCTGCTGCGCGCCAGGGCCCCGCGCCTCAGCGCTCGTGTGCAGCCTGTCGTGAAGTGGTTCAGCCTGCTCGCGCTGCTCGGCTTCATCGTGGCGGCGCTCGTGGGCAACTGGGCCGTGTTCGTGCAGGTACTCGGCGTGATCCTGCTCGTGGTGGCCGTTCACGACGCGGTCGCGCTGGCGCTCGGCTACGGCACGGCGGTGGTCGGCGGCCTCGGCACGCGAGAGCGGAAAGCCATGACGTTCGAGGTCGGCATCCGGAACGCCGGGCTCGGGCTCGGGCTCGTGTTCCTGTTCTTCGACGGCCTGGGAGGTATGGCCGTGGTCGCGGGATGGTGGGGCATCTGGGACATCATCGCCGGACTCGTGCTCGCCGGCCTGTGGGCGCGGCATACGCGGCGTCGGACCGGTGCGGCGACGGGCGACGCGAGCGGGCGCACCCCCGTCGAGGCCGCCTGATGGCGCGGGTGCTGATCACGGGCGGCGCCGGTTTCCTCGGCTCGCATGTGGCCGCGGCGCTCGCGCAGCGCGAGGACGTCGAGCTCGTGGTCGCCGCGGATGTGCGGCCGTCCGCGGCTGCGGACGGTGTCACCACTGCGGTGCTCGACGTGACGGACGCCCCGGCGATCGCCCCGCTGCTGCGCGCACACCGCATCGACACGGTGGTGCATCTCGCCGCGATCGTGAATCCCGGCCGTGACGTCGACACCGAGTACCGGGTGGATGTGACAGGCACCGCGAACGTCCTGGCGGCGTGTATGCAGGCCGGCGTGCGGCGCCTCGTCGTCTCGAGCTCCGGTGCCGCGTACGGCTATCACGCGGACAACCCGGCGTGGATCGATGAGGACACTCCGCTGCGCGGCAACGATGCCTTCCCCTACGCCCGCCACAAGAGACTCGTGGAGGAGATGCTCGCCGATCACCGGCGGGTCCACCCCGAGCTGGAGCAGGTCGTCTTCCGGATCGGCACGATCCTCGGTCCCACCGTGCGCAATCAGATCACCGCGCTGTGGGACGGTCGGCGGATCCTGCGCATCGCCGGGTCCGACTCCCCCTTCGTGTTCGTATGGGTGGACGATGTCGCTGCGGCGATGGTACGCGCCGCCACGACCGGTCCGGCCGGCGTGTACAACGTCGCCGGAGACGGGTGCCTGACGGCGCAGCAGATCGCCGCCCGTCTGGGCAAGCCCCAGCTCGTCGTGCCGGCCTGGGCGCTGAGCGCCGCACTCCGCATCGGACGCCTGCTGCGCCTCACCCCGCACGGGGCGGAGAAGGTGCCCTTCCTGCGCTACCGTCCCGTGCTCGCGAACACGCGGCTGCGCGAGGCCTTCGGCTTCACACCCGCGCGCACGTCACGCCAGGCGTTCGAGGAGTACGTCGCCACCCACCCCGGGGTGGTCCGCAGCGCGGCTCCGCTCGGCGCGGACTCCCGTCGCACGTCCGGCGAGTAGCGTTGGTGGTGTGCAGAAGAAGCCCCGCCGTCGCATCCTGACCCGCATCCTCTGGGGCGTCGCACTCGTCCTCGTCCTCGCCGTGGTCGGAGTGGTGGCGTGGAGTCAGATCGGCGTGATGGTCGCGGAGCCCGAGCCGCTCGCCGAGGTCAGGGACAATCCGGACATCACGGTCACGGACGCGCCGGAGGGCATCGTGCTGGAACCGGCAGACGGCGCCTCGGACGTCGGTCTGGTGTTCATCCCCGGTGCGAAAGTCGACCCGTGGGGCTACGCCGCGCTCCTGCAGGGGCTCGCCGAAGACGGCGTGACCGTGGTGATCACCCGCCCCTGGCTGAACCTGGCGTTCTTCGATCCGCGCGGACTGGATTCGTTCACCTCGGCCGCGCCGGATGTGGACGCGTGGGCGGTCGGCGGCCATTCGCTGGGCGGGGTGCGGGCGTGTCAGCTCGCGCCGGACGCCGATGCCCTCGTGCTCTTCGCGTCGTACTGCGCGAACGACCTCTCGGACAGCGACCTCCCCGTGCTCAGCCTCTCCGGCAGCGAGGACGGCCTGTCCACCCCGGAGAAGATCGAGGAGGCGCGGCCACAGCTTCCGGCCGATGCCAAGATCGTGCAGATCGATGGCGCCTCACATGCCTCTTTCGGCGACTACGGTCCGCAGGCGGGAGACGGCACCCCGAGCATCTCCGACGAGGACATGCGTGCGGAGGTCACGGACGAGGTGGACGGCTTCCTGCAGACCCTCGTCCCCTGAGCGCCGCCGGTCACACGCCGGCGGCGTCCAGCAGCGGGTGGAGGTGCCGGGTGCCGAGCACCGTCGAGGCCGCACGGGCGCCCGCCTCGAGCGCCGCCCTGAGGTCGGCCCCGCGCAACTGCGCGTCGAGCACTCCCGCGAGGAACGCATCGCCCGCTCCGTTGGTGTCCACGACCTGTGTGGGCACCGCGGGCACGCGCAGCTCGGTGCCGTCCGCAGCCACGGCCACCGCGCCCTCGGCGCCGAGCGTGCACACAGCCAGGCTCGCCCCGGCGGCGAGGCGACTGCGCAGGAACTCGACGGGGTCGCGCAGCCGGTCCGCATTGCAGAACACCACGTCGGCCGCTGCCAGGAAAGGCTGGTGGTAGGCCGCGGCGCCGTCGTAGTCGTGCACGTCCACCCACAGCGGCGTCCCGCTCTCGCGCGCGAGGGGCAGCATCCGCAGCGGCTCCGCCGCGAGGTCGAGCACCACGGCATCCGCCGAGGCTATGTCCGCACGCACGGTCGTGTCGTCGTCGTACCACCGGGCCACGGGCGTGGAGAGGTACAGCGACACGCGCTCGCCCTCGCGCGTCATGAGGTTCAGGTGCCGTTCGGTCACGCCGTCCGTCCAGCGGACGGGGACTCCGGCGGCGTGCAGCGCGTCCCGCACGCGTCGTCCGTCCTCGTCCCGCCCTGCTTCGGCGTGCAGCTGCACGGAGCGGCCGAGGCCCGCCAGACTCAGCGCCTTGCCCGCACTCGTGCCGCCGACGGTCTCCCAGCTCTCCTCCGCGAACTGCATGTGCGGCACGGGCTCAGGCAGCCGATCCAGCACCACGATCCGGTTCCAGGCCGCGGGGCCGGCGATGAACACGGAGGCCATGCGTCAGCCGATGCGCGACACGAGGGCGTCCAGCCCCATGCCGTAGTCGATGCGGACGACCGGAAGGGCGAGCTTGTCCGTCCCGATGCCGACGTAGCCCGGCTCGATCGTGCGGGCCATCTCGTAGCCCGCCATCGCGACGCCCTGCTTGGCGGTGTCGTTGTAGTGCCCGAAGGGATACGCGACGACCTCGCGCACGCCCAGCAGGTCCCCCGAGGTGTTCAGATCCGCGGCGATCTGCTCGGCCGACCAGTTGACCATGCGCCCCTTGCCGTTCTCCCCCGCCTGATGCATGTCATGCGTGTGCGAACGCCGCAGCACGTAGATCGACGGCGGCGGATCCGTGCGGTAGGCGGTGATCATGAACGAGGTCGACAGCAGCCCGTACTTCTCCACGACGGGAACCGCCAGATCGAACCAGGTCTGGTCCGCGTCGTCGTCGGTGATGATGACCGATCGCGCCGGAAGGAACAGCCGCCCGTCGATGAAGGCGCTCAGCTCATCCCACGTCGGCAGATAGAAGCCGGTCGTCGCGATGTGGTTCATCTGCGCGTCGAAGTCCCCGATGAAGGCGTAGTTCCCGCGCAGCCAGCCCTTCTCGCCGTTCGGGTCGGCGGTGAACTGGTGATACATGAGGATCGGGACCTTCGTCCCCTCCGCGACGTTCTCCTCCGGCGTCTTCCACGCGGCGAACAGCTCGATCTGCTGATCGGTGCACACCACGGGATCCGCGCCGTTCACCCGCGCGGCGGCGGTGAACGACGCCGCGTCGGCCGCGGTCGGGTACCAGCCAGCGAACACCTTGCCCTCGACGGACGGGATCGGCAGGCCGGCGTAGAGCGCGTTCTGCCACTGCAACTGGGGCTCGAGCGGCGCGCCCTCCCCGGTGAACGAGACGGCGCACGCGAGCGGGTTGTCCGCGTCCGCGATCAGCTGCTCGGCCGGCGTGAGCGGCGGCGGCGGCGTGGGCTCGGCGCTCGGCGACGCCGTCGGTGCGGGCTGCGCCTCGGCCGGCGCGCGAGTCAGCAGCGCGTACACGGCCACGCCTCCTCCGACCAGCAGAACCCCGACGACCGTCGCGATGACCGCGATCCACGATCCTCTTCTCCCCCCGGAGGCCACGATCAGGCGTCGAATCCCTCGGAGATCATCTCCACGAGCTCTTCGCGTTCCTCCACCGGGAGGAACGCGGCCGCCGCGGCATTGAACTGGAATGTCTCCAGATCGTCGAGGTCGTATTCGAACGCCTCCACCAGCAGTGCCAGCTCGCGCGTGAGCGAGGTCGCGCTCATGGTGCGGTTGTCGACGTTCACGGTGACGGCGAAGCCGAGCTGATAGAGCAGGTCGAAGGGGTGGTCGACCAGATTCTCACCCCAGGCGGCGATGGCGCCGGTCTGCAGGTTGGACGACGGAGAGAGCTCGAGCGGGATCTCCCGGTCGCGCACCCAGCGCGCGAGGTCGCCGAACCGCACCTGCACCTCGTCGCCCTCCTGCGTGACGACCTGCAGGTCCTCCGCGATGCGCACGCCGTGGCCGAGCCGCAGGGCGCGTCCGTCCAGCAGCGCGGAGCGGATCGAGGCGATCCCGGCCGCCTCCCCGGCGTGCACGGTCACGGGGAAGAAGTTCTCCGCGAGGTAGTCGAACGCCTCACGATGGTTCGACGGCGGGAAGCCGTCCTCCGGCCCGGCGATGTCGAAGCCCACGGCGCCGCGGCCGCGGAAGTCCACCGCGAGCTCCGCGATCTCCCTGGCACGGTCGGTGTGCCGCATCGCCGTGATGAGCTGGCCGACGCGGATGCTGCGACCGTCGCGGTCGGCGGCGTCCTCGCCCTCCTCGATGCCCTGCTGCACGGCTTCCACCGCCTCTTCGAGCGACAGACCGCGCGCCTGGTGCTGCTCGGGCGCCCAGCGCACCTCGCCGTAGATCACGCCGTCCGCGGCGAGGTCCTGCACGAACTCCCGCGCGACGCGCGTGAGGCCCTCGCGCGTCTGCATGACGGCGGTCGTCAGGTCGAACGTCTTCAGGTATTCGACCAGGGAGCCGGAGTCGCTCTGCGTCGCGAACCAGGCGCCGAGCGCGTCCGGCGTGCTCTCCGGCACCTCCAGGCCGATCGCGTCGGCGAGCTCGAGGATCGTGGCCGGCCGCAGCGCGCCGTCGAGGTGGTCATGCAGCGACACCTTCGGCAGACTCCGCAGGGAGATGCCCTGGATGGCGATGTCGCCGTTCGCATCGATCGACATGGGGATCCTCTCGGTCGCGGGTGTTCGCTTCAGGCTATCGCCCGCGGTTCACGCGGTGATGCGCTCACGGACGATGGGACCGGCTTCCGGGGCCGTGTCGCCCAGCTCCCAGGCGTCTTCGAGCGCGTCGATCGCCCGGGGGAAGCGCGCCTCGTCGGCGGCGGAGAGCGTGAACAGCGGCTGTCCCTTCGTGACGCGGTCGCCCGGCTTGGCGTGCAGGTCGATGCCGGCCTCGTGCACGACGGGGTCCTCGGCCCTGGCTCGGCCGGCGCCGAGACGCCACGCGGCGATCCCGAACGGCAGGGCGTCCATGCGGGTCATGACACCGTCCGCCGGGGCGGTGACGACGTGCGTCTCGCGGGCGACGGGCAGCGGAGCGTCCGGGTCGCCGTCCTGCGCGCGGATCATCGCCTTCCAGCTGTCCATCGCACGACCGTCGTCGAGTGCGGCCTCCACGTCGGCGTCCGGCTGTCCGGCGAGGGCGAGCATCTCCTTCGCGAGGGCGACCGTGAGTGCGCGCACGTCCGCGGGACCGCCGCCGGCGAGGATCTCCACCGACTCGCGGACCTCGTTCGCATTGCCGATGGCGAGGCCGAGCGGCACGTTCATGTCGGTCAGCAGCGCGGTGGTCGCGACCCCCGAGTCCGTGCCGAGCGCCACCATCGTGCGCGCGAGCTCCCTGGCGCGGTCGATGTCCTGCATGAAGGCGCCGGAGCCGAACTTCACGTCGAGCACGAGGGCATCCGTTCCCTCGGCGATCTTCTTCGACATGATGCTGGACGCGATCAGCGGGATCGCCTCCACCGTCCCCGTGACGTCGCGCAGCGCGTACAGCTTCTTGTCCGCGGGAGCCAGCCCGGAACCGGCGGCGCAGATCACCGCGCCCACGTCGCCCTGCATCTGCGCGAACATCTCCTCGTTGCTGAGCGCCGCCCTCCATCCGGGGATCGCCTCGAGCTTGTCGAGCGTGCCGCCGGTGTGACCGAGCCCGCGCCCGCTGAGCTGGGGTACTGCGACGCCGAACGAGGCCACGAGCGGCGCGAGCGGCAGGGTGATCTTGTCGCCGACGCCTCCCGTCGAGTGCTTGTCGACCGTGCGCTTGCCGAGTGCGGCGAAGCTCATCCGCTCGCCGGAGGCGATCATGGCGTCGGTCAGCACACGGATCTCGTCGCGCTCCATGCCGCGCTGGAACACGGCCATCGCGAACGACGCCATCTGCGCATCGGAGACATAGCCGCGCGTGTACGCGTCGACCATCCAGCGCAGCGCGGGCTCGGGGACGACCCCGCCATCGCGCTTGGCGCGGATCACATCCACCGCGTCGTACGGCTCAACGGTCATCGTGCGTCCTCCAGGTCGCGCGGCCCGAACGCGTCGGGCAGCACCTCGTCGATCGTGCGGATGCCGGAGACGGTCTCCAGCAGCATCCCCGGCACGGCGTGCTCGTACAGCAGCTGGCGGCAGCGGCCGCACGGCATGATGGTGTCCCCGTCGTTGTTGACGCACACGAACGCGACCAGCTGTCCGCCGCCGGACATGTGCAGATCGCCGACGAGCGCGCACTCCGCGCACAGCGTCACGCCGTAGGAGGCGTTCTCCACGTTGCAGCCCGCGACGATCCGGCCGTCGCTGACGAGAGCGGCCGCCCCCACCCGGTAGCGCGAGTACGGCGCGTAGGCCTTCGTCATCGCGTCGGCCGCGACCTGACGCAGCTCGTCCCAGTCGATGTCCGTCATGACGGTTGTTCCCTCTTTCCTGCTGTCCTACGACTTGATGTACGGCTTGCCGTCGGCCGCCGGTGCCTTGATCTGTCCGGCGAAGCCGGCGACCGCGAGCAGCGTCACGACGTACGGCAGCATGAGCATGAACTCGCCGGGGATCGGCGTCTTGAGGATCGACAGCAGGTTCTGCAGGTTCGTCGCGAAGCCGAACAGCAGCGCGGCGAGCGTGGCCCTGATCGGGTCCCAGCGACCGAAGATCACCGCGGCCAGGGCGATGAAGCCGAGACCGGCGGTCATCTCCTTGCCGAACTGCGGCACCGAGACCAGCGTGAAGTAGGCGCCGCCGATGCCGGCGATCGCGCCGGCGAGCAGCACGTTCCAGAACCGGGTCGGGTTGACCTTGATGCCCACGGTGTCCGCCGCCTGCGGGTGCTCGCCGACGGCGCGCAGCCGCAGACCCCACTTCGTGCGGTACAGACCCCAGGCGACCACGGCGACCGTGATGAACATGAGGTAGCCGATGAAGGTCTGGTTGAACAGCACCGGTCCGATGATCGGGATGTCGCTGAGCACCGGGATCTCGAGGCGCGTGAAGCGCACCGGGGTGTTCAGGCTCTCCTCGTTCGGGGCGAGGAGCGCGCCGTAGAGGAAGCCGGTGAGGCCCGTCACGAGCACGTTCAGCACGACACCGACGATGACCTGCTCGACGAGGTACTTGATGGCGAAGGCCGCGAGCACGCTCGCCACGAGCACGCCGCCGATCATCGCGCCGATCAGGCCGACGAACGGGTTGCCGGTGATGCTCGACAGCAGCGCCGCGGAGAATGCGCCGAGCAGCAGCTGCCCCTCGATGGCGACGTTCACGACGCCGGCACGCTCGCCGATCACACCGCCGAGTGCGCCGAACACGAGCGGGACGGACAGCGACACGGCGCCGAACAGCAGGCTGGTGACCGGCACCAGGCCGCCCGCCGATGCCCAGACGAGGAATCCGAAGACCGCGAGGATGCCGTAGGCGGCCACGAGCCACAGCGACGTCGGCCGGTAGACCCAGGCCCGGAGGAACGAGGCGACCGTCAGCACCACGAGCAGGGCGAACACGACCCAGAACGTCGACGCCGTCGGCAGCGCCACATCCGGCAGCGCGAACGCCGAGGACTGGTCGGACAGGCGGAAGGTGCTGGTCCCGGTCCGCGGGACGGCGAGGAACAGCACCGCGAGCAGCACCGTCAGCACGGCGAGCACGATCGGCGCCTTGAAGTGGCGCTCCTTGACGGTGGCCAGCTGCACCGTGCCGTCTGCGGCCTCGGTCTGCGCGAGCGTCATCATGCCGTCACCGCCTTCTTCGCCGCCTTGGCTCTCGCCTTCGCGGCCTTCTCAGCGTCGGACTTCGGGAGGAAGAACACCGTGCGCAGCAGTGGCGGCGCGGCGATGAACAGCACCACGAGAGACTGCACCACCAGCACGATGTCGACCGGGATGTCCTGCGCCTGCATGGAGAACGAGCCCGCCTTGAGCGCACCGAACAGGATGCCTGCCGCGAACGTGCCCCAGGCGCGGCTGCGGCCGAGCAGCGCGACGGTGATCGCGTCGAAGCCGATGCCGGCGTCGATGGTCTCGGTGACACCGGTGGTCACGGCGCCCTGGAGCTGGTTCATGCCCGCGAGTCCTGCCAGTCCGCCCGCGAAGAGCATCGCGTAGACGTAGATGCGCTGCACGCCGATGCCGGCGGCGCGGGCTGCGTGCGGGTTCTCCCCCACCGCGCGCATGCGCATGCCGAGCGAGGAGCGCTCGAGCAGCCACCACACGAACAGGGTCGCGACGATGACGATCACGAAGCCGAGGTCGAGCAGCGGGAACTGCGGCCCGAGCAGCGTCGGGAACTGCGCGCTCTCCGGCGTCGGCGAGCCGAGGGCCTGGTTCGTGCCGGGCTTCTGCAGCAGGCCGGGGGTGCGGATCATCCACAGCAGCAGGTAGTACGCGATGTAGTTGAGCATGATCGTGAGGATCACCTCGTGTGCACCCGTCCGCGCCTTGATGAGTCCGGCGATCGCGCCCCACAGCGCGCCGCCCGCGATGCCGGCGAGCAGCGTCACCGGCAGGTGCAGCCAGAGGGGCAGGTCGAGCGAGAACGTCAGCAGCGCGGCCACGGCGACGCCGACGAGCATCTGGCCGCGCGCACCGATGTTGAACAGACCGACGCGGAAGGCGAGCGCGACACCGAGACCGGCCGCGATCAGCGGGGCCGCGAAGCCCAGCGTGTTGGTGAGCGGTCGGATCTGCGCGGCGAAGTCGGCTCCGCGTGCGTTGAAGACGGCACCGCGGAACAGGGCCTCGTAGCCGTTGTACACGGCGTTCCAGGCCGCGGCGAGCGTGTCGGTCGGGCGCGCGAAGAAGTACCCGGAGGCCTCCTGCACGTCCTCGTTCGTGAACGCGATGAGGATGCCGCCGACGATCAGCGCCAGCACGATCGCGAGGATCGTGGTCACCGCGCTGCCGCGCAGCAGCTCCTTGATGAAGACGTTGCTCCGCGGCGGCGCGGGGACCTCGGAGGGGTCCTGCGGCGGGATGCCGGTGCTCGGAGCGAGCTCTTCGGGTGGAAGCCCCTTGGTCGCATCTCCTGCGCCGGGCGTCGCTCCGCTCACGCGGCCACCTCTCCTTCGGCCGCACCGGCCATCATGAGTCCGAGCGTCTCCCGGGGCGTGTCACCGGGGACGATGCCGACGATCGTTCCGCGGTACATGACCGCGATACGATCCGCGAGAGCTGCGACCTCGTCCAGCTCCGTGGAGACGACGATCACGGGGATCCCGGCGTCGCGCGTCTCGATGATGCGCTTGTGGATGAACTCGATCGAGCCCACGTCGACGCCGCGCGTCGGCTGCGCGGCCACGAGGAGGCGCAGCTCGCGGCTCATCTCCCGCGCGATCACGACCTTCTGCTGGTTGCCTCCGGAGAGCGTGCCCGCCGGGGTGTACGGCCCCTGTGTGCGGATGTCGTACTCCGCGATGCGCGCGCGGGCGAACTCCTCCAGCGCCCCGCGCTTGAGGGTGCCCGCGCGGCTGAAGGCCGGGTCGTCCGATCGGTCGAGGATCAGATTCTCCGCCACGGAGAACCCCCCGACCAGGCCGTCCTCGGTGCGGTCCTCCGGCACGAAGCCGACGCCGGCGTCCAAGATGGCCCGCACGCTCTTTCCCACGAGTTCCTTGCCGTCGAGGGCGATGCTCCCCTCGACGCGCGCGGCGAGCCCGACGATGGCTTCCACGAGCTCGGTCTGCCCGTTGCCCTGCACACCGGCGATCGCCAGGACCTCGCCGGGGCGCACGTCGAAGTCGACGTCGTCCACGACGATGGCCCCCGTCGGGGTGAGCACGCGCAGGCCCCGGACCGAGAGCCCTCCGTCGCCGAGGCGCGGCGGCTCCTTGTGCACCGTGAGCTCGACCGCGCGACCCACCATGAGCGAGGCGAGCTCGGCGTTGGTCGCGGTCGGAGACGCCTCCCCCACGATCCGTCCGAGGCGCACGATCGTGATGGTGTCGGCGACCTCGCGCACTTCGCGCAGCTTGTGGGTGATGAAGACGATCGCGGTGCCCTCGTCGCGGAGCTGGCGCATGATGCCCATCAGCTCGTCGGTCTCCTGCGGCGTCAGCACCGCGGTGGGCTCGTCGAACACGAGCACCTTGGCGTCGCGCGAGAGGGCCTTGATGATCTCGACCCGCTGCTGCACGCCGACCGGGAGGTCGCCCACGATGGCATCGGGGTCGATGTCGAAGCCGAACCGCGCGGCGACCTCGCGCACGTGCTGTCGCGCCTTCGCGATGTCCAGCCGGCCGAGACCTCTGGTCTGCTCGTGCCCGAGCATCACGTTCTCCGCCACTGTGAAGACCGGGACGAGCATGAAGTGCTGGTGCACCATTCCGATCCCCGCAGCCATCGCGTCGCCAGGACCGCGGAAATGCTGCACCTCGTCGTCGAGGAGGATCTCTCCCTCGTCGGCCTGGTAGAGGCCGTAAAGGACGTTCATGAGGGTGGACTTGCCCGCGCCGTTCTCGCCGAGGAGCGCGTGGATCTGCCCTGGTTCGACCACCAGATCGATGTGGTCGTTCGCCACGAGGCTGCCGAATCGCTTGGTGATGCCGCGAAGTTCGAGCTTCATATCTGCACCTTATCCAGAAGAGTCATCGAGGAGAATCGCCGTCCGACCACGGCACGGGGCGAGTGGCGTGATGCTCACCACTCGCCCCGCGCTCGGACCGCGTCAGATCACGGCGAGTTCTTCGACTCCACCGTGATGTCACCGGCGATGATCTGCTCCTGCAGAGCGGTGATCTCGTCCGTCAGGCCCTCGGGCAGCTGGGACTCGAAGTCGCCGAAGCCGGAGAGCTTCACGCCCTCGTTCTCGAGCGTGCCGACGTAGGGAGCCGGGTCGAAGTCGCCCTTGGCGGCCGCGATGGTCGCGTCGTGCACGGCCACGTCGATCGCCTTCATGATCGAGACCAGCGTCATGCCGGCGACGCTCGGGTCGGCCACGGCGAGGTCACTGTCGACACCCAGCATGAGGGTGTCCTTGCCGCTGTCGGTGATCGCCGCCGCAGCGCTCTGGTAGACGGGGCCGCCGACTGGGAGGATGACGTCGACGCCCTGGTCGAGCACGCCCTGCGCGGTCTGCTTCGCGGTGTCGTTCGCGTCGAAGCCGCCGGTGAAGGAGCCCTCCTGGGTCGCGGCGTCCCAGCCGAAGACCTGGACGGAGCCGGACTTGTCCTCGTTGTACTTCTCGACGCCGAGCTGGAAGCCGTCCATGAACACGGCCACGGACGGGATCTGCATGCCGCCGAAGGTGCCGACCTTGTTCACGCCGCTCTGCGCGGACCAGGCCGCCGCCGCGTAGCCGCCGAGGTAGGCCGCCTGAGCCGTGTCGAAGACGAGGGGCTTGATGTTGGGCGCGTCGACCTCGCCGTCGAAGTCGTTGTCCGCCCAGTCGTCGATGATCGCGTAGTCGATCTCGGGGTTCGCGAGCGCCGACTCGACGGTCGCGGCGGAGAGCTTGAAGCCGACCGAGACGATGAGCGTGCAGCCCTCGGACACGGCGGTCTCGAGGTTCGGCGCGTAGTCGTTGTCGTTCGCCGACTCGAACTCGAGCGGCTTGATGTCGAGCTCCTCGGCGGCGCTGTCCATGCCCTCCTTGGCCGACTGGTTGAACGACTTGTCGTTCCATCCGCCCGCGTCCGAGATCAGGCAGGGCTTGAAGTCGGAGTCAGCCGGCTTCTCCGACCCTCCGGCCTCGTCGGTCGGCGCCTGGCCGCAGCCGGCGAGCGCGAAGATGACGCCCGCGGCGACGGTCGCGCCGAGAAGCTTCTTTGTGGTGGAGATGGTCAACTCATGCCTCCCTCAACGGAACCGCGACCATCGCGGATCGATCAAAGTTACCTACTGTTTCAGCTTTCGTGCACATCGGTCTCATTCGCGCTGGCGAAAGGTTACAAAGCTGAAATCAAGCACCCAGATGAGCATCGGGCGCTGCTCATCAGAGCACGTCGCCTTGTCCGTTGAGCTTCAGGGATTCCACGACGCCCTTCACGCGCTGCGCGTTCTCGACCGTGGTGACGAGAAGCGCGTCTGGTGTGTCGACCACCACGATGTCCTGCACGCCGACCAGGCTGATCACCCGGGACGTCTGACTGACGAGGATGCCGCTGGCGGCGTCCGTGAGGACCCGGGCGCGCGGGCCGAGGACCGCCAGATCGTTCTTGCGGCCGTTGGTGATCAGCTTCGTCAGCGAGGCGAAGTCCCCCACGTCGTCCCAGTCGAAGTGCCCTGGCACCACGGCGAGGCGCCCGCGGCGAGCGGCGGGCTCGGCGACCGCATAGTCGATGGCGGTCTTCTTGAGCCGGGGCCAGATGCGGTCGACGGCGGGACCGCGCCGCTCGCGGTCGTCCCACGCCGCGGCCAGTTCCTGGAGCCCGGCATGCAGCTCGGGTTCGTTCGTCGCCAGCTCGTCGAGCAGCACGCTCGCCTTCGCGATGAACATCCCCGCGTTCCAGAGGTAGCCGCGGTCGGCGAGGTACGCCTTCGCCGTCTCCAGGTCCGGCTTCTCGACGAAGCTCTCCACCAGCGCGGCCTCCCGAGCGCGCTCCACCACGAGCTCGGGCCCCTTGCGGATGTAGCCGAAGCCGACGGCCGGCTCGGTGGGCGCGATGCCGATCGTGCAGATGTACCCCTCGCGCGCGACCTCCACCGCGTCGCGCACCGCGAACTCGAACACGCGCGTCCCGCGGATCACATGGTCGGCGCTGAACGAGCCGATGATCACGTCCGGGTCGCGCCGATGCAGCACGGCGGCGGCGAGCCCGATGGCGGCGGCGGACTCCCGCGGCTCCGACTCGAGGAACACGTTGAGATCAGCGATGCCCGGCAGCTCCGCCTCCACGGCCGCACGGTGTGCGCGGCCGGTGACGACCGCGATCCGGTCGGGGCCGGCGAGCGGCACCAGCCGATCCCACGTGTCGCGCAGCAGCGAGTGGCCGGAGCCGGTCAGGTCGTGCAGGAACTTCGGCGCGTCGGCACGCGAGAGAGGCCACAGCCTGCTGCCGATGCCGCCGGCCGGGATCACCGCGTAGAAGTCCTCGATGGGTTCGCTCACCGTGCCAGCGTATCGAGCGGCGGCGGTGTCGCCGCGAGGGGTTAGGGTCCCCTTCGTCGCCCACGGCCTTCTCACAGGAATAGGATGGAGAGCGATCGGGCGTGCCTGACACTCTCCAGGCCTTTGACGTGGACGAAGCAGCGCACGCGACCGAGTCACATCGATCCAGGGAGGACGACCGTGTCCACAAGCGCTCGCTTGACACCGTCGATTTCGGAAACCACGTCCAAGACCCCCCGCGGCACCCTCTATCGGGGTCGCGAAGGCATGTGGTCGTGGGTGCTTCACCGCATCACCGGAGTCGCCATCTTCTTCTTCCTGTTGGTGCACGTGCTCGACACGGCGCTGATCAGGGTGTCGCCGGAGGCGTACGACGCGGTCATCGGCACGTACAAGAACCCCGTCATGGCTCTCGGCGAGGTGGTGCTGGTCGCCGGCATCGTCTTCCACGCCATGAACGGACTGCGCATCATCGCCGTCGACTTCTGGTCGAAGGGCGCGCGCTACCAGCGTCAGCTCTTCTGGGGCGTGCTGCTGGTGTGGGGCATCATCATGGCCGGCTTCGTGCCGCGCCACCTGATGCTCGCGTTCGCCGGCTTCGGAGGAGGACACTGATGACCGCTCAGACCGTCGCCGCCCCCGCCCGCCGTCAGCGCGGCGTCAACCTGGAGAAGTGGGGCTGGGTCTTCATGCGCGTCTCGGGCGTCGTGCTCGTCGTGCTGATCTTCGGCCACCTCTTCGTGAACCTCATGGTCGGCGAGGGCATCCACGCCCTCGACTTCGCCTTCATCGCCGGCAAGTTCGCCACGCCGTTCTGGCAGTGGTGGGACGTGCTGATGCTGTGGCTCGCGCTCATCCACGGCGCCAACGGCATGCGCACGATCGTGAACGACTACGTGACCAACCCCACGGCGCGCAAGGCGCTCGTCTGGGCTCTCGGCCTCGCCGCAGGGCTCCTCATCATCCTCGGCACCCTGGTCGTCTTCACGTTCGACCCGTGCCTGGGTGTGACCGAGTCGAGCACGCTGTGGGAGACCTGCCAGGCGCAGGGCTAGAAGAAGAGGCAAACGAGAAGTGACTACCCAGACGCAGGATTCCGTCGTCCGTGACGGCGTGCACTACCACCAGTTCGACATCGTCATCGTGGGCGCCGGCGGCGCCGGAATGCGGGCCGCCATCGAGGCGGGGCCCGGCGCGAAGACGGCCGTGATCTCCAAGCTCTACCCCACCCGCTCCCACACGGGCGCGGCACAGGGCGGCATGGCGGCGGCCCTCGCGAACGTCGAGGAGGACTCCTGGGAGTGGCACACCTTCGACACCGTCAAGGGCGGCGACTACCTCGTCGACCAGGACGCGGCGGAGATCCTCGCGAAGGAGGCCATCGACGCAGTCATCGACCTCGAGAACATGGGTCTCCCCTTCAACCGCACGCCCGAGGGCAAGATCGACCAGCGCCGCTTCGGCGGCCACACCGCCGAGCACGGCAAGACCCCGGTCCGCCGCGCCTGCTACGCCGCGGACCGCACGGGCCACATGATCCTGCAGACGCTGTTCCAGAACTGCGTCAAGCTCGGCATCAACTTCTTCAACGAGTTCTACGTGCTGGATCTCATCACGGTGAAGGACGCGGCGGGCAAGACCCAGATCGCCGGTGTCGTCGCCTACGACCTGGCCACGGGCGAGCTGCACGTCTTCCAGTCCAAGGCCGTGATCTTCGCGACCGGCGGCTTCGGCAAGATCTTCAAGACGACGTCCAACGCACACACCCTGACGGGCGACGGCGTCGGCATCGTCTGGCGCAAGGGCCTCCCGCTGGAGGACCTGGAGTTCTTCCAGTTCCACCCGACCGGCCTCGCCGGACTGGGCATCCTGCTCACCGAGGGCGCCCGCGGTGAGGGTGCCATCCTCCGCAACGCCTCGGGTGAGCGCTTCATGGAGCGCTACGCCCCCACCATCAAGGACCTGGCACCCCGCGACATCGTCGCGCGCTGCATGGTCCAGGAGGTCGCGGAGGGCCGCGGCGCCGGTCCCCACAAGGACTACGTGCTGCTGGACTGCACGCACCTCGGCGCGGAAGTTCTGGAGACCAAGCTCCCGGACATCACCGAGTTCGCCCGCACGTATCTCGGCGTGGACCCCGTGGTCGAGCCCGTCCCCGTGATGCCCACCGCGCACTACGCCATGGGCGGCATCCCCACGAACAACAACGGCGAGGTGCTCGCCGACAACGACACCGTCGTCCCCGGCCTCTACGCCGCCGGCGAGTGCGCGTGCGTCTCGGTGCACGGCGCCAACCGCCTCGGCACGAACTCGCTCCTCGACATCAACGTGTTCGGCAAGCGCAGCGGTCGCAACGCGGTCGAGTACGTCAAGACGGCCGAGTTCGTGCCGCTGCCGGAGAACCCCGCCGCGTTCGTGTCCGACATGCTGGAGGGCCTGCGCAACAACCAGGGCACCGAGCGCATCGCCGTGCTTCGGAAGACGCTGCAGGACGAGATGGACAAGGGCGCGCAGGTGTTCCGCACCCACGAGTCGCTGCAGCACGTGCTGGGCGTCATCGCCGAGCTGCGCGAGCGCTACAAGAACGTGCACGTCGACGACAAGGGCCACCGGTTCAACACGGACCTGCTCGAGGCCGTCGAACTTGGCTTCCTTCTCGACATCGCGGAGGTCGTCGTCTACGCGGCGCAGAACCGCGAGGAGAGCCGTGGCGGCCACATGCGCGACGACTTCCCGAAGCGCGACGACGAGAACTACATGAAGCACACCATGGCGTACCTGACGGGCGACCCGCACTCGTCGGACCCGAGCGACCACATCAAGCTCGACTGGAAGCCCGTCGTGTTCACGAAGAACGACAAGGGCGAGTTGAACTACCCGCCGATGGAGAGGAAGTACTGAGCATGTCGAACGCCATCGCCGAAGCCCCCGCCGAGACGACAGAAGACACCGGTATCCAGTCCTTCATCGTCACGTTCAACATCCGGCGCTTCGACCCCGAGCTCGACAGCGAGCCGCACTGGGTCGACTACGACGTGGAGCTCTACTCCACCGACCGCGTGCTCGACGCCCTGCACAAGATCAAGTGGGAGGTCGACGGCTCGCTCACCTTCCGCCGCTCCTGTGCGCACGGCATCTGCGGCTCCGACGCCATGCGCATCAACGGTCGTAACCGGCTCGCCTGCAAGACGCTGATCAAGGACCTCGACATCTCGAAGCCCATCTACGTGGAGGCCATCAAGGGTCTGCCGCTGGAGAAGGACCTCGTCGTCGACATGGAGCCCTTCTTCGCGTCGTACCGCGAGGTGCAGCCGTTCCTCGTGGCGAACTCGGTCCCGGAGAAGGGCAAGGAGCGCACGCAGTCGATCGCGGATCGCGAGATCTTCGACGACACCACCAAGTGCATCCTGTGCGCCGCGTGCACCTCGTCGTGCCCCGTGTTCTGGACGGACGGGCAGTACTTCGGCCCCGCCGCTATCGTCAACGCGCACCGCTTCATCTTCGACTCGCGCGACGACAACGCCGCCGTGCGCCTCGACATCCTCAACGACAAGGAAGGCGTGTGGCGCTGCCGCACGACCTTCAACTGCTCCGAGGCATGCCCCCGTGGCATCGAGGTCACCAAGGCGATCGCCGAGGTGAAGCAGGCAGTGCTCCGCGGTCGTCCCTGACGGCTTCCGAGACTCCCCCGTCCGAACAGGCGACCCCGTGCAGGGGTCGCCTGTTCCTGTTGAGACCCGTGATGCCGGTCGCAGCCGCTTGGGTAGGGTGGGGACGTGTCCGACCCCGCTGGCGCCCCGCACGAATCCGGTCGCCTCGATGCCGCCGTCGTCCGTGCGACCGCGCTCACCCAGCGCACGCTGGGACTCTTCCCCGTGCGCGTCTGGCGTCACTTCCTGCAGCACAACGGCTTCCTCCTCGCGGCGGGCGTGAGCTACCAGGCGCTCTTCGCGATCTTCGCGGCCATCTACCTCGCCTTCGCGATCACCGGCCTCTGGCTCGGCGGCAGCGAGGAGGCCGTCAACGGCCTGATCGCGATGATCAACAGCTACATCCCGAACCTCATCCTCCCGGAGGGCGGGGTCGTCACCCCGGAGCAGGTGCAGGAGATCGCCTCCAGCACCACGGGCGTGCTCAGCATCACGGGTGCGATCGCACTGGGCACCGTCATCTGGACGGCCATCGGCTGGGTGACCTTCTCCCGGCGCGCCGTGCGGGACATCTTCGGGCTGCCGCCCGACCGGCGCAGCTACGTGCTGCTCAAAGCACGGGACCTGCTGGCCGCCCTCATCTTCGGCGTCTCGCTGGTGGTGGGGTCCATCCTCACCTCGGCCAGCGCGACAGTGCTGAGCTGGCTGCTCGCGCAGCTGGGCTGGGACTCGGGGTCGGACGGGCTGAACGCCAGCATCCGCATCGGCACCGTGATCGTCTCGTTCGCGCTGATGTCGGCGGCCCTCGCGTCGATGGTGCGCTTCCTCACGGGCACCTCGCTGCACTGGGGCACGATCTGGCCCGGCGCCCTCCTCGGCGGCGGCGCGATGACGATCCTGCAGTACAGCGCCGGTTTCCTCCTGAGCTACACCCCCTCCAACCCGCTGCTCGCGACGTTCGCGATCTTCATCGGACTCCTGCTCTGGTTCCGGGTGAACGGCGTCGTGATGCTCGTCGCCGCATCCTGGATCGCCGTCGCCGCGCAGGACCGCGATCTTCCTCTGCTGCAGCAGTCCGAGGCCGAGCGGCGGATCGCGGAGCACCAGGCGCTGGTCACCGCCGCGCGCATCCGTGTGCGGGACGCCCGCGCCGCCCGAGACGCCGCGCCCTGGTACCGCTCGTGGCTCGCGGGACGAGCAGTGCGCGAGGCGGAGGACGAGCTGGCCCGGTTGGAGGCCTCCGCTCCCCCGCCCCTGCCCGCGAGCTCGCCCCTCGCGCAGCGCCTGCTCGCCGACGTGCGCCGCTCGGACCGCGATGTCGGCGGTCCTCGTTAGGCTGGAGGAATGCCTCATCTGCGTATCGCCACGGTCAACGTCAACGGGATCAGGGCGGCGGCCCGCAACGGGATGAGCACCTGGCTCGATGCCGCCGACGTCGACATCCTCACCCTGCAGGAGGTCCGCGGGCAGGACGAGCACATCGAAGCCGCACTCCCCGGCTGGACCTTCGTGCACGACGAGGCCACCGCGAAGGGCCGCGCCGGTGTGGCGATCGCCAGCCGTATCCCCGCGCTCGCCTCCCGTGTCGACTTCGGGCCAGAGGACTTCGATGCGAAGGGCCGCTGGATCGAAGCCGACTTCGTCATCGGCGATCGTCCGCTGACCGTCGTGAGCGCCTACGTGCACTCCGGCGAGGCGGACACCCCCAAGCAGGACGAGAAGTGGAAGTTCCTGGACGCGTTCGAGGCCCGGCTCGCGTCCCTGAACGGTCCGGACGCACTCGCCCTGGTGACCGGAGACCTCAACGTGGGGCACCGCGAGCTCGACATCAAGAACTGGCGCGGGAACAGGACCAAGGCGGGCTTCCTCCCGCGCGAGCGCGCCTACTTCGACCGCTTCCTCGGTGAGGCCGGCGCGGAGATCACCGGTGCGGACGGCTCGGTCGGCAGGGGTCTCGGCTGGGTCGACGTGGGGCGACGCTTCCACGGCGAGGTCGAGGGGCCGTACACGTGGTGGTCCATGCGCGGGAAGGCGTTCGACAACGACTCCGGCTGGCGCATCGACTACCACCTCGCCACCCCGGCCCTCGCCGCGCGCGTCGAGGCGTACCACGTGGCACGGGCCGCGGCGTACGACCAGCGCTGGAGCGACCACGCTCCGGTGGTCGTGGACTACTCGTACTGAGCGCCCGCCGACGCGCGAGCGTCTGTGGGCGATTCGGCGGCCTCGCGGTACCAGCCGCGATACTCCAGCACCGTGCCGAACAGCGGATTCACGGCGCGCATGTCGATCGTGCGGCGGCGGTGCGTCTCGTCCCAGCCGTCGACGAGGTCGACCCGCACGCCGAGCGCTCTCGGCAGCGCGATCCGGCGGCCACGCACCCGCAGTGCCACGCGCACGGTCATCATGCGCAGGAACCCCTCCGGCGTCACGCTGCACGCCTCGATCAGCTCGACGCGCCCCCGCGACCCGAGGAGGTTGCGGACGAGTCCAGGGCGCACGCTGGCGCTCAGCCGATCCACGATGACCTGGCTCCCACCCCGGAACCGGAATTCGCGCGTCGTGTCGAGGGTCGCCCGGCCGCTGCCAGTCCGACCGGACACCGTCGTGAGTGTGAAGGGGACATCGCTTCCGCGCGCCGTCACCAGCAGCCGCGGTCCCACCACCGGCCTCGCGAGGGCCGCGGTGCGACCGAACCGACTGCCCGCAATGCGGAAGACCCCCTCGGCGCGACCCGTGCGCCCCGCTTGACGGAGCTGCGCGAGGATCTCGGGATGCAGGCGCGCGGCCTCGGCGCCCAGCGCCTCCAGGAACACTGCGCCGCGCGCCGGTTCCGTGGTGGTCTCGCCCATCCCGCCAGCGTAGGCCACGACCCCGCGCGAAGCCGCCGCCGCACTCCGCATAGGATTGACGGGTGAACAAGCCTCGTCTCTACTCCGGAATGCAGCCCTCCGCCGACTCCCTCCAGATCGGCAACTACATCGGCGCACTCCTGCAGTGGCGGGACCTGCAGAACTCCTACGACGCGTACTTCTCGGTCGTCGACCTGCACGCGCTCACGGTCGCGCAGAACCCCGAGGAGCTGCGCGAGAAGACCCGCCGCACGGCCGCCCAGTACATCGCGGCGGGGATCGAACCCTCGCAGTCGACGCTGTACGTTCAGTCGCACGTGCGCGCCCATGCCGAGCTGGCCTGGGTCCTCGGCACGATCACGGGCTTCGGCGAAGCCGGCCGCATGACCCAGTTCAAGGACAAGTCCGCGCGCTACGGGGCCGACGCCACGAGCGTCGGACTCTTCACGTACCCGGTGCTGATGGCCGCGGACATCCTGTTGTACCAGACGGATGTCGTGCCGGTGGGCGACGATCAGAAGCAGCACGTCGAGCTCACCCGCGACCTCGCGGAGCGCTTCAACTCGCGCTTCGGCACGGCGTTCACCGTGCCCGTGCCGGTGATCCAGAAGGAGACCGCGCGCATCTACGACCTGCAGAACCCGACCGCGAAGATGTCGAAGTCGGCGGAGAGCGACGCGGGTGTGCTGTGGATGCTGGATGACCCCGCGAAGTCCGCGAAGAAGATCATGCGTGCCGTCACCGACAACGAGGGCTCCGTGCGCTTCGACCGCGAGGCGAAGCCCGGCGTCTCGAACCTGCTGACGATCTATGCGGCCCTCACGGGGCGTCAGATCCCTGCCATCGAGGACGAGTACGCGGGCCGCGGCTACGGCGACTTCAAGAAGGGTCTGGCCGAGGTCGTCGTCGAGGAGTTCGGCCCGGTGCGGGCTCGAGCGCTCGAGCTGCTGGACGACCCCGCGGAGCTCGACCGCATCCTCGCCGACAACGCCGCACGCGCCGACGCGGTCGCCGACGCGACGCTCTCGGACGTGTACGACCGGGTGGGCCTGCTCCGCCGGGTGTGAGGGTGGGACGCCCGTAGGATGGGGGCGTGACCGATCCGCAGCTGCCCCCTCCCCCCGGTGCCGTCCCCCCTGTTCCACCGGTGAGCGCGCAGCCCCAGCCGTCGTCACCCGGCGCGATGCCACCGCCCGCATACCCCGCCTACGCGGTCGCACCGCCGGCGCCGCCGGCTGCTCCCCCCGGGGCGTATCAGGTACCGGTCGGCGGGTACGCGGCACCCTCGGGCGGATACGTCGTCCCGGACGCCTCGCCGCAGCGGTCCAGCCTGCTCGGCGTGCTCGCGCTCGGACTGTCGCTCGTGGCGGCCGTCGTCATCCCCGTCATCGGAGGCCTCAACGCCTTCGAGATCGGTCGTCGTCTCCCGCAGGGCGTGTCGACCGGGCGCGATCTCAGTTTCCTCTCCCCCGCTCGGGAACAGGTGCTGTGGACGGAGATCTCGTTCTGGACGGGCACGGTGCTCGGCATCGCGGCGATCGTGCTGGGCATCCTCGCCATCCGACGCAAGCAGGGACGTGGCGCCGGCATCGCGGCGCTCGTCATCGCCGTCGTCGCGGTCGCCATCTTCTTCGTCGCCGTCCTGATCGCGTTCGGCGTGGGCGGAGCGACGGGCGTCGCCACGACGTTCAGCACCTGACGCGTACACGACTCGCGCGGGTGACGCCGTGGTCGTCAGCGCGGCGCGTGGTGCTTCTGCTGTGCAGCCAGGAGCCCCTCTCCGACGAGGAGCTCGACCGCGTCGGCGGCATCACCGACGAGGATCGGGAGGTTCGGCCGCTCCTCCTTGCCGAACGGGGCGAGGACCCAGTCCGCGGGATCCTGCCGCCCGGCGGGGCGCCCGATGCCCACGCGCACACGCGGGAAGTCCGCCGTCGTGAGCGCTCGCGCCACATCGCGGACGCCGTTGTGCCCGCCGTGCCCTCCCCCGGTCTTGAGCTTGACCGTGTCGAACGGGATGTCCAGCTCGTCGTGCACGACGATGACACGCTCCGCCGGGACGGAGTAGAACCGCGCCAGCGCGGCGACCGGCGTACCGGAGACGTTCATGAAGGTGTTCGGCTTCGCCAGCACCAGCTTGTCCGCTCCGGGGCGCAGCCACGTCTCCACGACGCGGGCACCGCCCTTGTGCTCGCGGAATGCCTCCCCCCGACGTGCGGCGAGCTCATCGACCACCATCTGCCCGATGTTGTGACGGGTCGCCTCGTACCGTGGTCCCGGGTTGCCGAGACCGACCACGAGCCACGTGGCTGCCATTCCTCGTCCTCTCTCGCCCTGGGCGCGCCCTGGGTCAGGATACGACGGAGGGGACGCGATCCGATCGCGTCCCCTCCGTGATGATGCAGGCGGAGATCACTCCGCGGCGGCCTCCTCGGCCTCGGCGGGAGCCTCGCCCTCGGCCTCAGCCTCGGTCTCCTCCTCGACCGGCGCAGCCGGCACGGCGATCGCGACCACGAGGACCTCGCCGTCGGTCAGCAGCGTCGAGCCCTTGGGCAGGGTGACGTCGGCCGCGGTGATGTGAGCGCCCTCTTCGAGGCCCTCCACGGAGACCTCGATGTGCTCGGGGATGTGCGTGGCCTCGGCCTCGACCTGGATGGTGGTCGCGTCGAGGTTCACGATGGTGCCGGGAGCAGACTCGCCGGTGACGACCACGGGCACGTCGATGGCGACCTTCTCGCCCTTCCTCACGACCAGGAGGTCGATGTGCTCGATGATCTGGTGCACCGGGTCCTTCTGGACGTCCTTCACCAGGGCGAGCTGCGACGTGCCCTCGATGTCGAGGTCGAGAAGCGCGTTGGCACGACGGACGATGAGCGAGACCTGGTGGCCGGGAAGCGCCACGTGCACGGGCTCGGTGCCGTGACCGTAGATGACCGCGGGGATCTTGCCGGCGGCGCGCAGACGGCGGGCGAAGCCCTTGCCGAAGCTGCTGCGCAGCTCGGCGTGGACCGTGGTGTCTTCAGACATGAGGTTCTCCTTCGGGGCACGCAGCGAAGGCGCCGCGCGGTGGTCTTGGAATTGTGAACTCGGACGCGGACGCGTGAGGAAAGCCACCGGGCTTGCTTCGCCGCGTCGATCACGGATGTCTGCGCACGCGCAGAAGCATCCCTCGCCGAGGTACGCCTCAATGGTACCGGATGACCCGATAGGCTGAGGACACGGTCCCTTCTGCAGAAACTCGGAGTACCCCCATGCTCGACGGAGCCTTCCTCTCGCACGTCCTCCTCTGGCTGATCGGCGCCATGACCCTGTGCGCCGCTGTCGCCACCGGCGCCGCGCTCTTCGCCCTCGGTCGCTCGGGCTACCGCAAGGACTGACCGCCCCCCGGGTCGCACGGTACGACACCGTGCGACGGGATCAGTCCGCGGCCAGCGCGGCGTTGATCTCGGCCACGATGCGCGCGGGAGCGGCAGACGCCGAGACCCGCACGCCTCTCTCGTCTGCAGCGAGGGGCTCGAGAGCCGCGAGCTGCGAGTCCAGCAGCGACGGCGGCATGAAGTGCTCGGCACGCGCGCTCAGCCGCTTCGCGATCTCCTCGCGGTCGAGGCTCAGCTCCACGAAGAACGCATCGGGCGCCTCGACCCTGATCGCCTCCCGGTAGCGGCGTCGCAGCGCCGAGCAGGCGACGACGATCCGCTCCTCGCTCCGCAGCGCACGTCCCACCTCGGCGAGCCACGGCATCCGGTCCTCGTCATCGAGCGGGATCCCGGCCCTCATCTTGTCGACGTTCGTCAGGGGGTGCAGGTCGTCGCCGTCCACGAAACATGCGCCGACCACCTCGGCGAGCGCGCTGCCGATCGTGGACTTGCCCGCACCGCTCGGGCCCATCACGACGACCCGCACGCTGTTCATCGTCCGGGACCCGCTCAGTAGAACTCGACCGTGTCGACCACCGCGCGCAGCTCCCGCCCGTCGAGGAACCGGGTCGCGTTCTCGGCGAAGCGACGCGCGATGCGCTCCTCCTCCTTCGCGCTGAGCGCTGCGGTGTGCGGACTGACCAGCACGCGGGGATGCGCCCACAGCGGCGACGCGGCGGGCAGCGGTTCCTGCTCGAAGACGTCCAGCCCCGCGAAGGCGATCCGGCCGTCGTCGAGCGCTCGCAGCAGCGCCTGCTCGTCGATCACGCTTCCCCTGCCCACGTTGGTCACGACGGCACCGGGGCGCACAGCCGCAAGGACATCCTCGCCGATCAGGTGCCTGGTCTGCGCGGTGCCGGGCAGCGTCACCACGAGGGCATCCACGTGCGGCGCGACCTCGACCAGTTCGTCCGGCGCGATCAGCCGCTCCACACCCTCGACCGCGCGGCCGGAGCGGCTCGTGCCCCAGACCCGCGCTCCCAGGGCGTCGAACCGCCGAGCGCACTCGGCGCCGATACCGCCCAGGCCGACGACCAGCACCGTCATCTCATCCAGCTGACGCATCTCCCAGCGGTCGGGCCACCGTCGCTCGCCCTGATCCGCGAGCAGTCGCGGCAGCCCCTTCGCGCCGGCCAGCACCGCGAAGACGGCGAACTCCGCCAGCGTTCCGCCGTGCACGCCCGCACTCGTCGTGAAGACGATGCGGTCCAGCGCCGCGCGATCCAGTCCCGCGGCCTGCACCGTGCTGCCGCCGCCGGCCGCCGTCGTCATGACCCAACGCAGACGCGGGTTCGCCGCCACCGTGCGGGCGAGGGCCGCCGCATCGACATCGGGGATTCCGAACAGCACGTCGGCGGAATCCACCATGGCGTCATAGGCCGCCTGCTGCTCCGGTGAGCGACGGAAGTCGGGGTCGCCCGACCAGTCCGCCGGGCCCCGCATGGGCGGCACCAGGGTGTGATCGCGCACGACCTCCAGGCGCGGCTCGCGCTCCTCGATCAGTCGGCACAGCTCCTCCGCGAGCGGCACCGCCACGACCGCACGAATCCTCTTCTCCGACTCGCCCACATCGACTCCCTCCGCACGACTGCTCCGACCAGCGTAGGGGGCGGCGTCCCCTGACCCCGCCTTCACGCGGTGCGTGTGACGGGGACCCGACACGAGCGCGCGCCGGGGGACCCCACAGCGATACGCTGAAGACAACCCTTCTTCCCGATCGAGGAGCCTTCTGTGCCCGAAGCATCAGCGAACATCGGAGTCGTCGGACTCGCCGTCATGGGGTCGAACCTCGCCCGCAACCTCGCCAGCCGCGAGGGGAACACCGTGGCGATCTTCAACCGCAGCTACGAGAAGACGCAGACCCTCCTCGACGAGCACCCCGAAGCCGGCTTCATCCCGGCGCGGACCTACCAGGAGTTCGCTGACTCGCTGCAGAAGCCGCGCACGGCGATCATCATGGTCAAGGCCGGGGCGCCGACCGACGCCGTGATCGATTCCCTCGTCGAGGTCTTCGAGCCGGGCGACATCATCGTCGACGGCGGGAACGCCTACTTCCCCGACACGATCCGGCGCGAGAAGGCGGTCCGTGAGACCGGCATCAACTTCGTCGGCGCCGGCATCTCCGGCGGCGAGGAGGGCGCGCTCACCGGCCCCTCGATCATGCCGGGCGGCTCGGACGAGTCGTGGGTCACACTCGGCCCGATCCTGAAGTCGATCGCGGCCGTGGCAGAGGGCGAGCCCTGTGTCACCCATGTCGGTCACGACGGCGCGGGCCACTTCGTGAAGATGGTGCACAACGGCATCGAGTACGCCGACATGCAGCTCATCGCCGAGGCCTACGACCTGATCCGCCGCGGCACCGGAAAGACGCCGGCGGAGATCGCGGAGATCTTCGCGGAGTGGAACCGGGGTGAACTGGAGTCGTACCTGATCGAGATCACCGCAGAGGTGCTCCGCCAGGTGGATGCGGAGACGGGGAAGCCGTTGGTCGACGTGATCCTGGACCAGGCCGGAGCCAAGGGCACCGGCGCGTGGACCGTGCAGACGGCGCTCTCGCTGGGCGTGCCGGTCTCCGGCATCGCCGAGGCCACGTTCGCGCGGTCGCTGTCGTCGCACCCCGAGCAGCGCGCCGTGGCCGCGTCCCTGCCCGGACCCGACGAGGAGTTCACCGTCCCGGCCGATCAGGTCGACGCCTTCATCGAGGACGTGCGCCTCGCGCTGTACGCCTCGAAGATCGTGGCGTACTCGCAGGGCTTCGACGAGATCAGGGCCGGCGCTGCCGAGTACGGCTGGAACATCGACCTCGGTGCGATCTCCAAGATCTGGCGCGGCGGCTGCATCATCCGTGCGCAGTTCCTCAACCGCATCGCCGACGCGTACGCCGCGACCCCGGACCTGCCGGTGCTGATGACGGCCCCGTACTTCGCCGAGGCGCTCACCCGCGGCCAGTCGGCCTGGCGGCGCGTGGTCGTGACCGCCGCACAGTCGGGGATCCCCGCCCCCGCATTCTCCTCGTCGCTGTCGTACTACGACGGCATCCGCGCCGACCGCCTCCCGGCCGCGCTCGTGCAGGGGCAGCGGGACTTCTTCGGCGCGCACACCTACAAGCGCATCGACAAGGAAGGCACCTTCCACACGCTGTGGTCCGGCGACCGCACCGAGATCGAGGCCGAAGACACGCACTGACCCGCGTCGACGCCGAGGGCCCCGGAACCGCATGGTTCCGGGGCCCTCGTGTGCGAGGCTCGAACGCTCAGCAGTACGGAGGCATAGCGCTCAGAGGCTCAGGGCTCAGGGCGCCGCGACTCAGAGGCTCAGAGGCTCAGAGGCTCAGAGCTCAGAGGCTCAGACGGCGATGTTGTGGTTGCGGCGGAACAGGTTCTGCGGGTCCCACTGCCGCTTCACGTCGCGCAGGCGTGCGTAGCTTGCCTCGGCGTACATCCCGGCGACCGTCTCCGGCCGCTCCGCGTCGACGAAGTTGCTGTACTCCGCCAGGCGCCCGCCGACGATCCGCTGGGCGTCGGCCGCGGCCTTCGCCCGGGAATCGTCGTCGAGCATTCCCGGGATGTCGATCGCCGCGACCATGACGAACCACGCGGCGTCGCGCGCCGGGAACGCCGTCTCCTCCTCCGGCACGTCGGCGAAGGCACCGCCGAGGGAGCGCAGGAAGACGACCGAGGCCGGGAACTCGCGGCGGAAGGCGACCACGCGGCCGACGAGCTCGTCGTCCAGGTCGCGGAGGAGTCCGTTCGCGGCGATGAACCCCGGAGGCGCGGGAGCCTCGTCCCCCTCCGGAACGGGCATCTCCATCAGGATGTCTCGATAGGCGGGCTCGCTGATTTCGGTCTGCACACCCTCGAGCGCGGCGAGCGGTGCGAGCGCGGCGCCGAGCCTGTCGGGCTCGGGGCCGGCCCAGACGGCGCTCAGCCGCGCGCCAGCTGGCGCGTTGGGGTCCATGGGCGGCACGTCCATGTAGGTGACGGTGAGCTCGCGCGGGGCGTCGCGCATCAGTTCGCGCGCGGCGCGCAGCATCGCGGCGGCATCCTCCCCCACGGCGAGCTCGGCGAAGGCGATGCCGGGCAGGCGGTGAGCCTCGAAGTCGAACCGCGTCACGACGCCGAAGTTGCCCCCGCCCCCGCGCAGCGCCCAGAACAGCTCGGGGTGCTGCGCGGCCGTGGTCTCGACGACGTCACCACTCGCGGTCACGACCTGCGCGCCGACCAGTTGGTCGACCGCGAGGCCCCAGGCACGGACCATCCAGCCGATGCCGCCGCCGAGGGTGAGTCCGCCGACGCCGACGGTCGCGGTGTCGCCGGAGCTGAGCGCCAGCCCGTGCGGGGCGAGAGCCGCCGCCACCTCGCCCCAGACGGCGCCGCCGCCGACGCGCACGCGGGTGCCGTCGACCTCGATCCCGGCGAGCTCGCCGAGTTCGAGGCGGATGCCGTCTGCCGGAGCATGCGACCAGGGGCCGTGCCCGCCGGACACGACGGTGAGCGGCACGCCTTCCTCGGCGGCCTGGCGGATGATTCGGGCCACCTCGGAAGCGGAGGTGGGGCGGTGGATACGGGTGGGAGGGATCTCGACACTGTCGACCATGAGCACACCGTAGACCCGGCCACGGACATCCGGGGCCGGAGCTCTCAGAAAATGCATAACCGTTTCCATAGAGATCACATAGGAGATTCCGCAGAATGGGAGCTATGACCAGCGACCTTCCCGACCTGCGCCGTCCTGACGGCTCCCCGCTGCGCATCCTCGCCGTCGACGACGAGCAGATGCTCACCGACCTGCTCGCGATGGCCCTGCGGATGGAGGGCTGGGAGGTGCGCACCGCGTCCTCCGGCCTGGAGGCCATCCAAGTGGCCAAGGAGTTCGAGCCGGACGCCCTCGTGCTCGACATCATGATGCCCGACCTGGACGGCATGGCCGTGCTCAAGCGGCTGCGCGACGCGGGCAACCTCGTCCCTGTGCTGTTCCTCACCGCGAAGGACGCCGTGGGCGACCGGGTCGCCGGGCTCACCGCCGGCGGCGACGACTACGTCACCAAGCCGTTCAGCCTGGAGGAGGTGATCGCCCGGCTGCGGGCGATCATCCGTCGCACCGGCCACGCCACCGCCGACGACGGACAGTCCATCCTGCGCGTCGCCGACCTCACCCTCAACGAGGACAGCCACGAGGTCGTGCGCGACGGCGTCGAGATCGAACTCACCGCGACCGAGTTCGAGCTGCTGCGCTACCTCATGCGCAACGAGCGCCGCGTGCTCTCGAAGGCGCAGATCCTCGACCGTGTCTGGAGCTACGACTTCGGCGGCAAGTCCTCCGTCGTCGAGCTGTACATCTCCTACCTGCGCAAGAAGATCGACGCCGGACGCACGCCGCTGCTGCACACCGTGCGCGGCGTCGGCTACATGATCAAGGCGCCGCAGTGAGCCCAGCGACGATGACGGCGCGGCCCATGAGCCTGCAGACACGGCTGATGACCGCCGTGATCGGGTTCGTGTCGCTGATCCTCGTCATCGTCGCCGTCATCACCAGCGCCACGCTGGGCAAGACGATGGAGGACCAGCTCGACCAGAAGCTGAGCAACTACGCGCATCAGCTCGCACAGCGCGCAGAGGGATACAACCCCTCCACCGCGACGGCGCAGAACGTGCTGAGCGGCGCCTCCGTCCCCTCTGCGGGTCTCCTCTTCGCGGTGCTCAGTCCGATCACCGGCACGAGCGGGGTCATCGTGACGAACGCCTCCGGCGAGGAGCTGACCGGCACGCTGCAGAAGCTCACCGGGCAGCAGCTCGCCGAGATCCTGATCGCGCTCAACGACGGCTCCCGCGCGACGGTCTCCCTCACCGACGTCGGCTCGTACCGCGTCGTCGCCGTGCCGGTCGATCGCGACGTCGTCGTGGTCACCGGGCTGCCGCGCGCGGAGATCCAGAACCAGCTGACACAGCTGCTGACCGTGATCGTGCTCGCGACGAGCGGCGGCCTGATCCTGCTCGCTCTGACCACCGCCATCACGATCCGGGTGAGTCTGCGCCCGCTGCGGGCCGTAGCCACCACGGCCACCAGGGTCGCGAACCAGCAGCTCGACCGCGGCGAGGTGAGCATCACGGAGCGGGTGCCGGCCGCGGAAGCCGACCCGCGGACCGAGACGGGGCTCGTCGGCGCCGCCCTCAACAAGCTGCTGGACCACGTCGACGCCTCCCTCGCCGCCCGACAGCGCAACGAGGAGCGGATGCGGCAGTTCGTGGCGGACGCGAGCCACGAACTGCGCACGCCCCTGGCCTCGATCCGCGGCTACTCCGAACTCTCCCTGCGAGCTCTGCGTCAGGCCGACTCCGCCGCCGATCCCGCCAAGGCCCCGGAGGCCATCGCCGGCACCACGTCCTCGCTCGAGCGCATCCAGGCGCAGTCTCTGCGCATGACGAGGCTCGTGGAGGACCTGCTGCTGCTCGCACGCCTCGACGAAGGGCGGGAGCTGGTGTACGGCACGGTCGACCTCACCCAGCTCGCCCTCGAGGGCCTGTCCGACGCCCGCCCCACCGCCCCCGATCATCACTGGAGCATCGAGGTGCCGGACGAGCCGGTGCTGATCCTCGGCGACGCCGGCCGCATGCATCAGGTCGTCGCGAACCTGCTCGCCAACGCCAGGTCGCACACTCCCGCCGGCACGACCGTGACCCTGCGCGTGCGTCAGGACGGCGACCACGCGGTGCTCAGCGTGCACGACGACGGACCGGGCATCGACCCCGCCATCCGCGAGGAGCTGTTCGCTCGCTTCGCCCGCGGGGACAGTTCGCGCGCGCGCCAGACCGGAGGGACCGGGCTCGGGCTCGCGATCGTGAAGGCCATCGTCGAGGGCCATCGCGGCACCATCGACGTGGCCAGCGAGCCGGGCGACACGACCTTCACGGTGCGGATCCCGCTCGCGCCGAATCCCGCGGGTCAGTAGCCCGCGAACGCGTCCGTCGTCAGGCTGCGCGCCTGTTGCAGCGCAGGCGCGAGGTCGGCGATCAGGCGCGGTGGTCCGGAGATGAAGGCGTGGCGCGCCGCGAGGTCGGGCACCGCGCGCTCCAGCGTCGCCGCGTCCAGTCGCGCGCCCTGTGCCCACGTCCAGTGCGCAGGAAGGTGCGCCGGCTCGTCGCGCGTGAACACCACGGTGCGCACCCCGGTCGCCGCCAGCTCGTCGCGGAAGGCGAGCTCGGCGGCCTCGGACGCGACGTAGACGAGCACCACGTCTCGGTGCACCCCCGTGGCCTGCAGCTGCCGCAGCTGCGACACGAACGGCGTCACCCCGATTCCCGCCGCGACCATCAGCACGGGCTGATCCCCGCGCGGCAGCACGAAATCGCCCCACGTGCCCGTCACCGCGAACATCGCGCCCGGCTCGGCCGCCGCAAGAGCCCGCTTGTAGCTGGACGGTTGTTTCTGATCGCCGTTCTTGTAGGCGATGCGCAGCGTGGGCAGATCGGCCGGCGCCGACACGATGCTGAACTCGCGCCGCGTGCCGCGAGCATCCGGGTGACGGTGCGGCACGTCGAGCTCCAGGTACTGCCCCGCCAGGAAGCGCACGCGCCCCTTCGCGCGGAACGTCAGCTCCTGCGCGGTCGGGGTGACGAACGCACGCCGCTCCAGCACGAGCCGCACGGAGCCGCGCAGGGCGAACGCGAAGGCGAGCAGGTTGCCGATCAGCAGTGCCCGCTCCTGCCCGAGCGTGAACAGGCCCGCCACCGAGAGCGGCCAGCCCGCGAGCAGGCCGACGAGCGCGGCGACCGCGTACTGCTGACGACGGCGCGGCGGCAGCGTGAGCGGCTCGGACAGCATGAAGGCGCCGAGGAAGAGGAACGGCGACTGCAGCACCGCGAGCTGCAGGGCGGTCAGCACGTCGAACCCGATGTCGAACTGCGCGGCCTGCACCGCCTGCCGCACGACCGAGGCGGCCACCGCGATCACGAGGAACACGAGCACCACGCGGACCTTCTCGGTGCGCCACAGCACCGCCAGCCCCAGCACCGCCACCGGGAGGGCGAGGACCGGCGTCCCCACCCACCACGACGACGACGTGCCGAGCCAGGCGAAGGCGCCGAACGCCCCCAGGATCGACACGACCGCCGCCCCGAACGCAGCCGGGTTCAGGATGTGGCGTCCGCGCCAGGCGATGACGTACTTCGACACGCTGGCCACCGCGCCGGCGATCGCGAGACCCAGGAGCGCGGATGGCTCCACCCCTGGCCGCAGCACGAACAGCAGGATCAGCGCCGTCACCAGAGACGACTCGATACGCCACGGCAGCCGGAGGATCCGCTGCGCGACGGCGTCGACGGCCGAGATGACGACCGCCAGCACGACGAACGAGACGACGAGCTCGACCGGCGTCGGCGACACGAGCAGCCCGAGCAGCGAGAGCACGAGGGCGATGAGCGCCAGCGCGGCGAGCGCGAACAGCACGAGACGGTACATCGACAGCGAGCCCAGCACGGCGAGGACCCTCTGTCGGGCGGCGGCGAATGCGGTGATCACGGTGTCCACTCTCCCCTGCTCCGTGGCCGCGGGGCCGACGGACTCGCGACGAACAGCTCGGCCGGGCACCCCGGCGAGCGCTGCACCCGGCCGTCGGAGCTCATGCGCACCCACTCGACGCCCCAGGTCTCCGCGAGCACCGGACCGCCGTCGAAGAACAGGGCGGTCGCGACGGCATCGGCCGTCATCGCCTCCGGAGCCAGCGCCCAGGTCGCGGCCCAGCTGCGCACCGGCAGTCCCGTCCGGGCGTCGAGCACGTGGTGCAGCCCCTCGCCCCAGGCTCTGCGATTCACCGCCGAGGCACACAGTGCGCCGTCACGCAGCTCGACGACCCCGATGGCCCTGGTCGCGTCGTACGGGTGCTCCAGGCCGATGCGCACGCTCGATCCGCGGACGCGGATGTCGCCGCCCGCATCGACCACGACATCACCGGGGAGTTCCGCGAGCACGTGGAGCACGCGGTCGACCAGTCGACCCTTGCCGAGGGCGCCGATGTCCAGCAGTGCCGGCGCGCTCAGCACGACCTCGGAGGCGGTCCACGCGACCTGGTCGGTCCAGGCGGAGGGAGCGGGTGCGGGCGCGGCGGGTCTCAGCGTGTAGTCCGCGTCATAGCCGAGAGCGACGAGGCTCTCCCCCACGAGCGGGTTGACCGCGCCGCCCGTCGCGGCGCCGAGTTCCCGATACGCGTCGAGCATCGCGCCCGCGTCGGGCGACTCCAGCGCGCCGCCCGTGCGCGCCAGGCGCGTCACGTCCGAATCCGTGCGGAATCGCGACCACTCGCGGTCGAACCGCTCGATCTCCGCGGCGACCGCGGCCCGCAGCGCGTCGGTGAGCGGCGCACTGGTCTGGATCTCCCAGTGCGTCCCGATCGCCTCGAACCGCCATCCCGCCATGACGAGGCTCCGCCCCTAGGACGCGGCCTGCTCCTTGATGGACTCGACCGCGTCGTTGAAGCCGCCGCTGGTGAGCGACGAGCCCGCCACGCGGCTCACGTTCAGCTCATCGATCGGCTTGCCCACGACCTCGTCGTCGATGCCGTCGATGAACTGCCCCTGGTAGCGCTCGGTCTCCGGGGCCTGCGGGTCACCGGTGACCTCCACCTCGGTCACCACGCCGTCGGCGAGAGTGAGCGTGACCGAGATCTGCTCCACCGTCTCGGGCGTCTGGTACGAGCCCTCGGCCGTGTAGGTGCCGTCCTCGTAGGAGCCTGCCGCGTCGCCGCCGCTCGACTGCGACGTGGCCGACCCGGAGCCGGTGGTCTCGCCTCCCTCGGCGCCGCCGGTGCCGCCGGAGGACGCGCAGCCGGCGAGGAGCACGAGGCTCGCGACCCCGAGCAGAGCGGAGCCGGTGCGGACGGGGGTCGGGACGGTCGTGCGGATCATGGGGGGCCTCCGTGGTCGGCGTCGGTCGTTGCTCCGACGCTAGGCATCCCGGCTATGCGCCGGCTGTGCCGCGGCGATGCGTCAGGCGTCGCCGCCGAACATGCTGGTGACGGAGCCGTCCTCGAACACCTCGTGGATCGCGCGGGCCAGCAGCGGCGCGATCGGGAGGATCGTGAGCTTGTCCCACCGGCGCGACTCGCTGAGCGGGATGGTGTCCGTGACCACGACCTCGTCGATGGCCGCGTCCTGCAGGCGCTCCGACGCCGGGTCGCTGAAGATCGCATGCGTGGCCGCCACGATCACGCGGTGCGCACCGTTGGCCTTGAGCGCCTGCGCCGCCTTCACGATCGTGCCGCCGGTGTCGATCATGTCGTCCACCAGGAGGCACGTGCGCCCCTCGACCGTGCCGACGATCTCGTGCACCGAGACCTGGTTGGCGACCTTGGGGTCGCGGCGCTTGTGGATGATCGCGAGCGGCGCGCCGAGGCTGTCCGACCAGGTGTCGGCCACGCGCACGCGGCCCATGTCGGGCGAGACCACGGTGAGGATCTCGCGGTCCTCAGCGCTCAGCGTGCTCTGGAAGTGCTCCAGCAGCACGGGCTTCGCGAACAGGTGGTCGACGGGGCCGTCGAAGAAGCCCTGGATCTGGGCCGCGTGCAGGTCGACGCTCATCACACGGTCGGCGCCGGCGGTCTTCAGCAGATCGGCGACGAGCCGGGCGCTGATCGGCTCACGGCCGCGGCCCTTCTTGTCCTGACGCGAATACGGATAGTACGGTGCGACCACGGTGATGCGCTTGGCCGAGGCGCGCTTGGCCGCGTCGATCATGATGAGCGTCTCCATGAGCCACTCGTTGACCGGCTCGCCGAAGGTCTGCACGAGGAAGAGATCGACGCCGCGGATGGAGACCTCGAAACGCGCGTAGATCTCGCCGGACGCGAAGGTTCGGTGCTCGACGGGGGCGATCTCGGTGCCGAGGGAGGCGGCGACGGCGGCGGTGAGTTCGGGATGCGAACGGCCGCCCGCGACGACGAGGCGCTTCTTGGTCTTCGCGATGATCCCGGGGGCCACCCCGTTGTCGCGATCCAGGTCGACCGTCTTCTTCTTCCGCGCCATGCTCCGCCTATTCCGCCGAATTCTCCCGGGCAGCGGCATCCGCCGCTCCCGTCCCTGCTCTGTTCTTCTCGACCCACCCCTCGACGTTGCGCTGGGGGGCCACGCTCATGGCCAGAGCACCGGCGGGGACGTCCTTGCGGACGACGGCGCCGGCACCGGTCTTCGCACCAGCACCAAGCCTAACGGGCGCGACGAGGACCGTGTGCGAGCCGGTGTGCACCTCATCCCCGATCTCGGTGCGGTGCTTGTGGACGTCGTCGTAGTTGGCCGTGATGGTGCTGGCGCCGAGGTTCACGCCGCGGCCGATCGTGGCATCGCCGACGTACGACAGGTGCGGCACCTTGCTGCCCTCGCCGATCTCGGCGTTCTTCGTCTCGACGTACGCGCCGATCTTGCCGCCCGCGCCCAGGACCGTGCCCGCGCGCAGGAAGGAGAACGGGCCCACGGTCGCCCTGGCGCCGATCACCGCGAGGGTCGCATCGGTGCGCCGCACCACGGCGTCCTCACCCACCTCGCAGTCCACGAGCGTGGTGTCCGGGCCCACGGTGGCACCGGCGGCGATCGTGGTCGCGCGCAGGATCTGGGTGTTCGGCAGGATCGTGACGTCGGGAGCGAGCGTCGCGTCGTCGTCGATCCACGTGGTCGCCGGGTCGATGATCGTGACGCCCTCCAGCTGCCAGCGGCGCACGATGCGAGCGTTCAGCCGACGACCCACCTCGGCGAGCTGGGCGCGGTCGTTGACGCCGAAGGTGACCTCGACGTCGGCGACGACAGAGGCCGCGACCCGGTCGCCGTCGCGACGGAGCAGGCCGGGCACGTCGGTCAGGTACATCTCGCCCTGCGCGTTGTCGACGCCCACCTGGGGCAGGTACCTGCGCAGCGTGGAGGCGCGGAACACGTACATGCCGGCGTTGATCTCGCGCACCGCGGCCTCGTCGTCGTTCGCATCCTTCTGCTCGACGATGCGGTCGACGTCGCCGTCGGCGTCGCGGATCACGCGGCCGTAGCCCGTGGGATCGTCCACCAGAGCGGTCATCAGCGTGGCGGCGGCCCCGGACGCCCGGTGCTCGGCGAGGAAGGCGGAGAGCGTGTCCACGTCGGCGAGCGGGCAGTCACCCGAGAGCACGAGCACGTCGCCGTCGAAGTCCTCGGGCAGCGCGTCGACCGCGACCTGAACGGCCCGCCCGGTGCCGGGGACGTCGTCCTGATCGACGAACACGGCGTCGGGGTAGTCGGCGGTCAGCGCGGACACCACCTGGTCGCGCTCGTGGCGCACGACCACCTCGATGTGGGCGGCCTGCAGCCGCGTGGCCGTGGTGAGCACGTGCCCGACGAGCGGTCGCCCGCCGATCGGGTGCAGCACCTTCGGCAGGCGCGACTTCATGCGGGTGCCCTGGCCGGCGGCGAGGACGATGATGGCGAGATTGTTCCCAGTCATGCTCCGCCGCCAGGACTCGAACCTAGACCTCACAGCTCCAAAGGCTGTCGTGCTGCCATTACACCACGGCGGACCGCGGCACCCGCGTGGGCGCCGCCCGACAAGTCTGCCATGCCCCCGCTCGTGTTCCGGTGTGCGTGCGCGCCGCCGCCCCCGCGGGCGGGCGCGGTGTCATCCGCACGAAACACGGGTCTGGGAAGCTGATGCCATGAGTGCCATCGCGATCGACAGGGTCCACGCCGCCACGCCCGAGCTCGAGGCCTTCATCGCCGCCCATCACGCGGAGATGGTGGGCACCGCGCCGCCGGAGAGCCAGCACGCCCTGCCGCTCGACGGACTGCTCAGGGCCGGTGCGCGCCTCTTCGCCGGCACTGTCGACGGCCGCATCGTGGCAACCGGGGCCCTGGTCGTCGTGGAGCCGCAGCACGAGGAGCTGAAGTCGATGCGCATCGACCCGTCCATGCGCGGGCGCGGTCTCGGCCGCACGCTGGTCCGCTTCCTGCTCGACGACGCCGTGGCACGCGGCGTCACCAGGGTGTCGCTGGAGACGGGTCGCGACGAGTTCTTCCTGCCCGCGCGCACACTCTACGCCGCCGCAGGCTTCCGGGAGTGCGAGGCGTTCGGCCGCTACCTGCCCGATCCGCACAGTGCGTTCCTGACCCTGGAGCTGCCATACAGCTCCGCCGCACCGGAGCCGTCGCACGCGATAATGAACGGATGAGCGAGGTGGATGAGGTCGACCGGATCGTCGGCGCGTGGAACACACAGCGTCCCGACCTCGACTTCTCCCCCCTCGAGGTGCTGTCGCGCATGGACCGCCTCTCGCGCCACCTCGACCGCGCCCGCCGAGAGGTGTTCCGCCGCAGCGACCTCGAGCCGTGGGAGTGGGACGTGCTGTCGGCGCTGCGCCGCGCCGGCACGCCGTTCCAGCTGTCGCCGAAGCAGCTGCTGCAGCAGACCCTCGTGTCGAGCGGGACCATGACCAACCGGATCGATCGGCTCGTGGGCCGGCGCTTCGTGCGCAGGGAGGCGGATCCGGGCGACGGGCGGAGCGTACTGGTGACCCTGACCGACGACGGGCGCATGCGCGTGGACGCCGCGATCACCCGCCTGGTGGACGCGGAGGCCGAGCTGCTGCGCGCGCTCTCCCGCGCCGACCGGGAGCGGCTGGCCGCCCTGCTGCGGAAGCTCAGCCTGAGCTTCGACGCCTGACCGGACGGGCGCGACGGCTCAGCGGCTCAGCGGCTCTGCGGCTCAGCGGCTCTGCGGTTCAGCGGCTCAGCGGCTCGGTCACTCCCTCGCCGAGGAGCAGCCGGCGGTTCTTCTCGAGAACGCTCGCGGGCAGCGTCGCGACCACCTCGGCCACCGTCACGCCCGCCAGCGATGCGCGCCAGGCCTCGTGCGCCTGGCGCATGACCACGGCGAGGCCGCACGGGCGCGTGCAGTCCTCCGGCCGCGCGGCGCCGCGCCCCTGCTGCCGGAGCTCGCGGCACACGTAGGGGTCTGCGGCGCCGTCGACCGCGGTCACGAGGTCGAGGATGCTGATCGCCCCGGGGTCGCGCGCGAGCCGGAATCCGCCACGGGGTCCGGTGCTGCCGGTGAGGACCCCCGCGCGCACCAGCTTCGCGAGCTGCTTGGAGAGATACGGCCCCGGCACCCCGAAGTGCTCGGCGAGCTGTGCGCCGGACACGGTCGATCCCGCGGGGAGCTGCGCGATCACGGCGACGGTGTGCAGCACCCACTCCGAGGTCTCGGGAAGTTTCACTTGCCCATCGTACCCACGGGCTCCTATTGTGGACACACAATATCCATGATTAGGAGTGGCACATGCGCATCGCGGTAGCAGGCGGAACAGGACGGATCGGTCGACTCGTGGTGGAGGAGGCTCGGCGACGAGGGCATGAGGCGGTGTCGCTCAGCCGTGGCGAGGGTGTCGACCTGCGCACCGGCGAGGGTCTCATCCCACGGCTCGACGGCGTCGACGCCCTGATCGACGCGAGCAACCCGCCGGTCGCGGACGTCGCGGAGGCGGAAGAGGTGTTCGCCACCGCCACGCGGAACCTGCTGGCCGCGGAGACCGCCACCGGGGTCGCGCATCACGTGGCCCTGTCCATCGCCGCCCTCGACCGCGTCCAGGGCAACCCCCACTACTTCGGCAAGCGCGCCCAGGAGCGGGAGGTCGCCCGCGGCACCGTGCCGTACACGATCGTGCGCGCCACGCAGTTCCACGACTTCCCGGCCATGATCGCCGAGTGGTCCATCGTCGACGGCGAGGGCGTGGTGCCACCGCTGCTCCTGCAGCCGATCGCCCCCGCCGACGTCGCCCTCGCGCTCGTCGACGCCGCGGAGGGCGCACCCGTCGGCGGCTCGTTCGACGTCGCGGGACCCCGGACGGAGGACGCCGTGGACATGGCGCGGCGCACCCTCGCCGCTCGCGGCAGCACCCTGCCCCTGCGCGCCTCGTGGGCCGGCGCCGCCCTCGGAGTCGAGTTCGCCGGCGAGGTGCTGCTGCCCGCACCGGGGGCCCGCCTGGCCGCCATCTCGTTCGACGACTGGATCGCGTCCGGGGCCGCCTGACAGCGGCAGCACCACCCCGGTCACCTAGGGTGGAGGGGTTCCCGCTCGCGCACTGCGCCCCTCACCCGAAGGCCGATCCATGGGCATGCCCTCTCCGCTCCCCGTGCGCGACGGCGTCGGCGCGACGCGGCTGCACGTGCCGCTGACCGGGACCTGGCCCACCATCGCCGACTACATGGTCGAGCGGTTCTTCCACCTGGACCCGGAGCGCCTGCTCGTGCGGTTCGACCGCGGCGAGATCGTGGCCCGCGACGGCACCCCGCTGCGTCGGGACACGCCGCTCGGGGCGGCCGAGTTCGTCTGGTACTACCGGGAACCGCCCGTGGAGCGGGAGATCCCCTTCACCGTGGAGATCCTGCACCAGGACGAGCACCTGGTGGTCGTGGACAAGCCGCACTTCCTGCCCACCACGCCGGGCGGCAAGTACCTGCAGAACTCGACCCTCGTGCGACTGCGGAACCGGCTCGGCATCCCGGACCTCACGCCGATCCACCGCCTCGACCGGGCGACCGCCGGTCTGCTGATGTTCTCCACACGCCCGGCCACCCGCGGCGCCTATCAGCTGCTGTTCGAGAACCGGCGGGTCGAGAAGGTGTACGAGGCCGTGTCAGCGCGACCCGCCGACTGGGATGCGGCGCGGTACCCGCTGGTCTACCGCACGCACATCGAGAAGCGACGAGGCGAGGTGCGCGTGCAGGTCGACGCGACCAGAGAGCCGAACTCCGAGACCCTCATCGACGTGATCGCCGCCGACGACCGCGTCGTGCACACGCTGCTGCGACCGCACAGCGGGAAGATGCACCAGCTGCGCGTGCACCTCGCGGGGCTCGGGCTCGGCATTCTCCACGACGGCTTCTACCCCGAGCTCCTCCCCGAGCAGCCGGACGACTTCTCCCGGCCGCTGCAGCTGCTCGCCCGCGAGCTGCGCTTCACGGACCCGCTGAGCGGCGAGGAGCGGGTGTTCCGCACACGCCGCAGTCTGCAGGAGGCCCCGGAACGCTGAGCCGGGCCCGCGCGCACGCGCTCAGCGGCGCATGATCCTGCGGGCGAGCCTCGTGCCCAGCAACTGCACGAGGTGCACGAACACCACGATGAGGATGATCGCCGCCCACATCACGATCGGCTCGAACTGGCGGAAGCCGTAGATCTGCGCGAAGGCTCCGAGCCCGCCGCCGCCGATGAGTCCGGCCATCGCGGTCATGTCGATCAGCGCCACCACGATGAACGTGTACCCGAGGATGAGCGGTCCCAGCGACTCCGGGATCGCGACCGTGAACAGGATGCGCCAGGGGCCGGCGCCCATGGCCCTGGCCGCCTCGATCACGCCCGGCGACACCGACACGAGGTGCTGCTCGACGATGCGGCCGATCGCGAACGCCGCCGCGAGACCGATGATGAAGGCCCCGGCCGTGGTGCCGATGCCGGAGCCGACGACGAGACGCGCGAACGGCTGCGCCACGGCCATGAAGATGACGAACGGGATGGGGCGGAAGAAGTTGACCCCGAGGTTCACGATCACGGAGACGACGCGGTTCTGCAGCAGCCCACCGTCGCGTGTGACATAGAGGATGATGCCGATCGCGAGTCCCAGGATGCCACCGAGCACGAGAGCGAACGACGCCATGTAGAGCGTCTCCAGCGCGGCCTTCCAGAACTCCGGCCACAGTTCGTTCAGACGATCCATCAGCGGGCCTCCTCTCCGGCGATCTCGGTCACTTCGACGCGTTCGGCGATGCCGGCGAGTGCCCGGTCGATCGCGGCGGCGTCACCGCGGATCGCGAGCGTGAGGTGCCCGAACGCGCGCCCGCGGATGTCGTTGATGCCGCCGTACACGAGTTCGAAGTCCAGGCCGGCGGAGGCGAGGTCGAGGAACACCTGCGCTTGCGAGGAGTCGCCGTCGCGGAAGGAGAAGGTGACCAGGCGCCCGCGATGCCGTTCGCGCAGGACGGCGAGCTCGGACGGCGACGGCACCCCCTTCACGACCGTCCCGACGAAGCGCTGAGACGCCGGGTTCTGCGGCGCCGAGAACACGTCGAACACGTCCCCCTGCTCGATGACGCGGCCGTTCTCCATCACGGCGACCCTGGTCGCGATGGTCTGGATCACGTCCATCTCGTGCGTGATGACGACGATCGTCACTCCCTGCTCGCGGTTCACACGCCCCAGCAGGTCGAGCACCTCGTGTGTGGTCTGCGGGTCGAGCGCACTCGTGGCCTCGTCGGCGAGCAGGATCGCGGGCTTCGTGGCCAGCGCGCGGGCGATGCCGACCCGCTGCTTCTGGCCGCCCGACAGCTGCTCGGGGTAGGCCTTCGCCTTGTCCGAGAGCCCGACGAACGACAGCAGCTCGGCGACCCGCTCCTCGATGTCGGGCTTGGACCACCCGGCCAGCTTCAGCGGATAGGCGATGTTGGCCTTCACGCTCCGCGAGGAGAACAGGTTGAACTGCTGGAAGATCATGCCGATGCCGCCGCGCACCCGCCGCAGCTCGCTCTCCTTGAGCGTGGTGATGTCGACGCCGTCGACCGTGATCGAGCCTCCCGTCGCCGGCTCCAGCGCGTTGATGAGCCGCACCAGGGTCGACTTGCCTGCCCCGGAGTAGCCGATGATGCCGAACACGTCCCCCTTCTCGATCGAGAGGGTCACGTCGTCGACGGCCACCACGTCGGGATCCCCGGGGTGGCGGGAGGGGTAGGTCTTCGACACGTTCGTCAGAGTGACGATCGGCATGGGGTGCTCCGGTCTGGTTCTCGGGAAACGGAGAATCGGGCGGCGCAGAACGCGCCACCCGATTCTCCCTCATCGAACGGGGTGGTCCTCACCCCGGCGTGCTACTTCTTCGACTCGGCGTCCTTCTGGACCTTCGCGAGCGAGTCCACGAGGTCCTGCACCGGCGTCTTCAGCGCGACGGCCGTGCCGCCGGAGGACTCCAGCAGGCCCTCCTGCACGGCCTCGTCCGTCTGGAAGATCTCGACGAGCTTCAGATACGTCTCGTTGTCGGCGTCCTCCGCGCGGGCCGCGAAGATGTTGACGTACGGCAGGGCGTTCGGGTCCTCCGGGTCGTCCTGGGCGATCGCGTCGTCGAACGTCAGACCCGCATCCTTCACGAAGTCGTTGTTGATGATCGCGGCCGCGACGTCCGGCAGCGAGGTCGGGATGAGCGCGGCCTCCAGCGCCGTGACCTTCACCTTCGACTTCTCGGTGTCCACGTCGGCGAGGTCGGAGTACGGGGTGCCGCCGCTCTTGAGCTCGACCAGACCCGCCTGCTGCAGCACGTTCAGCGCCCGCGCCTGGTTCGAGGCGTCGTCGGGCACGGCGACGGTCTCGCCCTTCGGGATGTCGTCCACGTCGTCGTACTTCTGCGAGTAGAGACCGAGCGGGTAGATCGCGGTGGAGCCGATCGGAGTGAGGTCGGAGCCGGAGGCGTTGTTGTACTCGGCCAGGTACACGATGTGCTGGAACTGGTTGAGGTCGATCTCGCCCTCGGTGAGGGCCGGATTCGGCTGCTCGTACGAGCCGAAGTCGACGAGCTCGACGGTGATCCCCTCCTCGGCGGCGGCCTCGACGAACGGCGCCCACTGCGCGTCGCCCTTGCCGACGACGCCGATCTTGACGGTCTCGTCCGCGGAGCCGGCGTCGCCGGAGCCCGCGTCGGACGAGGAGGTGGCGCAGCCCGAGAGCGCGACGAAGAGCGGCACCGCGGCGAGCGCGGCGAGGACGGAGGTGGTGCGGCGGGACATGATGAGGGGGTTCCTTCCTGGCGGGACTCGACCACGGTAGGCGGGCAGCGGCCGTCGTGAGGAATCGGTTCGTCACACGGCGTCACAGCGGTGCGGCGCGGGGGTCAGTCGATGTCCTCGATGCCCTGCAGCCGGACCTGCTCCAGGTCGAGGCGGGCGGAGATGCGCCGCACGACGAGGTCGTCGACGGTGCCCGCACTCCGGAGGCCGAGGAGCACCTCGCGCTTGCGGTCGAGGAGAGCGAGCTTCAGCCGGGTGTGCTCCTCATGCCGGATCAGCGGCGACCGCTGGGCCAGGTCCACGTCGGCGGAGGTCGCGATGATCTGCAGCGTCGCGCCGTCCGCCACCGCGGGGTCCGCCGTCGCGCCGACGCCGCCGTCCGGCTCGGTGTCGTCCGTCGTGGGCACTCCCCCGGTGCCGTACGGGTCGGGCTCGTCCAGCAGCTGGTCCAGCGCGTCGGCCGCCGCGTCGACCAGCGCCTGCTCGCGGGCGAGGGCTCTTGCGTTGGCGAACTCGAGGGCTTGATACCCCTCCGTCCTGACCCGGTCGCGCACCTCTTGACCGATGCCGTGCTCGGCTGCGAGATCGTCGAGCGCCGCGAGGGCCGCGCCGGAGATCGCACGCTCCGCCAGCTCGTACTCCTCGTCCTCCGCGTGATCGACGGGGAACCGCGCCCAGCGCACCAAGGCCGGGAGGAACGGCGCCTGCCCGAGCAGGCTCAGCAGGATCACCCCCGCCGTGACGAACACGATCTCGTCCCGACCCGACGCCGCCACCCCCTCCGGCACACCGGCGGGCACGGACAGGGCGATCGCGAGCGACACCGCGCCGCGCATGCCGGCCACCGTCGACACGAGTCGCGAGCGGGCACGCGCTCCGCGCGCGGGGCGGTCGGGCGTGCGCGGCTGGAACAGACCGTTGAGCAGCTGGAAGAGGTAGCGGACGACGAGCAGGGTCGCCCAGACGGCGAGAGTGACCAGGACGAGGCGTCCGATCGCGGCGGCCGAGATCTCGTGCACCACGTACTGCACCTCGAGACCGATCAGCACGAACAGCGCCCCGTTGAGCAGGAACACCCCGAACGGCCAGGCCGCGTCCGCCTGGCGTCGGGAGGCGGCCGTCGTGACCCGGGGAGAGACCCACGCCGCGATCACCCCCGCGACCACGACCGCCAGCACCCCGGACGCATGGACCAGCTCGGCCATCAGGAACGCGGAGAACGGCACGAGGAGCAGAGTGACGTTGATGACGATCGTGGACGACATCCGCCGCAGCAGCAGGGTCGCCAGCGCGGCGACCGCGACGCCGGCGAGGATGCCGCCGCCGTAGGACACCAGCACGTCCCAGGTGACCGAGAGGGGTGTCACCTGGTCGCCCAGCGCCAGCGACACCGCGATCGCATACAGGACGAGCGCGGTGCCGTCGTTCGTCAGGCTCTCGGCCTTGAGCTTCATGAACAGGCGCCGCGGAAGCAGCCGGCCGAGCGCGGCGACCGCCGTGGCATCCGGCGGGGCCACGGCGGCGCCCAGGATCAGTGCGATCTCCCACGGCATGCCGAACAGCACGCCGATGCCCGCGACCGCGAACGCCGAGGCGACGACGAGCAGGGTGCTCATCGGCACGATGTAGCGGAAGTCGCGGCGGATCGAGCGCAGCGACGTGGTCAGGCTCTCCCAGAACAGCATCACCGGAAGGAACAGCAGCAGCACGGTCTCCGGCGGCAGCTGCACTTCGCGGAGCGCAGGCACGAAGCCGAGCAGCAGTCCGAGGATGACGAGGACCAGCGGGAGCGCGAGCCGCAGACGCGGGGCGAGCAGGGTGCCTGCGAGGATCGTGAGTCCGAGCAGGACGGTGACTTCGAGACCTTCCATCCCCACCTCCAACAGCGATGGGAGAAGGATATTCCTCCGGTCAGCCGATCTGTTCGGTGAGCTCGAACCAGCGCAGCTCGAGCTCTTCGATCTCGGCCTCCTGCGCGGTGATCGCCTTCATCCGCTCCCCCAGTCCCTCATAGTCGGACTGGTCGTGATCGGCGAGCGCGTGCTTGGCGGCGTCGACCTGCTGGGTGACCTTCTGGATGCGGCGTTCGAGCGCGGCGACCTCCTTCTGCGCGGCGCGGAGCGCGGCCCCGTCGAGACCCGTCGGCGCGGGCGCCGCGGACGCCGCGGTCTTCGCGGGCGCGCTCTCGACGCGCTCCCGCAGACGCAGGTACTCGTCCACGCCGCCGGGCAGATGCCGCAGACGGCCCACCCCGTCCGGCCCCGGGAGGATCGCGTACTGCTGGTCGGTCACGCGCTCCAGGAAGTAGCGGTCGTGGCTGACGACCAGGAGCGTGCCCGACCACGAGTCGAGGAGGTCCTCGATCGCGGCGAGCATGTCGGTGTCCATGTCGTTCGTGGGCTCGTCCAGGATCAGCACGTTCGGCTGGTCGAGCAGCACCAGCAGCAGCTGGAGGCGGCGCTGCTGCCCACCCGAGAGATCCTTCACGGGGGTGGAGAGCTGCGCGGACGAGAAGCCCAGCCGCTCCAGCAGCTGGCCGGGCGTGAGATCCTGCGCCTTCGAGCCGGACCCGAGCGTGTACGAGGTCCGGAGACCGGCGATGACGATGCGCACCGGGTCGTTCCAGTGCTGCTCCAGCTCGTCGAGGCGCTGCGTGAGCGTGCGCACCTGCACGGTCTTGCCGCGCTTGACACGTCCCTCGGTGGGCTCGACCGTGCCGGAGATGAGGCCGAGCAGAGTGGACTTGCCGGCACCGTTGACGCCGAGGATGCCGGTGCGCTCACCGGGGGCGATGCGCCACTCGACGTCCTTCAGCACGGCCCTGGTCCCGCCGTCCGCGGTCGGGTAGCTCACACCCACGTCGAGGAGGTCCACCACGTCCTTGCCGAGCCGGGAGACCGCGAGCGACTGCAGCGACACGGAGTCGCGGATCTCGGGGACATCGGCGATGAGCTCGTTCGCGGCGTCGATGCGGAACTTGGGCTTGCTCGTGCGGGCGGGCGCGCCCCGGCGGAGCCAGGCGAGCTCCTTGCGCGCGAGGTTCTGGCGCTTCGCCTCGGTCGCGGCGGCCATGCGGTCCCGCTCCACGCGCTGCAGGATGTAGGCCGCGTAGCCGCCCTCGAAGGGCTCGACGATGCGGTCGTGCACCTCCCAGGTCTCGGTGCAGATCTCGTCGAGGAACCAGCGGTCGTGGGTCACGACCAGCAGCGCTCCGGCGTTCGCGGGCCAGCGCTTCTTCAGGTGCCCCGCCAGCCACGTGATCGCCTCGACGTCGAGATGGTTGGTCGGCTCGTCGAGCGCGATCACATCCCAGTCGTCCGTCAGCAGCTTCGCCAGCGACACCCGACGGCGCTGCCCACCGCTGAGGGATCCGAGCTCGGCATCCCACGGCAGATCCTTCAGCAGCCCGTCGATGACATCGCGGACCCGCGCGTCGCCCGCCCACTCGTGCTCGGGCAGATCGCCTACGACGGCCGCGCCGACCGTGAGATCGTCGGCGAGCGTATCCGCCTGGCTCAGCACGCCGATGCGGGTGCCGCCGCGCACGGTGACCCGGCCCGAGTCGGGTTCCTTCGTGCCGGCGAGCATGCCGAGCAGACTCGACTTGCCGTCGCCGTTGCGTCCGACGATGCCGATGCGGTCGCCCTCCTCGATGCCGAGGGTGACAGCGTCGAAGACGACGCGGGTCGGGTATTCCAGGTGGAGGGCTTCGGCCCCGAGGAGATGTGCCATGTCCTCTTCAGGGTAGTCGCGGCCCGGTGGACCGATCTTCAGCCCCGTGATCGGGTCAGCCGCTCCCGCCCGGTGCGCGGTCCGCGATCACGCGGTCGAGGCCTCGGCGAACACCTCGGGCAGCGCGGCGGTGAACACCTCGAAATGGCTGTACCAGACGGTGTGAGCGGCTCCGGGGATGCTGCGGACCCGCACCCCGTCGTGTTCGAAGCGGCGGGCGTCCTCGTCGGTGACCCAGGCGCTGGGCTCGGCGCGGACGACGATGGAGCCCGGCGCAGCCGCCCAGTGCCCGTCTGCGCCGCAGGAGACGGAGGCCGCGGTGGGCGGATCGAATCGCTCGGCAGCCCGAGCCTCGACCGTCGCGTCGTCCACGGAGTAGAAGGGTCGGAGCCGACGGAGCTCGCTGGGAGACATCCGGGCCCGCCTGTCGCGCTCGTACTGCGACACGAGCACCGCCCGGTCGTGCCCTCCTTGCAGCGAGAGCGGGGCATCGACGTAGACGGCGAGCGCGGGATTGAGCCGGGGCGCGGCGGCGGCGAGCACGGTGGCACCGAAGGAGTGGCCGACGGCGACGGTAAGGAGCGGGGCGGGACGGTGTCGTCCGGTCGCGGCGCGATCGCGGGGCGTGTCCGCAGCGGCGGCGGGAATCGGGTTGGGGTCGGGGACGGGACCGGCGTCAGCGGTGGGACCGAGGACGCGGGTGCCGGCGGGGCGATTCGGCGAGCTCAGGCACTGCGCGAGAGTCTCGATCACCGCATCCGCTGCGGTCTCGATCGTGAGCGCCGGATCGCGAGGAGACAGGCCGTGGCCGGGCAGATCCAGCGCGAGCACACGGAAGCCGCGCTCCACGAGCAGCGGGACCACGCGGTGCCAGCTCTCGGCCGATCCCATCATGCCGTGCAGCAGCACGGCGACGCGATCGCCCTCCCCGGCTTCGATGACGTTCAGGAGCACCGGGTCAGTCAATCACGGTCGTTATCGTTCTGTGATCCGACTTCTGGCCAGATTTTCTCGTATCTTTGTTCGAATGTCGGTGGTGCGTGGTGGACTGTGGTCATGCCTGCACTGCTCGATGCCACCGACGCCCAGATGGCGATGCTGGCCGATCTCGCCGCGGGGCTGGAGGCGGCCGAGCGCACTCTGAGCAGCATGCAGGCCGCACGGGACGGCCTGCTGGCGCTCGCGGGGCGGCTCGCCGTCGAGATCGCTCGAGATTCGCGTCACACTGACGGCGGCGACATGGCGATCCGCACGGTGGCCGCCGAGATCGGCGCGGCGCAGCAGGTCAGCGACCGGACCATCGAACGGCGCATGTCGGATGCCTCGTGGCTGGTCGAGCGCTTCCCCGACGTGTGGCAGGCGCAGGGTGTGGGCCGGATCAGTGCGGCGCACGCGCGGGTGATCGTCGAGGCGGGCGCCCATCTGTCGCAGCCCGCGGACCGGGCTCGGTACGCCGCCGAGGCCGTCGAGCTCGCCGAGACCGAGTCACCGAACCGCCTGCGGCGCACGGTGCGTCGCCTCGCGGAGCGGTTCCAGGAGCGCACCCTGGTGGAGCGGCATCGCGATGCGCGAGAACTCCGCCGCGTCTGGGTGCGCGACCTCGACGACGGGATGGCCGAGCTCGGCGCGCGCGGTCCGGCCGCGCTCGTCCACGGCATGTTCGACCGCCTGTCGCAGATGGCGCACGCCGTGAAGACCGCGCAGACCCGGACAACCCGCGAAGCGCGCGTGGCCTCGGGCCTGCCGGGTGCAGGAGGCATCGCGGGTGCGGGGAGCATGACGGCGGGGAGCATGACGGCGGGGAGCAACGCGGGTGCGGGAACCGGGGCCGACGGAAGCGAGAGCGCCGGCGGAAGCGGGAGCGCCGGCGGAAGCGCGAGCGCCGGCGACCGGAACGCCGAGACCGGGCATCCGTCCGACGATCGGGGAGTCGATCAGCTTCGAGCCGATCTGCTCGCAGACCTGGTGTTGACGGGCACTCCCGCGGGTCACGACTCCGCCGACGGATTGCTCGGAGAGCTGCGGGCCCGCGTCGAGATCACCGTCCCGGTGCTAACGCTGATGCGCGGAGACGCCGCGATTCTGCCGGACGGCACGGCGACTCCCCCGGCGGAGCTCGATGGGGTGATCCCGATCGATCCTGCGACCGCACGGGTCTTGGCCGGTGCGGCCTCGGGCTGGGATCGGGTGCTGACCCACCCGATCACCGGCGCACTGCTCGCCGTCGACCGCTATCGCCCCAGCGAAGAGCTGCGGAGACACCTGCGGGCCCGCGACCAGCGCTGCCGGTTCCCGGGCTGCGGACTCATCGCGCGGAAGTGCGACCTCGACCACCATCACGATGCGGCTTTGGGCGGCGCGACGACGCATACCAACCTCGCGACGTTCTGCCGACGACATCACACGCTCAAACACCACTCCCCGTGGCACGTCGCACAGCGGCCGGGCGGCATTCTGGAGTGGACGAGCCCTCTCGGGCGGACCTACATCGACCGGCCGCCACCTCCGCACACCGTGACCTTCGCCGACACGGACCCTCCGGACGACAGCCACTCGCCGAGGACCTTCGGCGCGGTCGCAGAGCCGTCGCCGTTCTGACCCGACGGTGGCATTACGTGAGGCCAGTGCGTGAGGCCAGGTGCGTGAGGCCAGTGCGTGAGGCCAGTGCGTGAGGGCAGTGCGTGAGGGCAGGTGCGTGAGGCCAGGTGCGTGAAGCGGAGCGCGGGGGCCGGATAATGCGTGAGGCCAGGTGCGGGGGGGCGGGTGCGTGGGCCCGTGTGCGGGGCGGTGTGCGTGAGGCGGAGTGCGATCGAGCGCGGGGGCGGGTCAGGCATAGGGTGGAGACATGTCGAGCCCCGAATCAGACAGGTCGGGGGCTGTCGGTCACACCGTCAGCCCCGTGAACCGCTGATTTCCGCGTCCGCTCCTCTGGCGGGCGCTTCCGGTGATCCGGATGCTGACCGTGGTGACGAGAAGCCCACTTCCGCACTCTCACCTCGGAGCACTCGATGCCTCTTCCCCTGTATGCCCTTGCCCTGGCGGTGTTCGTCATGGGCACCTCCGAATTCATGCTCGCGGGGCTGCTGCCCGCCGTCGCGACCGACGTGGACGTGCCGATCGGCACGGCCGGTCTGCTCACCTCCGCTTTCGCGATCGGGATGGTGATCGGCGCGCCCCTGATGGCGGCCGTCGCCCGCCGATGGTCGGCACGCCCCACCCTCCTCCTCTGCGTGTTCGTCTTCGCTGCCTGCCACGTGACCGGCGCCCTGACCACGCTGTTCGACGTTCTGCTGCTCACCCGTGTCGTCAGCGCCATCGCGAACGCCGGCTTCCTCGCCGTCGCGCTGCGCACCGCCACGAGCCTGGTGCCACCCGACCGGAGCGGGCGCGCGCTGTCCGTTCTGCTGTCGGGCACGACCATCGCCACCGTCGCCGGTGTCCCCGCCGGTGGTCTGCTCGGCACGGCGCTCGGGTGGCGCGCCCCGTTCTGGGTCATCGCCGCCCTCTGCATCCCTGCAGTCCTCGGGATCCTGCGGGGCGTGCCACGCGGACCCCTGAACGCACCGGCCCGCAGGCCCACCGCCGGGCCCGGGTCTTCCACCACACCGGCCGCCGCGCCCTCCGCTGGCTCGTCCCGCGGGCCCTCCACCGGCTCGTCCCGCAGGCCCACCGCCGGCTCATGTGGCGGACCCACCGGCGCACCGGCCTCTAGGCCCGCCGCCGCACCTGCCGTCGAGACCTCAGCCGCCGGGGCCGCGAGCGTGGCCGCATCTGGGCGACGCGGCGGGGATCGACCGGGCCTCCGCGCCGAACTGCGCCTGCTGGCGACGCCGAGGCTCCTGACCCCGATGGTCCTCGCGGCCCTCGTGAACGGCGGCACGTTCGCGGTGTTCACCTTCCTGGCCCCGATCGTGACCGACGTCGCGGGTCTGTCCGAGACCTGGGTCCCCCTCGCCCTGGTGCTCTTCGGCGTGGGATCGTTCGTGGGTGTGACGATCGCCGGCCGCCTGGCCGACAGCCGTCCCGGCTCCGCACTGGCAGTCGGAGGGCCGCTGCTGCTGCTCGGCTGGATCACCACCGCGCTCGTCGCCGACCAGCCGATCGCTCTGCTCGCCCTGGTGCTCCTGCAGGGGACCCTGTCGTTCGGCGTCGGGACGACCCTGATCGCCCGGGTGCTCTCCGCGGCCACCGAGGCACCGACGATGGGCGGCGCGTACGCGACCGTGGCCCTGAATCTCGGGGCCGTCGCGGGACCAATGCTCGGCGGCGCGGCCCTGTCCATGGGCTTCGGCGCGCTCGCGCCGGTCGGGGTCGCCTGCGCACTCACCGCCGTGGCGCTGGTCGTCATGCTCCTCTCCCGCCGTGCGCTCCTCGGAACACCATGACCACGCACACCGGCGCGCACCCCTGTCAGTGTCGAGACCGCCAAAGCCCCGGACCGGAGATTGCCGTCCGGCACAAGACGAACCCGCGGCCCGCGCGCCAGACTCTCGACATGGACACCCACGCGCTCGCACAGCTCGCCATCGACGCCGCCGGAGACGCCGGACCGGGCGTGGTCATCGGCATCTACCGCGGCGGTGAGCTCACCCACCATGCCTCGGCCGGGATGGCGTCCGTCGAACTGAGTGCACCGGTCCACGAGCGCACCCGCTTCGACATCGCCTCCATGAGCAAGCAGTTCACGGCGACGGCGATCCTCCTCCTCGCCCGTGACGGACTCCTCGCCCTCACGGACGACATCCGCGCGCACCTGCCGGAGCTGCGGCTCAGCACACCCGTCACGATCGCCCAATGCCTCCAGCACACCGGCGGACTGCGCGAATGGCTGCAGCTCACCGGCATCGCGGGGAGGTCGCTCACCCGTATCACCCAGAACCAGACGCTCGCCTTCGTGTCAGGGCTCACCGAGCTGAACTTCCCGCCCGGCACCGCATTCTCCTACTCGAACACGGGGTACGTGCTGGCCGCGTCGCTCGTGCAGCGCCTCACCGGCCGCACCCTGGGCGAGTTCACGACGGAACGTCTGTTCGCACCGCTCGGCATGCATCGCACGCTCTTCCGCGAGGACAGCCTCGCCGTGCTCGACGACTTCGCCTACGGTTACGCCACCGTCGGCGATCGGCTCCTCCGCGCCGACACCGAGGAGTGCGCGGTCGGCGACGGCGGGCTCGCCACGAGCGTCAGCGAACTGGGCCCCTGGTTCCGGTTCCTGCGCGACGGTGACGTGATCGGCGCCGACATCCGCGACGCGCTGGTCGACAGCACTCCCGTCTTCCCCGACGGCTCTCGCGGCACCTACGCCCTCGGCATCTACCACGCGACTCTGGGCGGGTCGCCGATGGTCGGTCATGCCGGCGGGGTCCTCGGCTATCGCTCCCAGCTGTTCTACCTTCCCGAGCACGACCTGGGGGTGGTCGCGCTCACCAACCACTCCGCGGTCGACGCCCGTCTCGTGGCACTCGACGCCGCACGGCTCGCCACCGGCATCGCCGAGGATGTACCGCCGTCGCCCGTCGCGGGCACGGTCGACGCATCGGCACACGCCGGCTGGTGGCTCATGCCCGGTGCCGACGAGGCCGTGCACACGGAGGCGAGGGACGACGGCACGCTCGAGCTGAGCGGACTCCAGAGCGGACGGTTCACCCTGGCCGAAGACGACTGGTGGTACGCCGACGACGCCGAAGGCGGCCTGCGGCTGCGGGTCGAGGGAGACGACCTGCGCGTAGGCATCGCCGCCTGGCCCGGCCGCGACATGATCTTCCAGCGGTGCAGCGCGCCCGACGAGAACCTGCCGATACCGAGCGGCGTCTACGAGAGCCCCGAGCTCGGGACCCTCGCCACCATCCACGACGACGGAGCCTTCCAGCTCGGACTCGAGCTCACCGGCCGCCTCGAGCCCGGCGCGGGAGGCACCCTCCGCGCCGGACCGGCGTCGCTGCGCACCGAGGGGGACGACCTGCTGCTGAGCCTGTTCGGCGCCGAGCGCCTGCGGTTCGTGCGGCAACCCGCCGACACGACCATCGTCGGCGTCCCACGAGGACTCGATGCGTCGTGACGACGAGGACCGGCCGGAACCGGGCATTCTGAGATCATGACGTCGGAGCAGTCCCCCACCGCGACCACTCTGGGCATCCTCCTGGACACACTCGGGACCACCGTGCTGCGTCCCCTGCTGCTGCCGCGCGGGCGAGAGCGGGCGGTGGGGCACCCGCTGATCCTCGACCCCGACGCGAACGCCCCGCACGGCGAAGATCCGGTGATCCTCGCGCCGGGCCGCCCGTCCGCCGATCTGCTCGACTGGGCGGCGAACGTCGGCGCCTCGGCGCTGGTCGTGCGCCCGCGCGCGATGGACCCCTCCACCTGGGGCGCGGCAGCCCGGCGCACCGGCGTCGCGGTGCTCGAATGCGCTCCCGACGTCGCCTGGGGACGGCTGTACACGCTGATCGACGCCATCAAGGCGATGTCCGGACCGGTCTCCGACGCCGACGGACACTCGGCCGACCTCTTCGGTCTCGCGAACGACATCGCCCTGCGCACGGGAGGAGCGGTCGCCATCGAGGACCTGGCGATGCGCGTCCTCGCCTACTCCACCATTCCCGGGCAGGAGGTCGACGAGCTCCGCCGCGACGGCATCCTCGGGCGGCGCGTCCCCGACCACCCCGCGAACGCCGAGGAGTATGCGGCGGTGCTGCGTGCCACGACGGCCGTGCGCAGTCTCCCCGCAGACGACAACCGTCCCCGTCTCGCCATCGCCGTGCGCGACCGCGGCGAAGCGCTCGGCAGCATCTGGGTCCTGGAGGGCAGCGTTCCCCTGGCGCCGGACAGCACCGACGTGCTCGCGGAGGCCGCCCGCAACGCGGCGGCGCAGCTCGCGCGCTTCAACCTCGTGGCCGACGCGGATCGCCGTCAGCGCGCCGAGCGTCTGGCCTGGCTGCTGCGCGGTTCCGGCGCGACGCACAGCATCGCGGAGCACTTCGGCCTCGACGTGGCAGGACCCGCGACGGTGGTCATGATCGACCGTCCGCGGGACGGCGTCCCGCACACCGACGTGTCGACAGGCACCGCCGCCGCCTACGTGGGCGATCTGCTGCGCACGAGCCTCTCCGCGTACCGGATCCCCGCCGCGGCCGGTGCCTTCGAAGGCAGGGCCATGGCGGTCGCCGGTACGTCCGCCGACACCGCGGTGCTGCAGTCGGTCATCGGCACCGTACTCGCCCGGGCCACGGAGAGCCTGGGCCCCGGGTGGCGCGCCGGCGTGAGCCGCACCCAGCAGGGACTGGCGGACGTGCCGACCGCCGTGCGGCAGGCCGCCGAAGCCTGGCGCGTGGTCGCCCGGATGCCGGGCCACGGCGACATCGGGCGGCACGAGCACCTGGGCCCCGGCCTCGTGCTCATGGACCTGCATGCGGCACTCCTCGGCGGCGACGCCGTCGGACGCGAGCCCCTCGCGACGCTCCTCGCGCACGACGCGGCGTTCGGCACCGACTACGTCACCAGCATGCGGCGCTGGATCGGCGCGAACTACGACGTCGCGCGCGCCGCCGAGCTGCTCATGCTGCACCCCAACACGCTCCGCCATCGTCTGCGCCGCATCGGCGAGATCGTCGACGTCGATGACGCCGACGTGCGCCTCGTGCTCGCCCTCCAGCTGCGCCTGCGCGACATCGAACCCGCGGGGGTGTGAATCCGGGCGTGCACGTGTGAGCGT
>NZ_JALXPE010000002.1 GCF_025143365.1 Microbacterium sp. p3-SID336 | reverse complement strand
TTGATACCGAGTTCCTCTGCGGCGCGGAACGCCTCGTCGTCGGTGTCGCGGAGGTTGACCAGCGTGCCGTCGGCCGAGAGGACCTCGACGTTCAGGCAGAGCGACTGCATCTCCTTCATGAGCACCTTGAACGACTCCGGGATGCCGGGCTCCTGGATGTTCTCGCCCTTGACGATCGCCTCGTACACCTTGACGCGGCCGAGGATGTCGTCGGACTTGATCGTGAGGAGCTCCTGGAGGGCGTATGCCGCACCGTAGGCCTCGAGGGCCCACACCTCCATCTCACCGAAGCGCTGTCCACCGAACTGCGCCTTACCACCGAGCGGCTGCTGGGTGATCATCGAGTACGGGCCGGTGGAGCGGGCGTGGATCTTGTCGTCCACCAGGTGGTGGAGCTTCAGGATGTACATGTAGCCCACGGAGATCGGCGCCGGGAACGGCTCGCCGGAGCGACCGTCGAACAGCTGCGTCTTGCCGCTGGAGTCGATCAGGCGCAGACCGTCGCGCGTCGGCAGCGTCGAGTCGAGCAGACCGGAGATCTCCTCCTCGCTCGCGCCGTCGAACACCGGGGTCGCGACCTTCGTGCCGGGAGCGGCCTCGAACGCCTCCTTCGGGAGCTTCGCAGCCCACTCCGGAGTGCCCTCGACCTTCCAGCCCTGCTTCGCGATCCAGCCGAGGTGGGTCTCCAGCACCTGGCCGAAGTTCATTCGACCGGGGATGCCGAGCGGGTTCAGGACGATGTCGACCGGGGTGCCGTCCGCGAGGAACGGCATGTCCTCGACGGGCAGGATCTTCGCGATGACACCCTTGTTGCCGTGGCGGCCGGCGAGCTTGTCGCCCTCGGTGATCTTGCGCTTCTGGGCGATGTAGACCACGACGCGGCGGTTCACGCCGGAGCCGAGCTCGTCGTCGCCGTCCTCGGCGTTGAACTCCTTGACGGCGATGATCGTGCCCTGCTCACCGTGCGGCACCTTCAGCGACGTGTCGCGGACCTCGCGGCTCTTCTCGTTGAAGATCGCGCGGAGCAGGCGCTCCTCGGCCGAGAGCTCGGTCTCACCCTTCGGCGTGACCTTGCCGACGAGGATGTCGCCGGGGCGGACCTCGGCGCCGATGCGGATGATGCCGCGCTCGTCGAGGTCCTTCAGCAGCTCGGGGCTGACGTTGGGGAGGTCACGCGTGATCTCCTCCTTGCCCAGCTTCGTGTCGCGGGCGTCGACCTCGTACTCCTCGATGTGGATCGACGAGAGCGTGTCGTCCTTCACCAGGTCCTGGCTCAGGATGATGGCGTCCTCGAAGTTGTAGCCCTCCCACGTCATGAACGCGACGAGGAGGTTCTTGCCGAGGGCCAGCTCGCCGTTCTCCGTGGCGGGGCCGTCGGCGATGACCTCGCCGACCTCGACGCGCTCACCGGCGCTGACGACGACCTTCTGGTTGTACGACGTGCCCTGGTTCGAGCGGTCGAACTTGCGCAGGTGGTACTCCTGCGTGCCGCCCTCATCGAGCATGACCACGACGCGGTCGGCGGACACCTCGGAGACGACGCCGGCCTTCTCCGCGGTGATCACGTCACCCGCGTCGATGGCGGTGTAGCCCTCCATACCGGTGCCGACGAACGGCGAGTCGCTGCGCAGCAGCGGCACGGCCTGGCGCTGCATGTTGGCGCCCATGAGCGCGCGCTGCGCGTCGTCGTGCTCGAGGAAGGGCACGAGCGAGGTCGCGACCGACACCATCTGGCGCGGCGAGACGTCGATGTAGCCGATCTCCTCCGGCAGGAACAGGTCGACCTCGCCGCTGCCGCCCTTGGGGCGCGCGAGCACGTGGCTCTCGCGGAAGCGACCCTTCGCATCGAGCGGCGCGTTCGCCTGCGCGATGTTGAAGTCGACCTCCTCGGAGGCGGTCAGGTAGTCGATCTGGTCGGTCACGACGCCGTCGACGACCTTGCGGTACGGGGTCTCGATGAAGCCGAACGAGTTGATGCGCGCGAAGGTCGCGAGCGCACCGATCAGGCCGATGTTCGGGCCTTCCGGGGTCTCGATCGGGCACATGCGGCCGTAGTGCGAGGGGTGGACGTCACGGACCTCGACGCCGGCGCGGTCGCGGCTGAGACCACCCGGGCCCAGAGCCGAGAGACGGCGCTTGTTGGTCAGACCCGCGAGCGGGTTGTTCTGGTCCATGAACTGCGACAGCTGCGAGGTTCCGAAGAACTCCTTGATCGCGGCGACGACGGGGCGCACGTTGATCAGGGTCTGCGGCGTGATGGCCTCGATGTCCTGCGTGGTCATGCGCTCGCGGACGACGCGCTCCATGCGGGACAGACCCGTGCGGACCTGGTTCTGGATCAGCTCGCCGACCGCGCGGATGCGACGGTTGCCGAAGTTGTCGATGTCGTCGGTCGCGAGACGGATCTCGGCCTTCTTGCCGCCGCGGATGCCCTCGAAGGTCTCCTCGGTGCCCGCGTGCAGACGCACCAGGTACTTGATCGTCGCGACGATGTCCTGCACCGTGAGGACGGACTCCGTCAGCGGGGTGTCGAGACCCAGCTTGTGGTTGATCTTGTACCGGCCGACCTTCGCGAGGTCATAGCGCTTCGGGTTGAAGTAGAAGTTGTCCAGCAGCGCACGCGCGGCCTCGGCGGCCACCTGCTCGCCCGGACGCAGCTTGCGGTAGATGTCGCGCAGCGCGTCTTCCTTGGTGACGATCGTGTCCTTCGCGAGCGTCTCCTCGATGGAGGTGTAGCCGGCGAACTCCGCGAGGATCTCCTCGCTGGTCATGCCCAGCGCCTTGAGGAACACGGTGACGGACTGCTTGCGCTTGCGGTCGACGCGCACGCCGACCTGGTCGCGCTTGTCGATCTCGAACTCGAGCCACGCGCCGCGGCTCGGGATGACGCGCGCCGACACGATGTCCTTGTCGGACGTCTTGTCGGGGGTCTTGTCGAAGTAGACGCCCGGCGAGCGCACGAGCTGCGAGACGACGACGCGCTCGGAGCCGTTGATGATGAACGTGCCCTTGTCGGTCTGCAGCGGGAAGTCGCCCATGAAGACCGTCTGGGTCTTGATCTCACCCGTGAGGTGGTTCATGAACTCGGCCTCGACGTACAGCGGGGCCGCGTAGGTCTTGCCGCGCTCCTTGCACTCCTCGATGGAGTACTTCTCGGGCTCGAGGTACGGGTTCGTGAACGACAGCTGCATCGTCTCGCCGAGGTCCTCGATGGGGGAGATCTCCTCGAAGATCTCACCGAGGCCGCTGTTCTCGTTCACGTCGGTGCGACCGGCGGCCTTGGCCTCGGCCACGCGCGCCTTCCAGGCGTCGTTGCCGACGAGCCAGCCGAAGGACTCGGTCTGCAGAGCGAGAAGGTCGGGGACCGTCAGCGTGTCGGAGATCTTGGCGAACGAGAGACGGGAAGCTCCGCGTCCGTTCTTGGTGGTGGTGGATGTGGATGCGTTGGGAGCAGCAGCCAAGGGAATAACCTCCGTGAGCCCCGCAGGGCTTCTCGATTCCTTTGTCGTCAGGTGGAGTTCGCGCTCGAGAGCTCAACGGATGCCGACCACCATATGAGGGCAGGGAGGAGCGAGCGCAACTACCAACTATAGCCGCGATCTTGCGACATGGCAAGCGCAGTCCTTGACCAATCTCGGAAGCTGCGGTAATGGCACTCGCTCCCCCGCCTCAGGACGCGATGTTGAGCTCGTTCCCGGGGATCGAGGCGAGCAGGCGGCGCGTGTAGGGATCGCGGGGGTTGGTGAAGATCTCCTCCGACGAGGCCGCCTCCACCAGCTTCCCGTCCTTCATCACACACACGTAGTCGCTGATGAGGCGCACGACGGCGAGGTCGTGCGAGATGAACAGGTAGCTGAAGCCGTACTCCCGCTGCAGGTCGCCCAGCAGCCGCAGGATCTGGTCCTGCACCAGCACGTCCAGCGCCGACACCGGCTCGTCGCACACGATCAGATCCGGCGACAGGGCGAGCGCCCGCGCGATCGCCACGCGCTGCCGCTGACCGCCAGACAGCTCGGACGGGTAGCGGCGCAGCATCGACTGCGGCAGCGCCACGTCGTCGAGCAGCTGCCGCACGCGCTTGCGCCGCTCGGCCCCGCTCCCCCGCTTGTAGAACTCGAGCGGCTCGGCGATCAGGCGCTCGATCGTGAACATGGGGTTCAGGCTCGAGTACGGGTCCTGGAAGATCGGCTGCACGCGCTGCCGGAACTCCCTGGTCTCCGCTCGGTTGAGCGTCGACACGTCCTTGCCCTCGTAGCGGATGAGCCCGCTGGTGGGCTCGATCAGCTTGAGCAGCATCCGCGCGGTCGTCGTCTTCCCCGACCCCGACTCCCCGACGATCGCGACCGTCTCGCCCCGCGGGATCGCGAGCGACACGTCGTCCACCGCCACGAAGTCCTCGTGCTTGCCGCGCACGGGGTACACCTTCGTGAGGTTCTCGATCTCCACGATGTTGTCGCGCGGCGGGACCGCGGAAGCCGCCCCCGCGCGCTCCCCCGTGGCGGGCGCGTCCGACAGGCCCTCGCCCGAGCCGCCCGGGGCGAAGGCCTCGGGGCGCAGTCGTGCGACCGCGACCGAGGGCGCCGCCTTCACGAGCGACTGCGTGTAGGGGTGCTGCGGATCCTCCAGGATCTGCCGCGCGGGCCCCTGCTCGACGACCTTGCCTCGATGCATCACGACGACGCGCTCGGCGCGCTCCGCCGCGAGACCGAGGTCGTGCGTGATGAGCAGCACGGCGGTGCCGAGCTCGCGCGTCATCTCGCCGATCTGGTCGAGGATGGTCTGCTGCACCGTCACGTCGAGGGCGCTCGTCGGCTCGTCGGCGATCAGCAGGCGCGGCTTGCACGCCAGGCCGATCGCGATCAGGGCGCGCTGCCGCATGCCGCCGGAGAACTCGTGCGGGTACTGCTTCGCCCGCCGCTCCGGGTCGGGCAGGCCCGCAGCCGTCAGCGCCTCCACGACCTTGCCCTGCACGTTCTGTCGCGTGGCGAGGCCGTGCGCCAGCAGCGTCTCCGCCACCTGGGTGCCGATCTTCGCGACCGGGTTCAGGTTCGACATCGGGTCCTGCGGGACCAGGCCGATGTCCCGGCCGCGGATCGTCCGCAGCTCGTTCTCCGACGCGTGCGCGATCTCGCGGCCGTCCAGGCGGATGCTGCCCGCCGCGACCCTGCCTCCGCCGGCCAGCAGGCCGATGATGGCCATCGCGGTGGTGGACTTGCCCGAACCGGACTCACCCACGATCGCGACGGTCTCGCCGGGGCGGATCTCCAGGTCCACGCCCTCGACCGCGTGCACGACGCCGTCCATGGTGGCGAAGTCCACGGCCAGCCCCTGCACCGAGAGCAGCGGTTCGACGGACATGGGGTTCTCCTTCACGGCGCGCACGGCGCCCTCGTCTCGGACGGTCATCGTGCTCTCGTCCTCGGGTCCATGGCCTCGCGCAGCGCCTCGCCCAGCAGCGTGAAGCCGAGCGCGGTGACCGCGATGCAGATGCCGGGGAGGAACGCCAGCCACGGCGCGATCGCCAGCTCCGCCTGAGCGTAGGTGAGCATGCGACCCCACTCCGCGGTCTCCGGCCGGCCGCCGCCGAGCCCGAGGAACGACAGCGCGGCGGCGTCGATCACGGCGGTCGCCAGCGTCAGGGTGCCCTGCACGATCACCGGGCCGATCGCGTTCGGCAGCACGTGCGACATCGTGATCCGGCCGCGGCCGAGACCCAGGGTCTGTGCGGAGAGCACGTAGTCGCTGGAGCGCTGCTGCAGCATCGAGGCACGCAGCAGGCGCGCGAAGATCGGCACCTGGGAGGCTCCGATCGCGATCATGACGGCGAAGGGCGTCTGCCCGAGGATCGCCGCGATCGAGACCGCGAGCAGCAGGTTCGGCACCGAGAGGATGATGTCGACCACGCGCATGATGACGGTGTCGACCCAGCCGCCGAACGTGCCGGCGATGAGGCCGAGCAGCATGCCGCCGAGCAGACCCATGGCCGTGGAGACGACGCCGATCAGCAGCGAGGCCTGCGCGCCCCAGATGAGCTTGGACAGCACGTCTCCGCCGAAGCGGTCGAGGCCGAGCGGGAACTCCGGCAGCTCCCCGGGGCCGGGGATGTGGGTCGGCGTGATGTACTTCGCGCCGGGGAGTGCGGTCTCCGGGTACGGCGCGAGCACCGGTGCGAGCAGCGCGATGAGCAGGAACACCAGCACGATCGCGGCGCCGATCCACGCGGTCGGGTTGCGGCGGAGCCGGCGGAACACGTCGCGCCAGAAACCGCCGCCGCCGTCCTTCAGGTCGGCCTGGGCGATCGCGACGGTGTCGATGCTGCCGCCGCTCTCGGCGGAGGGGCCCTGTGCGGGCGGGAGGGCGATGGTCATGCGATCGCCTCCTTTCGGACGAGGAGGAGGGACATCACTGCACCCGCACTCTCGGATCGATGAAGCTGTAGGAGACATCGACCGCCAGGTTGATCAGCGCGTACGCGATGGCGATGAAGATGATGAACCCTTGGAGCACGGGGAAGTCCCGCGTGAAGATCGCCCTGGCCAGGAAAGACCCGATGCCGGGGAACGCGAACACCGTCTCGGTGAGCACCGCCCCCGAGATGAGCAGACCCGTCTGCAGGCCGATCGTCGTGATGACCGGGAGCATGGCGTTGCGGAGGATGAAGCGGCTGCGCAGGGTCGACGAACCCACGCCCTTCGCGCGGCCGGTGCGCACGTAGTCGGCGTTCTGTACTTCCAGCACGCTCGCCCGCGTGATGCGGACGATGATCGCGAGCGGGATGGTGCCGAGTGCCAGCGCGGGGAGGATCAGATGCAGGATCGCGTCCCACGCCGCGTCGAACTCCCCGGTGATGATGCCGTCCCACACGTAGAAGCCCGTGGGATGCGTCGCATCTATTCGAGGGTTCTGGCGTCCGTCCGACGGCAGCCAGCCCAGCTGCACCGCGAAGACGTACTTGAGGATGAACGCCAGGAAGAACACCGGGATCGTGATGCCGATCAGGCTCAGCACCACCGAGGCGTGGTCGGTGAACTTGCCGTGCCGTCTGGCCGCCCAGTACCCGAGCGGGATGCCGATGCCCACCGCGAAGATGAGCGCCATCACGCTGAGCTCGAGCGTCGCGGGGAAGCGGCGCATGAACTCTTCGGTCACCGGACGGTTCGTCTGGATCGAGGTGCCGAAGTCACCCTGCAGGAGCCGGGTGACCCAGATGAAGTACTGCTCGATGAGCGGCTTGTTGAAGCCGTACAGCTCGTTGACCCTGGCGATGGCCTCCGGGGTGGCCTTCTCGCCGAGGAGGGCGACCGCGGGGCCGCCGGGGAGGGCCCTGACCCAGGCGAACAGCAGGATGCTGAGCCCGAACAGGGTGGGGATGAGGAACAGCAGTCGCCTGCCGATGGTGCGCAGCAAAAGAGATCTCCGATGGTCGGAGGGTGCGCCCGATCGCCCGCCGAGCGAGCGGGGCGGAGACGGAGCGCAGCGGCCCGCAGGTCGCTGCGCCCCGTCTCGTCGCCCCGCCCGACTCGTCGTGCGGTCGGACGGTACCCGACGCCGTTACTTGGTGAGGACGATGTCCGTGAAGACCTCGTCGTTCACCGGGCTGGCCGGGTAGCTCTCCACGCGCGGGTCGAACGCCAGGGTCGGCGCCGGGTGCGCGAGCGGGACGCCGGGGATGAACTCCGCGACCATCTCGTTGATGTCCTCGTAGAGCGCGGTCTGCTCGTCGAGGTTGGAGACGCCGCGAGCCTCGGTCAGCTTCTGGAACAGCTCCGGGTTGTCGAAGCCCCACTCGGAGCTCTGCTGGCCGAAGAACACACCCACGAAGTTGTCGGTGTCGTTGTAGTCACCGGTCCAGCCGAGCAGGTGGATGCCGTGGTCGGACGTGCCAGTCGTGCGGTCGAGGTACTCCACCCACTCCTCGGAGACCGGCGTGGTCTCCACGCCGACCTCGGACAGCTGCGAGGACAGCACGGTGAAGATCTGCTCGGGGTCCGGCATGTACGGACGGGAGACGTTGACCGGGTAGTTGAAGGTGAGCTTCAGCGGGTTGGCCTCGTCGTAGCCCGCCTCGGCGAGCAGCGCCTTGGCCTTCTCGGGGTCGTAGTCGTACGTCGTGACGTCGGGGTTGTAGCCGTTGACGACCTCGGGCACGAACTGCGTGGCCTTCTGCGTGCCCTCCGGCAGCACCTGGCTGATCAGGGCGTCCTTGTCGACCGCGTATGACAGCGCCTCGCGCACCTTCGGGTCCTGCAGCTCGGGGACCGCCTGGTTGAAGGCGAGGTAGAGGATCGTGAACGGCGGGCGGGAGACCATCGTGAACCCGTCGTCCTCGAGCGCCTTGGTGTCGGCGGGGCCGACGAGGTCGTAGCCGTCGATCGACCCGGACTCGAGCGCCTGACGGCGGGCCGTCGGGTCGTCGATCGTGCGGAAGATGATCTCGTCCACCTGACCGGACTCGCCCCAGTAGTCGTCGTAGGCGCTCAGCGTGACCTGCTCGCCCGGCGCCCACTCGTCGAACTTGTAGGGACCGGTGCCCACCGGGTGGCCCATGGCGTACTCGGAGAGCTGCGGCGCCTCGGCGGAGCCCGCGACCTCGTCCGCGCCGAACTCCTCCATCGCGGAGGGGCTCTGCATGCCGAACGCGGGCAGCGACAGCGAGGCGATGAAGCCGGCGAACGGCTTGTTCAGCTCGATCGTGACCGAGTTCTCGCCGTCCGGCGCGCACGACTTGTAGACGGCGTCCGCCGGGTTGGAGGCGTAGCCCTTGAAGAGCTTGTTGTAGTAGTAGCCGAACGCCTCGGAGGCGGCCAGGCCCGTCCAGTTGTACCAGCGGTCGAAGTTGTAGCAGACGGCCTCCGCGTTGAACGGGGTGCCGTCGTGGAACGTGACGCCCTCCTTCAGCGCGAAGGTGTGCGACATGCCGTCCTCCGACGACTCCCACGACTCGGCGAGCAGCGGGGCGGGGTCGGCGGTGCCGGGCTCGGTGCCGACCAGACCCTCGAAGATCTGGCGGGAGACGCGGAACGTCTCGCCGTCCTGGGCGAAGGCGGGGTCGAGGCTGGCCGGGTCGGACGACGCGGCGAACACGAACGTGCCGTCGACGTCTCCCGAGCCCTCCGAGCCGTTGTCGCCGCGCTCGCTCGCGACGCATCCCGCGAGTGCGAGAGCGGCGATGGTCGCTCCGGTGACGGCGACGATCCCTCGCCGACGCATGGCTGACTGGTGCATTGTGTGACCTTCCCTGTCGGGCGCTTCGTTGCGCGTTCCCGGGGCGTCGTCGCCCCGGAGACGGTGATTCCTCGAAGGTACCCAGCCGATTCCCAGATGCCAAATGCCCGCAGGTTGCGATCCGGTATCGACACGCGCGGGACCGCGGATCCGGTAGCGTCGACACCGTGCCAGAGTCCGCCCCGCTCGCCATCTGCTTCGGCGAGGGCATGGTCGCCCTCGTCCCCGCCACCGCCGGCGCACTGGAGATATGCCGCACGTTCGACCGCTCGCTCGCCGGAGCGGAGTGGAACACGGCGATCGCGCTCGCCTCCGCCGGGGTGCGGACGGCCGTGATCTCCCGCGTGGGCGACGACGGCTTCGGACGGTTCCTCACGGCGGAGCTGCGCGCGCACGGCGTGGACGACCGCGCGGTCGAGGTCGACCAGGAGGCGCCGACGGGGCTGTACGTGAAGGAGCTCTCCCCGCGCGCGGACGGCGCCGTCGAGGGCACGATGCACTACTACCGGGCGGGCTCCGCCGCGGCCGCCCTGTCACCCCGGACCCTCTCGACGCCCGCCGCCGCCGGGCTCCTCGCCGAGGCGGCGCTCGTGCACACCAGCGGGATCACCCCGGCACTGTCCCCGTCCGCGCGGGACGCCCAGGAGGCGCTGTTCGCCGACCGCCCTGCCACGCGACTGCTCAGTTTCGACCTGAACTGGCGCCCCGCCCTGTGGCGCGGGCGGGAGGACGAGGGGAAGGCGCTGCTGACCGACCTCGCGCATCGCGCCGACATCCTGTTCTGCACGCGGCCCGACGCCGACGAGGTGTTCGGCACGAGCGACCCGCGGGCGCTGCGCGAGCGCTTCTCCGAGCCGCGGTACCTCGTCGTGACCGACCCCACCGGTGCCGTGGCGTTCGACGGTGCGGAGCGGACCGAGAGCGACGCGCTGGACGCCCCCGTGGTGGAGACGATCGGAGCCGGAGACGCCTTCGCCGCTGGTTTCCTCGCCGGCGTGCTGACGGGGCTGTCGCTCGGCGGGAGCCTGGCCCGCGCGCACCGCATCGCCACCAGGGCGATCGGCAGCACCCGCGACCACGTGGACTGAGCGCGGGCTCTACTCAGGGGCGTGCGCGCCGCGCAGGGACCACGTCGTGCGTGCGCTGCAGCGACACCGCGACCGGTTCGCCGCGGAGCTGGACGATCCGCACGAACAGCACGTCGATGAGCGCGAGCTGCGCGATGCGGCTCGACATCGCCGCCATCCGGAACGGCGACTCCTGCGCCTGACTGAGCAGCACCACCTCGGCGACGGCGGCCAGGGGCGAGTCGGAGGCGCTGGTGACGGCGACGGTGAGAGCCCCCGCATCCCGCGCCACCTCCAGCGCCCGCACGGTCTCGGCCGTCTCTCCCCCGTGGGAGAAGGCGACGGCGACGTCCTCACGACAGCGCAGCGACGCCGTCGTGATCGCCAGGTGCGGGTCGGGAGAATGCGAGACCGAGCAGCCGATGCGCGCGAGCTTGAGCTGCAGGTCCTGCGCGGTCAGCGAGGACGCTGCCTGCCCGAACAGGTCGATGTGCCTGGCGGCCGCGAGAGCCTCGGCGACCCTGTCCAGCGCCTGCTCGTCCAGCGCCATCGCGGTCTTCTCGATGGCGTCGATCTCCTGCGCCGCGAGCTTGGCCGCGATCGCCGCCGGGCCGTCCTCCCTGTCGATCGCCGTGGTGTCGAGACCGAAGCGGGCCTGCTGCGCCTGGGCGAGCGTGACGGCCCTTGCCACGGCGACCCGCAGCTCCCGATAGCCGCTGTAGCCGAGCGACTGGGCGAAGCGGGCCACCGTGGACAGCGACGTGCGGCACAGCTTCGCCAGATCGTTGATCGCCAGATCCACCACGAGTGTGGGGTCGCCGAGGATGGTCTCCGCGACACGGCTCTCCGCCGCGCTGAGCTTGGGCAGAGAGCGCCGCACCGTGGCGAGAACGTCGTCGTCCATGCGCTGATCCTGTCTCAATCCGCGCTGGTGGTCCCCCGCCGCGGCGTGAAGCGGCCGAGCAGCGCATCGCGGGCGGCCTGCGCGCCGAGCCGGCTCGCAGCGCCGACCTCGACGGTGGGGAGCGGCAGCGGCGTGCGGGTGGGCAGTCCGACGTTGACGACGACGGCTCCGGGATCGCGCACGGCCGCGCGCTCCACGAGGGCCCGCTGCGCGGGGTCGGCGTCCGGCCGATCCAGCAGGATCACCGTGGTGCCGGCGTCCGCGGCGACCTGGGCGAGCACCTCGTCCTGCTCGGCCTGCGAGCGCGAGGCCACATCGAGCCGCACGCGCAGTCCGTCGCCCGCGAGGGCACTGGCCACGTACGAGGCGGCACTGTCGACCGCGAGCGTGGAACGGCGTCGCGCGTCGACCACGGACAGCGCCTCGGCGGTCGCCGGGGCCTCGCCGACCAGGGAGACAGCGCGCCGCGCGATGTCGGCCGCGTCGAACGCGGCCTCCTCGACCTGCGGGGTCACGGATGCCGCCCGCAGCTTCGCGGCGAGGGCGGCGACGCGACCGGCCGCCTCCTCGACCCTGGCCCGTGACAGCGAGCCGTCACGCAGGGCCGCCACGATCCCGTCGCGCGCGGCGCGGAAGTCGCGGAGGTCCTGGTCGGGAAGGGCGGCCTCGCCGGGATTGGTCGGGTTGCCGATGCACAGCAGGTCGGCGCCGGCGGCGAGGGCGAGAGCCGCTCCCCCGCCGAGTCCGACGGTCTCGCGGATCGCCGCCATGTCCAGCGCGTCCGTGATGATGACGCCGTCGAAGCCGGTCTCGCGCAGCATGCCGAGCACCCGCGGGTTCAGCGTCGCCGGGGCCTCGCCCCACGCGGGGACCACGATGTGCGCCGTCATGATGGCGTCCACACCCGCCTCGATCGCGGCGCGGAACGGCTCCAGGTGCACCCGCTCGTACTCCTCGACGTCCGTCGCGATGACCGGCAGCGCGTGGTGCGAGTCCACGTGGGTGTCGCCGTGGCCGGGGAAGTGCTTGACGCACGCGGCCACGCCGCCGTCCTGGATGCCGTCGACCGTCGCGACGACGTGCCGCGACACGAGTGCCTCGTCCGCGCCGAAGGAGCGCACGCCGATGACGGGGTTGCGCGGATCGGTGTTCACGTCGGCGACAGGTCCGAGCACGACGTTCGCGCCGACCGCCCTGACCCGCCTGGCGAGTTCGGCGCCGGTGCGCTCCGAGGCGATCAGGTCGTCCAGCGCGCCGAGCTGCGTCGCCCCGGGAAGGGTCGAGCCGGTGGCGGATTCGAGGCGGGTGACGCTGCCGCCCTCCTCGTCCACGCCGATCAGGGCGTCCGGGTTCGCGGCGAGGATCGACGCGCTCAGCGCGGGCAGTCCCTCACCGATGTTCTGGCCGAAGTAGACGACGCCGGCCAGACCGTCGCGCAGTTCCGCCAGGAGCCACTCCGGGGCCTCGGCGCCGAAGAAGCCGGGCCACAGCACGCCGTTCGCGAGACGCTCGAACTCGTCGGTCATCCCTTCACCGCTCCCGCCACCATGCCGGCGGAGAGACGGCGCTGGACGATCACGAAGAAGATCATCACGGGCACGGTGATGATGGTCGACGCGGCCATGATGCTGCCCCAGTCGTTGGAGTACAGGCCGAAGAACGACTTGAGTCCGATCGAGACCGTGTACTGGTCGGTCTGCGCGCCGAGGATGGTCATCGCGAAGATGAACTCGTTCCAGGCGGTGATGAAGCTGAAGATGCTGGTCGCGACGAGCCCGGGCATGACCAGCGGCAGCAGCACGGAGCGGAACATGCGCCACCAGCTGGCGCCGTCGATGTACGCGGCCTCCTCCAGCTCGACGGGCACGGCGGCGACGAAGCCGCGCAGCATCCAGATGCCGAACGCGAGCGACAGCGCCACGTAGACGACCATCAGGCCGATGATGCTGTTCAGGAGCCCGAGGCTCTTCACCTGGAGGAACAGCGGGATGACGAGCGCCTCGAGCGGCACCATCTGCACCACGAGGATCATCATGAGGATCGTGGTGCGGAACTTGAAGCGGAAGCGGGCGACGGCGACAGCCGCGAGCAGGCACACCAGCGCGCTGACGAGCACGGTGACCAGGGCCACGATCGCCGAGTTGCGCAGGTAGGTGCCGAAGCCGCCCTCCGTGAGCACGAACGCGAAGTTGTCGAACGTGAACTCCTGGGGCAGCAGCGACTGGCCGCCGCTGGAGGCCTTGCCGTCGAGGGCGCTGGAGACCATCCAGTACACGGGGAACAGCGTGAAGATCAGGACGGCGGCGACGCCGATGCCGAGTCCGATGCGCGACCGGAGCCTGGGGCGGGGGTTCACAGCTCGTCCTCCTTCATGAGGGAGCGGATGTAGACGATCGTGATGCCGATCAGCACGAGGGTGAGCAGCACGGCGAGCGCCGCGCCGAAGCCGTAGCGGTTCTGCCCGAAGGACTCCACGTACGACCACACGCCGAGGTTGAGCACCTGGCGGTTGCCGCCGCTGCCGCCGGGCATCAGGTACACCTGCGCGAAGACCTTGAAGTCCCAGATGGTCGACAGGATGATCACGACGGAGAAGACGGGCTTGAGCGTGGGGAAGATGATCTTCCAGAAGCGGCGCCAGGCGCCGGCGCCGTCGAGGGCGGCCGCCTCGAGCATCTCCTTCGAGACGCCGAGCAGGCCGGCGAGGACGGTGATCGCCACGAACGGGAAGCCGTGGTGGACGACGTTCAGCAGCACGATCGCGTAGAACGACCACTGGTTGGTGAACCAGTTGACCTGACCGTCGATCAGGCCGAGGTCCTGCAGCACCGAGTTGAAGATGCCGCGGTCGGCGTCGAAGATGAACGTCCACACGTAGGTGCCGGTCACGGCGGGCATCGCCCACGCGACCATGATGCAGCTGGAGACGATGGTGCGCCACACGGTGCCCAGTCGCGCCAGCAGCAGCGCGACGAGGGTGCCGAGTGCGACGGTGGTGAACACCGCGACGGCCGCGAAGCCGACCGTGTTGGGGAGCACCACCGTCCACAGGGTCGGGTCGGTGAGCGCCTCGACGTAGTTCTGCAGCCCGATCCAGTTGTTCTCGCCGGTGTTGATCTCGCGCAGACCGTAGTCCTGCAGCGAGTAGATGAACACCTGCACGAGCGGCCAGAGCATGAGCACCGCGAGGATGATCAGCCCGGGGGCCAGGAGGAGCCAGGGACGGGCCGTGACGAGCGAGAGACCCCGCCGCTTCCGGCCGCCGGCCACGGAGGCGGAGGTGGACTCCGCCTTCGTGGCCGGCAGTGGCGCTTGCACCATCGACATGGAAGGAATGGTTCCTTACTGGTTGAGCAGTTCGGTCATCTCCGCAGCGGCGTCCTTCGTCGCGGTCGCGACGTCCTTCTGCCCGCTGAGGATGGCCTGGATCATGGCGTTGGTGGTCTTCTTGGCCTGGACGGCGCCGAAGTTCGGCGTGACCGGGACGGACGCACCGCCGTCGACCATCTGCTCGGCGAACGGAGCCACGAGCGGGTCGGTCGAGGCCAGGGCCTCCTCCATCGCGGACTGCACGCCCGGGAAGTAGCCGGTCTCGTTCGACCACTGCTCGGCGAACTCGCCGGTGGTCATGAGCTTGACGAACTCCCACGCCAGGTCGGCGTTCTTCGTGGTGTTGAAGACCGAGAGGTGCGAGCCGCCGAGCACGGACGGAGCGATGCCGCCGTCCTGGCCGGGGATGACCGCGGCGCCGATCTTGCCCTCGAGCTCGGGGTTGGCCTCGACGAGCGCGTTCGGGGTCCACGAGCCGGACAGCATCATGGCGACGTTGCCCTGCGTGAACGCGTCACGGAGGTCGGTCTCCTTCCAGGTGGTCGCCCCCGCGGAGGAGAAGCCGTGCTCGGTGGCGAGGCCTGTGTAGAACTCGATGCCGGCCTGCGACTCGGCGCTGTCGAGCTCGCTGGTCCAGGTGTCGCCGTCCTTCGTGGCGATCTCGCCGCCCGCGCCCCAGACCCAGGGGTAGACCTGGAACTCGGCGTCGCCCGCGACCGGGAAAGGCAGCATGTCGGGCTTGGCGGCCTTGATGGCCTCACCGGCGGCGACGATGTCGTCCCACGTCTTCGGGGCTTCGAGTCCGAGCTCCTCGAACACGTCGGTGCGGTAGACGATGGAGCGGACGCCCGCGTACCACGGCATGCCGTAGAGCTCGTCCTCGTACGTGCCGGCGACCTCGAGGCCCTCGACCAGGTCGTCGCGCAGACCCTTCTCGGCGTCGACGTACTCGTCGATCGGCAGCAGCGCGCCGGCGTCGGCGAACTCTGCGGTCCAGGTGGTGCCGGTCTCGGCGATGTCGGGCGTCGTGCCACCGGCGATGGAGGTCACGAAGCGGTCGTGGGCGTCCGCCCACTGGATCTCCTCGATGGTGACCTTCGCGCCGGTCTCCTCCTCGAAGGCCTCGGAGACCTTGTCGTAGAAGGCGGTGGCGTCGGGGTTGGTCCCCTTCATGATCCAGACGGTGAGCTCTTCGCCCTTGCCGTCGGTCGAGCCGTTGTCGCCGCTTCCGCCGGCACAGCCGGCCAGGGCGATCGTGGCGGCGGCGCCGAGCGCCACTGCCGGAAGAATGCGCTTGTGCATGAAGGGATCTCCTCTTTGAAAAAGTCCAGGTAGGCATCGGGTGCAGACCGGGGGATAGGAAAAAGTATCCACGACTAACTAATTGCCTGCAAGTTCCTCCCAGAATCGTCACACCGCCGTAACATCAGGCGCGCCGGGTAGGCTCCGCCCATGCCCCGTCGCGGATCTCGCACCCAACGCCCTGCCGCCGCCAAGCACGCGCCGCAGCGCACGCCCAGCGCCGCGTCCTCTCTGCTCCGCTTCCTCGGCATCGCCCTCGCCGTGGTCCTGGTCGCGGTGATCGGGGTCGGCACCTTCCTCGTCGTCGACCTCTTCAACCGGGTCGGAGACGGCGCCGTCGCGCTGGAGGGAGCTCCGGAGGTGGATCCGCCCAGCATCGGCGCCTACCCCGACGACAAGGCGTTCAGCATCCTCATCGTCGGCACCGACGAGTGCGGGGAGCGCGCGACCGAGCTCTTCGCCGAACGCTGCGAGGAGGCGGACGGCCTCCGCCGGAACGACGTGAACCTGCTCGTGCACGTGTCGGCGGCGCCCCGGAACGTGACGGTGGTCTCCCTCCCCCGTGACCTGGGCGTCGAGGTGCCGGAGTGCACCCGCGCCGACGGCAGCGTCGCCTCGGCGATGTCGAAGGCTCCCATGAACGCGATCTTCGAGCACGCCGGGCTCTCCTGCGTCGCGAAGACCGTGAGCACGCTCGGCGACATCCCGATCGAGTTCGCCGCGACCATCAGCTTCGACGGTGTGATGGCCGTGACCGATGCGATCGGCGGCGTCGAGGTGTGCATCGCCGGAGAGGGCATCCGCGACCGGCAGACCGGCATCGACTGGCCCCCGGGCATGCGCACCGTCTCCGGCGTCGAGGCGCTGCAGTTCATCCGCACCCGGCACGGTGTCGGCGACGAGAGCGACCTCGCGCGCATCTCCAACCAGCAGCAGTACATGTCACGCCTCGCGAAGAAGGTGCTCAGCGAGGAGACGCTCACCGACGTCCCGAAGGTGCTGCGCATCGCGAACGCCGTGGCCGACAACATCGACCCGAGCGAGTCGCTGAACGATCCGCTCCGCCTCGCCCAGCTGGCCCTCGCGCTCAAGGACGTGCCCTTCAGCGACTTCGTGTTCGTGCAGTACCCGAACGTGGTCGACCCGGACGACGACGACCACGTGGTGCCGAACGAGGCCGCAGCCGCCGAGCTGTGGGCCGCGATCGCGTCGGGCGAGCCGCTGCAGCTGACCGGCGACGTGGCGACGCATCGCGGTGTGGAGCTCGTGACACCCGCCCCCGGCACGCCCGAGGCCCCCGCCACCCCCGACCCGAACGCGACGGAGGCTCCTGCGCCGCGGGCCACGCTGCCGCCCGAGGTGTCAGGCCAGACCCTGGAGCAGGAGACCTGCGCGGTCGGCAACCAGCGCTGATCCGCCCCGGCGCCACGGCGTAGGCTCGATCGCATGGGACGGATGCGCACGCGGGAGGCCGACCATCCGCAGACCCGCCTCGACCACGGCGGCATCGTGCGTATCGTGCCCTCGGAGTTCACGAGCGGGTACGAGCTCGTCGTCGACGACACCCCGCAGTCCCACGTCGACCTCGACGACCCCACGCACCTGCACTTCGAGTACATCGTGCGCATGGGCGCCGTGATCGACCAGCTGCCCGACGGCCCGCTCACCGCCGTGCACCTCGGCGCCGGGGCGCTCACGATCCCGCGCTACATCGACGCGACGCGACCGGGGTCCCGGCAGCAGGTGATCGAACTGGAAGCCCCCCTCGCCCAGCTCGTGCGCGAGCACCTCCCGCTGCCCAAGGGCTCCTCCATCCGGATCCGCATCGGCGACGCGAGGGAGGGCGTCACACGCCTTCCCTCCGCTCTGCACGGCCGGTGCGACCTGGTGGTGTCGGACGTGTATTCGGGCGCGCAGACCCCCGCGCACCTCACGAGCGTGGAGTTCTACCGCGAGCTCTCCGCGCTGCTCGCGCCCGGCGGAGTCCTGCTGGTGAACGTCGCCGACGGACCGGGACTCGCCTTCGCTCGGCGCCAGGCCGCCACGGTCGCCGAGGTGCTGCCGGAGCTCGCGGTGCTCGCCGACACGCAGGTGCTCAGGGGGCGGCGCTTCGGGAACCTCGTGCTCGCCGCGTCCGCCGTCCCCCTGCCGACGGAGTGGCTACCGCGGGTGCTCGCGGCGGGTCCCCATCCGGCCAAGATCGCCCAGGGCGCGGAGGTCCGCGCCTTCCTCCAGGGCGCGCGCGTCGTCACCGACGCCGACGCCGTCGCCTCCCCGCGACCCGACGCCTCGCTGTTCCTGCGCTGACAGGCGCGCCGCCCCGACGACGGCGCGAGCGGCAGGCACACTGGACGGGGACAAGGCGGGGACGCTTCGGAAGGAGAGCAATGAGTTTGATCCGGGGATACGACCAGGAGACCCTCCGCGAACTGGTCGATCTCGATGAGTGCACCGCCCGCCTGTCCGAGATCGAGTCGCAGCGCAGCCTGCCGGCGCTGCTCGAGCGCGTCTGGCTGCTGAAGGTGCTCGGCCGGCTCGACGAGGCGCTCGTCCTCGCCGAGGAGACCGTGCGCCAGGCCCGCATGGCCGGCACGCGCCGGGATGTGCTGCGCGCCCGCGTGCTGCACGCCACGATCCTCCAGTACCGTGGCGCGCACGCCGCCGCCGAACAGGAGCTCGCCACCTGCGCGACCGAGGCCGAGGGCCAGCGCTGGCTCTCGATCGCCGCGTTCGCCTACCAGCACCACGGCAAGAACGCCTACGACGCCGGCGACTACGACACCGCGCGGGAGAGCTTCAAGCAGTCGCTGTTCCTGCGCCGGGAGTCCGGAGCCGCCGACAGCGAGCTGGAGACGGCACTGCTCGCCATCGAGGCCGCCGAGCGTCGTCGGCCTCCGCAGCTCATCGCGGGCTGACCGGACGACCGGAGACGACCCGAGGCGGCGACGCCCCGATGTCCGCCGCATGGCTTACCCTGAGCCCATGGCGGAACTTGACCGAGTGCGCGTCTGGGGCGAAGCACTGATCCGACTGCATCTGGACGACAGCTGGTCCTTCGGCTTCGACCATGCCAAGCGTCGCGCGGGGCAGTGCGACTACACGAACAAGCGGATCACCGTGTCCCGCTACCTGGCAGCGCGCTTCGACGACGACGACATCCATCAGGTGCTGCTGCACGAGGTGGCCCATGCCCTCGCCGGCCACACCGCGGCCCACGGGCCGGCCTGGAAGCGCATCGCCCGTGACCTCGGCTACGTCGGCGGCACCACGCACCACGGCGAGACCGCCGTGGAGCTCGCTCCGTGGGTCGGGCACTGCCCCGCCGGGCACGTCGCCTACCGGCATCGACGCCCGACGCGGGCGACGTCCTGCGCCCGATGCTCGCGCACGTTCGACTCCCGGCACCTGTTCGCCTGGACGCGCCGCGAGATCACGTCAGACGCACGGCTCGCCGCACAGCTCCCCCGCTGAGTGCGGCTCCGGCACCGCCGCCGCCGCGTCTGCAGAGCGCCATCGTCGCCGCCGTGCGCCGGCCGCAACGCGCCATGATCGCCGTCGCCGCGCCATCGTCGGGGAGGCGTGCGGGCTCGGGCCAGTGGCGTCCCCGGGTCAGGCGTCGCCGTCGCGCGCCGGCGTCGGGTCGTCGTGCGCGTCCGGACCGCCGGCCCGCGACTCCGGCTCGACGGGCTCGACGGGCGCGCCGGGCGCGGTGAGGGGCTCGGCCGGACCGCCCCGCAGCCGTCGGACGAGCGCCGCGATCCCGCGCCAGCCCAGCAGGAACACGGCGAGCACCACCGCGGCCACGATGATGAACGGCGTCTCGGCCGTGTCGCCGCTGAGCACCCGCACCAGCATCCCCCCGGCCACGGTCACGATCCAGACGACAGCGCCCCACAGCAGGGACCACGGGCGTCGCGGGCGCCCCGGCAGCAGCAGCGCCAGCAGATGGCCCACCACCAGGGCCACGAGGAAGGGCCAGGCGGTGAGCAGGAAGCCCGCCGGGTCCTCCTGGTGCGAGGCGCGGCCGATGGCGGCGAAGACCAGGACGAGAAGAGCGTCGACGATGAGAGCGGGGAGGAATCTCATGTCACGACCCTATGCGCAACCACGGTCACTCGAAGCGCGTGAACCGCCCGTCGCGCAGCACGGGGACCGCATCCACCGCGTCGAGGAGGGCCGCGTCGACCGTGCTTGTGGGCACGATCCCCGCGGCCTCGATGCGCGCCGTCGCCGCGACGCCCTCCTGCAGTTCGCGCCCGGAGCCGGTGGCCCCGATCAGGTGACGGAGCGCCCGGCGCAGTGCGCGGAAGCCCTCGGCCGCGACCGCCGCATCCGGGGCGGTGTGGTCGATGCCCAGGTCGGTGAGCGCTGCGGCGACAGCGCCCGCGCCGAGCTGATCCTCGACCGCGAACCGCAGCTCGCCTGTCGCGTCGAGCTCGCCCGCCGCGATCAGCGCGACCGCCGTGCGGGCCTGCCGCCGCTCCTGCACCGTCTGGACCGCACGCGCCACCGCGCCCGCGTTGCGGATCGACCCGAGGAGCACGGTGGCATCCGCCGGAGCAGCGGCCGCGACCGCCGCCCCGTTCCGCGACCAGGCGAGCGCATCCGCCAGGGGCACCGCGGTGCCGCCCGCCACGGCGTCCGTCACGGTGGAGGAGAAGCGCAGCACGTCCACCACCACCACGACATCCGCCGGGGCGAGCCGCTCGAGACCAGCCACCCCCCAGTCGAGACGGACCTGGTACGGGGACTGATCGAACGGCGACGGCATCCGTCCAGCCTAGAGCCGTCAGTCGGCGGCGAGCGCCTCGACCGGAGCCACCCGGGTGGCCAGGCGGGTCGGGGTCGCGGCAGCCACGAGTGTGAGCAGCGCTGTCGCCGCCACGATGATCGCGACCGGGAGCCACGGCACCTGCGGGGCGATCAGCCCGGCCGGGGTGAACTCGGGCAGCGTGGGCACCGAGCCCAGCAGCGACTGCGCCGCGATCCACCCGTAGGTGACGCCGAGGACGAGTCCGGTCAGGGTCGCCGCGACCGTGATGTGCGTGGCCTCGAGCAGCACCATCCGGCGCACCTGCCCGTTGGACAGGCCGATCGAGCGCAGCAACCCCAGCTCACGGCGGCGCTGCACGACCCCGATCGTGAGCAGGTTGACCAGGCCGACCGCGGCGATCACCGCCGACACGGCCACGAGAACCATCATCACCGCCGCGAACGCGTCGAACGGGGCGAAGAACTCCGGCGGGATCTCCTCCGTGGTCTGGCTGGTCATCAGTCGCTTGGCCGACTCCAGCGCGACCGCGAACATCGTCACGAGCGTCACGCCCATCACCACGCCGATCGCCATGCGCGAGGACCGCTCGGGGTAGCGCAGCGCGTTCTCCGCCGCGAGCCGCGCCGTCGCGCTGGAGCCGAACATCCGGCCGACGAGCCGCAGCACGGGCGGCATGAAGAGCACCGATCCCACCGCGAGGCCGGTGAACGAGAGCACGCCGCCGAAGAACGCCACGACCACTCCGAGCGGGGTGACGAGCCCGAGCAGCACGCCGCCGGCGAGCAGCGCCACACCGGAGGCCAGCAGGATCCAGGCGCCGATGTGGCGCCCGCTCTTGCCCGAGACCTCGTCGTGCGTGCGCTCCACCGCGCCACCGAGCGCCTGCAGCGGGGTCACCGCGAGGACGCGCCGTGAGCCGACCCACGCGGCCGCCCACGTCGTGAGCGCGACGCCGATGGCGGGCAGCACCAGCGCGGGCTGCATGAGCGAGAAGCCGGTGGGCGCGTGCGTGACCAGCTGCCCGCCGATCTGCACCGCCGCTGCCGAGAGCAGCAGCCCGGCGAGAAGCCCCGCGACGGCGCCGATCACTCCGACGATCATGCCCTGTCGGCCGACCTGGGCGCGCTGGGCCCGCGCCGTGGCGCCGATGAGCCGCATGAGCGCGATCTGCCTGGTGCGTCCGGCGATGATCGTGGAGAACGTGTTCGCCGTGACGATGGCCGCCACGTACATGGCCACCGCCGTCAGCAGCACCGAGAGGATCGCGACGACGACCGCGAGCGTGCCGCTGTCGCCGATGAACGGATCGGCCTGCAGTACCGCGCCGATGTATGCGGTGATCTCGACGAGGAACACGCCGAAGGCCGCCGACAGCGCCGCCACGAGGATGCTCGCCCCCATGCCGCGGTCCTTCAGCCAGGCCAGACGCGGCCCCGTCGCCCTGGTCTCGGGGACGACCGCGGCGACGGCGCTCACGCCGCCACCTCCGCGGCGAGCTGGTACGCGGAGATCTGCTCGGCGGTCTGCCGCGGGTGGTCGGCCACGATGCGTCCGTCGCCGAGGTACAGCACACGGTCGGCGTGGCTGGCGGCGATCGCGTCGTGTGTCACCATCGCGATCGACTGCCCGTGCTCGCGGCTCGCGCTCGCCAGCAGGCGCAGCACCTCGCGGCCGGTCTGCGAGTCGAGGTTCCCGGTGGGCTCGTCGGCGAACACCAGGTCGGGGGCGGTCGCCAGGGCCCGCGCGATGGCGACGCGCTGCTGCTGGCCGCCGGAGAGCTGGTGCGGGCGGTGCCCGAGGCGCGCGCCGAGGCCGAGCGTCTCGATCAGACCGTCGATGCGGGCACGCTCGATCGCGCTCGGCCGACGACCGTCGAGCTCGAACGGAAGCAGGATGTTGCCGAGGGCGTCGAGCGTCGGAACCAGGTTGAACGCCTGGAAGATGAAGCCGACGCGCCGCCGCCGCAGCAGCGTCAGGTCGAGGTCGCCGAGACCCGTGATCTCGGTGTCGCCGATCCAGGCGCGACCCTCTGTGGGGCTGTCGAGCCCGGCCATGATGTGCATGAGCGTGGACTTGCCCGATCCGGACGGGCCCATGATGGCCGTGAACTGGCCGCGGCGGATGCCGACGCTGACGTCGTCGAGCGCGCGGACCGTGCCCTCGCCAGAGCCGTACGTCTTCTTCAGGTGCTGGACGCGGGCGGCGAGCCCGAGGTCGCTGGTCGTGATCTCCATGCCTTCGACGCTATTTCCGTGGTCCGTGCCGGCGCGTCGCCCGCCGGGAGCATCCCGATACATCGCAAGGATGATCCTCGGGCCGCCTCCGGGGCGGTCGCCCTCAGGCGAGACCGTGCTCGAAGGCGAACACCACCAGCTGCACCCGGTCGCGCAGGGCGAGCTTCGTCAGGATGCGGCTGATGTGGGTCTTCACGGTCGCCTCGCTCAGGAACTCCCGCGCCGCGATCTCCGCGTTCGACAGTCCGCGAGCCGCCAGCGCGAAGATCTCCCGCTCGCGATCCGTCAGCTCGGCGTACCGCGGCGGCACCGGCTTGGGGGCCTCCGCGAAGTGCTCGAACAGCTCACGGGTCGCGGCGGCCGCGATCACGCTCGACCCCGCGTGCACCGTGCGGATGGCCGCGAGCAGGAACTCCGGGTCGGCGTCCTTGAGGAGGAAGCCGCTCGCGCCCTGGCGTATCGCCCTGGCCGCGGCCTCGTCCAGGTCGAACGTGGTCAGCATCACGACGCGCGGCGGCTGCGGACCGGACAGGATCTCGGCGGTGGCCGTGAGTCCGTCCATGACCGGCATGCGGATGTCCATCAGCACCACGTCGGGCCGCGTCCGCGCGACCACGTCGAGGGCCTCGCGGCCGTCTCCCGCCTCGCCCACCACCTCGAGATCGGGCTGCGACGCCACGAGCATGCGGATGCCCGCACGGAACAGCGCCTGGTCGTCGACGAGCACGACTCTGATCACTGGGGGGCTCCGATCGGCAGGCTGCTCTGGACGACGAACTGCGCACCACGGCGCTCGGTGTGCAGACTACCGCCCACGAGCTGCGCCCGTTCGCGCATGCCGATCAGACCATGGCCGCCCGGTGCGGACGGCGGCGCGTCGGCCCGCACGGTGTTGCGCACCTCCAGGTCCACGCGGTCGGGCAGCCACGCCAGGTGCACGTCGACCGCGCCGTCGCCGTGACGGATGGCGTTGGTGAGAGCCTCCTGCAGGATGCGGTAGACGGCGAGCTGGATCGCGCCGGGCGGCTCTCCGGGCGGCATCGGGTCGACCGTGACGCGGGGCTCGATGCCCGCCTGCCGCACCTGCGCGAACAGCGCTTCGAGGTCGGCCAGGGTCGGCTGCGGGCCGTCGCCCTGCCGGTGACGCAGCTGTGTCAGCAGCATCCGCACGTCGCTGAGCGCGCCCCGTGCCGTCTGCGCGATCGTGCCCAGAGCCTCCGTCGCGATCTCCGGCTCGACGGCCGCGGCATAGCGGGCGCCATCGGCCTGAGCGATCACGACCGCCAGCGAGTGCGCCACGATGTCGTGCATGTCGCGGGCGATGCGCACCCGCTCCTGCTCCTCCGCGGCGAGGGCCTCGGCCTGCAGCTGCGCGGAGCGCGTCCGTCGCGCACGCAGCACCACGCGCCAGAGCAGACCGCACACCCAGGCGAAGCCGAGCGCCATGATCGATGCCGCGAGCAGCAGCGTGCCGCCCGTCACCAGCTCCCAGCCGGTTCCCGTCCCGAACGACACTCCCCCGACGAACACCATGAACGCGGCGGCGATGATGCCGCCGGCGATCACCGACCCGAAGCCCCACCACAGCACCCGTCGCGTGCCCCAGGCCGAGGTGGCGTACAGCACCAGCAGGATCGCGAAGTCGATGGGAAGCGGCCCGAAACCGCCGAGCATCTGCACGATCGCGCCCGCCCAGGCAGCGGCGAGTCCGATCCCCGGGGCGAGACGCCCGATCGCCACACCGCCGAACATGAACACGCCGGCCACGACGATCGCGCTCACGCCGAAGGCCGAGACCCCGGTGGTGTCCGCCGGCTGCGGCGCGTAGAACACCACGGATAGCGGCGTGAGCAGCACGAACAGCAGGGCCGCCCCGACGATGTCGAGGATCAGCGCGGTGCGGGACAGCGGGCGGATCACTCCCCCACGCTACGCGAGCATGCCGTGCGCGGCATCCGTCGCGGGATGTATCCGCTCAGGCGCGCGCGAGGATCTCGCCGTGCGGCACGAGGTACCAGCCGTCGCCGTCGTCCGCCCATCGTCTCCACGCCTCGCTGATGTCGCGCAGGTCGTCCGCCGTGGCCATGCCCTGGTCCACGAGCTGTCGCGCCAGGGCGGATTCCAGGATCCGCTCGGCCCACATGCCGCCCCACCAGGCGCGCTCCTCCGGCGTGGCGTAGCACCAGGTCGACGCGGTGGCGGTGACCTCGGTGAACCCCGCGGCGCGGGCCCAGGACAGCAGCCGTCTCCCGGCGTCCGGCTCCCCGCCGTTCGCCCGCGCCGCCCGCCGGTACAGGTCGAGCCAGTGGTCGAGCGCCGGCAGCATCGGGAACCACAGGAAGCCCGCGTAGTCGGCGTCGCGCGCGGCCACGAGCCCGCCCGGCTGTGCGACCCTCCGCATCTCCCGCAGCGCCTGGACGGGGTCGGCGACGTGCTGCAGCACCTGATGGGCGTGCACCACGTCGAAGGAGTCGTCGGCGAAGCTGAGCGCGTGCACGTCCTCCACGCTGAAGTCGACATTCGCAAGACCCCGCTCGGCCGCGAGGCCGCGGGAGAGCGACAGCGCGGCCTCGTCGATCTCGGTCGCGGTGACGTGCTGCACGACGCGGGCGAAGTCGACCGTGATGCTGCCGGGGCCCGCCCCCACGTCGAGCAGGCGGGTCTGCGGCGTCAGGTGCGGACGGAGGTACGCGGCCGAGTTGCCGATGTCGCGCACGCTGTGCGAGCGGAGGACGGATTCGTGGTGTCCGTGCGTGTACGAGGCCATGCGCTCAGTCTGGCAGTCCGTACGACCGTTCCCGCACGCTCAGCGGAGCTCGGCGACCGTGCGGCGGATGGCTTCGCGGTCGGGTTTGCCGGACGGCAGCACCGCGAGCTCGTCGACCAGGATGAGGCGCGCGGGTCTGGCGTGCTTGCCGATTTCGGCCTCGACCGCCTCCCTCGCGTGAGCGAGCTGCTCGGACTCGCTGCGGCGCAGGCTCTCCCCGCGTGCCGCCACGATCACGGACCCCTCTCCCCAGCGCTCGTCGTCGACCCCGACCACCACGGCCTGATGCAGTCCGGGCACCGCGCGCACGATCCGCTCCACCCTGTCGAGCGAGACGTTGATGCCGCCCGAGACGATGACGTTGTCGGCACGACCGTGCACGCGGACGACGCCGTCCTCCACGAGCCCGAGGTCACCCGTGCGGTACCACCGGATGCCGTGCTCGTCGTGCAGGAACGTGCGAGCCGTGAGCGCGCCGTCGCCGAGGTAGCCCTCCGCGAGCAGGGGTCCCGCGATCCGCAGCTCGCCGTCCACCGCGCGCACCGCGACCGTGTCGAGCGGCCGTCCGTCGTAGACGCAGCCGCCGCTGGTCTCGGTGGAGCCGTACGTGCGCACGAGCCGCACACCCAGCTCGGCCGCGCGCTCCCGCAGCGGCTCCGGGAGGGACTGTCCTCCCACGAGGATCGCCCGATACGCCCGCAGGGCCGCGCGCACGGCGGTGTCGTCCGCCGCGTCCAGGAGCGACGCGACCTGCGCGGGCACGAGCGAGGTGTACAGCTCGGGCACGACGCCGCCCGCGGGCCGCAGCATCTCCAGCGTGGCCTCCGCGAACGTCACCGGCGAGAATCGTCCGCTGAGGCGCGTGGGCTCGGTGCCGGCGAGGATCGATCGCACCATCACCTGCAGCCCCGCGACATAGCCGGCCGGCAGGGCCAGCAGCCAGCGGCCGCTGCCGATGCGCGCGGCGGTCGCCTCGGCGCTGGAGCGCAGCGCCTCGCCGCTCAGCGCGACCCTCTTGGGCACGCCGCTCGACCCGGAGGTCGCGATGACCGCCGCGATGCCGTCCGCCACCCGTGCGGGGGCGTCGTCGAGCATCCCGAACCCCAGCGCGTCACCGCCGTCGAGAGCCCGACGGAGGGCCGTCTGCAGCAGCGCGATGTCCTCCGCATCGGTCGGGATGAGGGCGGTCACGGTCGGCTCGCTCGACGCTCAGTAGTGCCAGGGGAAGGAGGACCAGTCGGGGTCGCGCTTCTCGAGGAAGGAGTCGCGCCCCTCCACGGCCTCGTCGGTGCCGTAGGCCAGGCGGGTCGCCTCGCCCGCGAACACCTGCTGGCCGACCAGCCCGTCGTCGACCGCGTTGAACGCGAACTTCAGCATGCGGATCGCGGTGGGCGACTTGGTGAGCACGGTGTGCGCCATCTTCAGCGCCTCGCGCTCCAGCTCGGCGTGCGGCACGACGCGGTTCACGGCACCGGCCTCGTAGGCGCGCTGGGCCGAGTACTCCTCGGCGAGGAAGAACACCTCGCGCGCGAACTTCTGCCCGGTCTGACGGGCCATGTAGGCGGAGCCGTAGCCGGCGTCGAAGCTGCCGACGTCGGCATCCGTCTGCTTGAACCGGGCTTCCTCGGCCGAGGCGATGGTCAGGTCGCACACCACGTGCAGAGAGTGCCCGCCGCCCGCGGCCCACCCGGGGACGACGGCGATGACGACCTTCGGCATGAAGCGGATGAGCCGCTGCACCTCGAGGATGTGCAGCCGTCCGACGGCGGCTGCGGAGGCGCCGCTGACCACGGCGGTCTCGGCGTCGGAGTACTTGTAGCCGTCGCGGCCGCGGATGCGCTGGTCCCCGCCGGAGCAGAACGCCCACCCGCCGTCCTTCGGGCTCGGGCCGTTGCCCGTGAGCAGGACGGCCCCGATCCGCGCGTCCTGCCTGGCGATGTCGAGCGCGCGGTAGAGCTCGTCGACGGTGTGCGGACGGAAGGCGTTGCGCACCTCCGGCCGGTCGAACGCGACCCGGGCGACGCCGCCGTCACGGCTGACGTGCGCAGTGATGTCGGTGTAGTGCTCGGCGCCGGGCGCGAGCTGCCACACTGCCGGGTCGAACAGGTCGGAGACGAAGGCTTCGGTCACGGGATCCAGCCTATTCCCGCGGGGCGCGTGGCGAGAGCGCCCACCCCGAGGGGCGGGCGCTCGTGCCGGTCGCCGTTCAGCGGTTGCGACGGGCCTTGCGCCATCCGTCGACGATGTCCCACCCGACGCCGATCGCGATGCCGAAGCCGAGCAGCACGGCGAGGATGCGGAACACCCCGCCCTCGTCGGCGGCCTCGGCGTCGCCGGCGGCGAACCCTTCGCCGCCCGCCGCGACGATGTGCGCGAGGAAGTCCAGGTTCACCAGCTCGCCACGCACCAGCAGCACGAGCGTCCAGGCGAGGAAGGCGACGGCGAGCACGGTGTTGACCACGGCGAGTGCGGTGTTCCACCCGCGGCGGCGGTAGAGCACGATCGCGAACACGGCTTCGGCCGCGATCAGCAGGAACAGGACGCCGATGCCCCAGGGCCACAGCTGCGGGTTCAGGATGGGAAGCGCGTCGCCCTCGATGACGACGAAGCCGCGGAGCCGATCCCAGAGCAGCGCGCCGACCGCGAGTCCGAGGAACACCAGCGACGCGATCAGCTCGTTGCGTCCCGCGCCGTCGTCGGCGGTGTCAGGCAGCTGATCGACGTCCCAGCGCACGCCGGTGTCGGTGCCGGAGCGTTCGAGGATGACGAACACCAGGGTCGTCCAGAAGCAGATGTGCACGATCGAGCCGCCCGTCGCGACCACGGCGGAGGCGATGATCTCTCCGATCGGGGCGTTGGCGATCGTCTGCCCGAGCGCGACCCCGCCAAGCACGCACACCGGCACGATCAGGAGCAGCACCTTCAGCAGCCGCCACCAGGCGAGGTAGTAGCGCGGACCGATCAGGTGCAGGGGCCGCTCGGCGTACCCGGCGGCGAGGATGCCGGGGTCACCCAGGGCCGTGAGGGCCGCGCGCTCCGCGGTCGCGGGATCCTCCCCGAGCTCGATGCGCGCTTCCACGGCGTCGGCGATGGAGGCTTCGAGCTCGGCGCGCACGTCGTCCTGCGCCTCGGGACGCAGGCTCCGGACGGTCGCGCTGATGTAGCGCTCGGTGAGCGTGTTCGTGGCGGTCATGTCAGTTCTCCTCGGAGGTGAGGGAGGCGATCGCGGTGGTGAGGGATCGCCATTCGTCGGTGAGGGTGTCGGCGAGCCGGATGCCGGCCGCCGAGGTGCGGTAGAACTTGCGCGGCCTGGCCTCGTCGGTGTTCCACTCGCTCGTGAGGTACTCCTGCTTCTCCAGGCGGCGCAGCAGGGGATACAGCGTGTTCGCGTCGGTGGCGAAGCCGCGGCGCTCGAGCTCTTCGAGAAGCCCGTAGCCATACCCCGCCGTGCGCAGCAGCTGCAGGCACGCCAGGACGACGGTGCCGCGCCGCAGCTCCTGCAGGTGGGTGTCGAGCGTCTCGTTCATGTCGATCACATTACTGTGCGTCACACACCATTGTCAACGACACAGGTATGTGCGACTCCTGCCACCGTCCCGACCCCGCCCGCAGAGCCGTAGCGTGGACGCATGACGCTCGACCTGGAACGGCTCGACCCCTTCGACGACCACGCCGTCGACGCCTGGTGGGACGCCTACGCAGCGGCTGAGCGGGCGGACCGCGGCGCGACGGCCCCCGTGTGGACGCGCGAGGAGATGCGCAGCGAGTTCCAGCAGGACTCGCGCATCGTGGAGCGGCGCGCGTTCCTGCTCCGCGCGGAGGGAGCGGTCGTGGGATCCGCCGGGCTCGCGCTGCCCGCGAAGGACAACACCCACGCCGCTCACGTGTCCGTGTTCGTTCCTCCCCCGCATCGCCGTCGCGGCCATGGCTCCGCCGCGCTCGTTCAGCTCGAGCAGCAAGCCAGGGACGCCGGTCGCACGGTGGCCAAGGGACGCACCTCCTGGCCGTTCCCGCTCGGGACCGACGGCCTCGGCACGCCCGGGCGCGAGTTCGCCCGCCGCCACGGCTACGCGCTGGCCCTGGGCGACGTGCAGAGCCGGCTCGCTCTGCCGGTCGCCGGCGATCACCTCGACCGGATCGACGACGACGTCCGGCCGTCGACGTCCGCGTATACGCTCCGGTCCTGGATCGGCCCCGTCCCCGAGGACGTGGTCGAGGGCTGGGCCGTCCTGGACGCGGCGATCGACACGGAGGCTCCCACCGGCGACCTCGACGTCGAGCACACCCGACCGGATGTCGCGAGCGTCCGCGAGCTGGAGGAACTGCACGCACGCCAGCGCCGCACCTCGTTCGGCACGATCGCCCTGACGGCCGACGGCCACGTGGCGGCGTACAGCCAGCTCGTGGTGTCCGCCGACGACGGCAACGCCTACCAGTGGGGCACGCTCGTCCGCCGGGAGGACCGGGGACACCGCCTCGGCACCGCGGTGAAGATCGCCAACCTGCGCCTGCTGCACGACGCCCTGCCCCAGACCCGAGCCGTCATCACCTACAACGCCGAGTCGAACGCCGCGATGATCGCCGTGAACACGCGGCTGGGGTTCGTGCCGAGCGAGCGCATGGGCGAGCTGCAGCGGCACCTGGCACGCGGTGGCGCAGAATGAGGTCATGATCCCCACGCTCGCCGAACTGCTCGACACCGCCCGTGTCGTCGCCCTCCCGATGCACACGCGCTTCCGCGGCGTGGACACCCGGGAGGCACTGCTCTTCGAGGGACCGCAGGGGTGGGCGGAGTTCTCGCCGTTCGTGGAGTACGACGACGCCGAGGCCGCGACGTGGCTCGCCGCCGCGATCGACTACGCCTGGGCGCCGCAGCCCGCACCCGTGCGCGACCGGGTGGGCGTGAACGCGACGGTTCCCGCCGTGGACGCTCCCCGCGTGCCCGAAGTGCTCGCCCGATTCGGCCGCTGCCGCACCGCGAAGGTCAAGGTCGCGGAGCCAGGACAGCTGCTCGGGGACGACGTGGCCAGGGTGCGGGCCGTGCGGGAGACGCTGGGGCCTGAGGGGCGTATCCGCATCGACGCGAACGGGCTCTGGAACGTGGACGAGGCGGAGCACGCGGTGCACGCCCTGGCCGAGTACGACCTGGAGTACGTCGAGCAGCCGTGCGCGACCGTGGCGGAGCTCGCGGAGCTGCGGCAGCGGATCCGCTACATGGGCATCCCGGTCGCCGCCGACGAGAGCATCCGCAAGTCGGGCGACCCGCTGGCCGTGGCCCGCGCCCGAGCCGCCGACATCGTGATCGTGAAGGCGCAGCCCCTCGGCGGCGTCACCCACGCGCTGCAGATCGTCACGGCCGCGGGACTCCCGGCCGTCGTGTCGAGTGCGCTGGACACCGCGGTCGGCCTCGCTCAGGGCGCCGCGCTGGCCGCCGCCCTCCCGACGCTCGACTTCGACTGCGGACTGGGCACCGCCTCGCTCTTCCTCGACGACGTGGCCGATCTCCGGCCGCGCGACGGCGCGATCCCGGCGGACCGCGTGACGCCCGACGCGGCCGCGCTCACCCGACTGGCCGCCGCGGACGAGCGCCGCGAGTGGTGGCTGGCGCGGCTGGCCCGCTGCCACCACGAGCTCGCCATGGGTGCAGGAACCCGCTAGGACTCGACGATCAGCTCGACCAGCCGGCCGAGTTCCTCACCGCCGGAGTGGCGCAGCTCGGCGTCGTCACGTCCAGCCATCGCTCCGCGCACGGTCATGCCCTCCCAGATGATCATGAGCATGCGCGCGGCATCGGTCGCCGGCAGTCGAAGGCGCAGGTCCCCTGCCTGGACGATGTCCTCCACGATGCGCGCGATGCTGGCCACCATCTCCCGCTCCTGTGCGAGGTAGGCCTCGCCGAACCGCGGGTCGCGGAGTGCTCGGATGCGGATCTCGCTCATGAGCATCACGCCGAGACGGTCGTCGCTGCCGAGCTCCATGATCTGCTGCACGAGGTCGGTGGGGTCGCAGCCCTCGCCCAGCGCCCCGTCCGCCCGCATCTGCTCGACGCGCGTGCGCACCGCGTCCACTCGCGCGTCGGCCACGCGTGCGGCGAGCGTGAGGAACAGCTCGTCCTTGGAGTCGAAGTTCGAGTAGAAGGCGCCGCGCGTGAACCCGGCCCGCTCGCAGACCGCCTCCACCGACGCCCCGTCGAGCCCGACCTCGGCGAAGACCTGGGCGGCGGCGTCGAGCAGCCGTGCCCGCGTGTTCTCGCGACTGCGGGTCGCTGGTGTCGTCATCGGAACCTCCTGGCCGTCGAGCTCGCGCGATTCACACCCGGCACACAGGCTCGGGGCGGCGCGCGCTCCTACGATACATGTATGTATTGGATACACCTGTGTATCCACCTTCCACCCCCATGGAGGAACGCGTGTCCACTCTCCTGTCCTCGCTCGGACGCTGGTCGTTCCGGCACCCGTGGCGCGTCCTCGTGTCCTGGCTGCTCGCGCTCGGGATCGCCGGAGCGGGGGCCGTCGTGCTCGGCGCCGGCACCGACAACACGTTCTCCATCCCCGGCACGGAGTCGCAGGCCGGACTCGAGCAGCTCTCGCGCTCCTTCCCGCAGGTGAGTGGCACCAACGCGCAGTTCATCGTGGTCGCCGCCGACGGCGACAGCATCACCGACGACGAGTATCGCGAGCCCATCGAGGACGCGGTCTCCGAGCTGGGCGACCTCGACGAGGTGCTCGCAGCGACCTCCCCGTACGACGAGATGGTCAACGGGATGATCAACGACGACGAGACCGCCGCGATCGTCCGGGTGCAGTTCGACGGCGAATCCACGGACGTCTCCGACGCCACCACGGACGCGCTGCGCACCACGGTGGACGAGCTGTCGGGACAGCTGCCGGACGGTGCGCAGACCTCCCTCGGCGGCGACCTCTTCGCGATCTCCATCCCGGGCGTCACCCTCACCGAGGCGGTCGGCCTGCTGATCGCACTGCTCGTGCTCATCGTCACCTTCCGCTCGTTCGTCGTGGCGGGGCTGCCGCTGCTGACCGCGATCCTCGGCGTCGGCATCTCGATGGCGGGCATCTTCACCGCGACCGCATTCGCCACGGTCTCCTCCACCACGCCGCTGCTCGCGCTGATGCTGGGGCTCGCGGTCGGCATCGACTACGCGCTGTTCATCGTCGCGCGACACCAGGACCAGGTGCGGGACGGCGTCGACCCGGAGGAGTCCGCCGCGCGCGCCGTCGGCACGGCCGGGTCTGCGGTCGTGTTCGCGGGTGTCACGGTGCTCATCGCGCTGATCGGGCTCGGCTTCGCCAACATCCCGTTCCTCACCACCATGGGCATCGCGGCGTCGGTCGCGGTCGCCGTGGCCGTCGCGATCGCGGTCACCCTCACCCCCGCTCTCCTCGGCTTCCTCAAGGGCCGCGTCGCCGGGCGCCCCCCGCGGGCCCAGAGAACGCGCGCCGCAGGGAAGCGCCCGCAGGTCTCGTCGAACGACGGTCACGCGGCCGGCCAAGATGCGGCGGTGGCGGCGACGCCGTCCGACGAGCCCGACGAGGCCGCCGTCGACGCGACCGCGCGCACCAGAGACGACACCGTGCAGACTGCGGCTCGCACCGCCACGCAGCCCGACGCCACCGCGACCGCGCCCCGTCCGCGCGGCAGCCGTCGCTGGGTGGACGGGGTGACGCGGCGGCCCGTGCTCGTCTCCGTCGCGATCGTGCTGGGTCTCGGCGTGGTCGCGGTGCCGGCGCTCAGCCTCGACCTGGCGCTCCCGAACGCGGGCGTGCTGCCTCAGGACTCCGAGGCCAGGCAGAACTACGACCTCGTGGGCGAGCAGTTCGGCCCTGGCTTCAACGGCCCGCTGATCCTCACCGGCACCATCGTCACCTCCACCGACCCGCTCGGGCTGATGGAAGACCTGGGCGACGCCGTCGCGGAGGTCCCCGGGGTGAAGGAGGTCGCTCTCGCGACCCCGAACGAGACCGCCGACACCGGCATCGTGCAGATCGTCCCCGAGACCGCCCCGGACGACCCCGCGACCGCCGACCTGGTGCGGGAGCTCCGCAGCCACCACGAGGAATGGCTCGACGAGTTCGGGATCGACCTGAAGGTCACCGGCTTCACGGCCGTCGGCATCGACATCTCCGACCAGCTCGGCGCCGCGCTGCTGCCGTTCGGCATCTTCGTGATCGGGCTGTCCCTCATCCTGCTCACGATCGTGTTCCGCTCGATCTGGGTTCCGGTCACCGCCGCCCTCGGGTACCTGCTGTCGATCGTCGCGGCGTTCGGCGTCGTCGGGGTGGTCTTCGAGTGGGGCTGGTTCGCCGACCTGCTGCACGTCGCCAGGGTCGGTCCGATCATCAGCTTCATGCCGATCATCCTGATGGGCGTGCTGTTCGGGCTGGCCATGGACTACCAGGTGTTCCTGGTGTCGCGCATGCGCGAGGACTTCGTGCACGACCCGGACGCGAAGAGCCCGGACCGCGCCACCCGCAGGGCCGCGGCGCTCCGGGCCGTGCGCAGCGGCTTCACCGGCTCCGCCAAGGTCGTCACCGCGGCGGGCCTCATCATGTTCGCGGTGTTCGTGGCGTTCGTGCCCGAAGGCGACTCCTCGCTCAAACCCATCGCACTCGGACTCGCGGCCGGCATCGCGATCGACGCCTTCCTCGTGCGGATGACACTGATCCCGGCGCTCATGGCGATCCTCGGCGAACGCGCCTGGGAGATCCCGTCCTGGCTGGAGCGCATCCTGCCCCGCGTGGACATCGAGGGCGAGGCGGTGGAGCGCGAGCGTCACCTCGAGGCGTGGCCCGGCGACGGGTCGATCGTGGCCGCCGACGACCTCGCGCTGAGCACCGACGGCACTCCGCTGTCGCTTCGCCTGGCTCCCGGCGAGGCCCTTGTCGCGACCGGCACCGACCCGCGGGCGCTGCGGGCCCTCGCGCTCACCGTCGCCGGACGGCTCACTCCGGATGACGGCCGCCTCCGGGTCGCGGGACACCTGCTGCCGGGACGTGCGGCCTGGGTCCGCGCACACGTCGGCTGCGTGCTGCTCGACGACGACACGGCCGTGACCGCCGAGCTCGCAGAAGCCCTACGCGGGCGCTCGACCCTGGTCGTGATCGACGGGGTCGACCGCCTCGCCGGTGCCGCGCGGGACCAGTTCGCCGCGATGCTGCGCGACGCCGCCGCCCGCCGACCCCTCGCCGTGGTCGCCACCGCCGTCGACGCCGACACCGCCCGCACCTTCCTCGCAGACGCCGGCTGGTCGTCCGCCGAGGTCCTCGACACCCGCGCTCCGCAACGGAGCACCGCAGACACCACCGAGGTGACCGCATGACCCTCCCTCTGGAGCGCGCACGCTCGCGCAAGCCCATCACCTGGCTCACCATCCTCGGTGTGCTGCTGCTGCCCGCCGCGGTGGGCGGCATCCTGATGGCGGCGCTGTACAACCCCACCGAGCGTCTCGACGCGATGACCGCCGCCATCGTCAACCTCGACGAGCCGGTCACCATCGATGGTCAGGTGACGCCGCTGGGACGACAGCTCGCCTCCGGCCTCGTCGAGGGCTCGGACGAACTCGACTCGAACCTCACCTGGGTCATCTCCAACGAGGACGATGCCGCGGACGGGCTCGCCGACGGCACCTACCAGGCGGTCATCACGATCCCCGAGGACTTCTCCGCCGCGGCGACGTCCGGGGGCCAAGCGGTCGCCGAGGGCGGCGGGGAGGCCGAACAGGCCACGATCCAGGTCACCACCCCCGACGACGGTCTCGTCGCGGACGACCTCATCACCAACCAGATCGCGACCGTCGCCGCCTCCACGCTCGGCACCATGCTGTCCGAGGCGACGACCGAGAACATCCTCGTCGGCTTCACCACGATCGGCGACCAGATCGGCGAGGCCGCGTCGGGCGCGCTCGAGCTCGCCTCGGGCGCGCGGGATGCCGCCACCGGCGCCGCAGCGATCCCGGAGGGCGCGACCCAGCTCGCCTCCGGCGCGGGCGAGCTGAGCTCGGGAGCCTCGACGCTCGCGAACGGACTCGGGACGATCTCCGCCACCACACGGGAGGCCGCGACCGGTGCCGCGCAGATCGGCAGCGGGCTGACGGCGGGAGCCGGGCAGCTGCAGGGCAGTGTCGGTCCGACGCAGCAGCTGGTCGGCGGCATCCAGACGGCCTCGGGCTCCGCGCAGACCGCGGCCGCGCAGTCCCTCGATCTCACGCAGCAGCTGCGTGCGGCTGCGGCTGCCGCGTGCCTTCCGCCCGTGACCAGCCAGGACCAGTGCGATCAGCTCACGGCGTTCGCGACGCAGGCCGGCGCCGTGGCGGAGTCCGCCGGCACCGCCTCCGGCATCCTGAACGCTCCCGAGGTCTCGGGCGGCATTGCTGCACTCCCCGGCACCCTCAGCACCCTGGCATCGAGCATGGGGCAGGCCGGAGCGGGCGCCTCGCAGCTCGCGGGCGGCCTGAACCAGCTCGCGAGCCAGGGCATCGACCAGTCCGCGAACGGCGCGCGGGCCCTGGCGAGCGGAGCCACCCAGCTGTCCGACGGGGCGACCGCTCTCGCGGAGGGCAGCGGCGAGCTCGCGACCGGACTGGACACCCTGGCCACCGGCACCGGAGACCTCGCGGGCGGCCTGCGCACCGCGGCGGATTCGCTCCCCTCGTTCAGCGACGAGGAGTCCACGTCCCTCGCCTCGGTGATCGCGGACCCGGTGTCGACGGATGCCGCGACGGGCACGCTCTTCGGACCCACCGCGATCCCGCTGCTCACCGCCGTGGTGCTGTGGTTCGGGGGGCTCGCGTCGTTCCTGGTGCTGCGCGCGCACACCGCCCGCACGCTCACGTCGCGGCGCTCCTCCGTCGCCCTCGCCCTCCGCGCGTTCTGGCCCGCGGCGGCGATCGGCGCGGCGCAGGGGCTGCTCGTGTCGCTGATCGTGCAGACCGTCGCGAGCTACGACGCCGCGCAGTGGTGGGCGTTCGCGGGTACCGCGGTGCTCGCCGGCATCGCGTTCGCCGCGGTGAACCAGGCACTCGTGGCTGTGTGCGGCGGCGTCGGGCGCTGGATCGCGGCGCTGATCGGCGTGGTGGGGGTCGCGACGGGACTGATCTCGACCGTGCCCGACTGGCTCGCGAGCCTCGGGGCGGCGCTGCCGACGGCCCCCGCGTTCACGGGCCTGATCGACGCGAGCGGCCCCGCGGTCGCGGCGCTCGTGGTGTGGGGGGTGCTGTCCCTCGTGGCGACCACGCTCGCGGTGGCCCTGCGCCGCACGACCACCGCCGCCGCTGCCCTCGCTCCCGCCTGAGGCGTCCGCAACTCCTGGCTCCCGCGTGAGGCGTCCGCAACTCCTCAAAACCCGCGCGCCACGCCGCGCATGGCCACTCGGCCGCGGCGTGTTGCCCGAATTCTGCGGAGTTGTGTGTGGCCCTCCCGCTCCCCGACCCGAATCAGCCCGAGCGCGGGATGAGTCTGGGGCCTGGATCAGCAGCGGAGGCCTCTACGCTCGTGTCATGCGCCGACCGTTCATGAGCACTCCGGAGCAGCTCGCGGGCCTCGACGGGCAGCAGTACCTCGTGCTCCGGCCGGCCGGGCCCGTGGCGAGGTCCTACCGCACGATCCAGGAGGATGCTCTCGCGCGCATCGACGCGCCGCTACGGCATCCGCATACGGAGCACGTCACCCTCCGCGGCTTCGCCGAACCCGAGCGACGGGACGAGCTGCGCGCTCTGATCGTCGAGTGGGCAGCGCAGCAGGAACCGCTCGAACTGGTCGCGGAAGCAGTCGACGGCTTTCCGTCGCCTTGGCAGATCCTGATCATCCGCCTCGCCCGCACGCCAGCCCTGGTCGGAGCGTACGCGTCTCTGTCGCGTGCGCTCGAACCGACGACGTTCCGGCGCCTCGACGAGCTTTCCGTCGAGGAGTGGACGTTCCACCTCTCCCTGCTCTACGGGAAGACCCTCGACGCCGCGGCCTGGCGGCGGCTCACGGCGCGCGAATACCGCCCGCTCGTTCCCGAGCCCGCCGAAGTCGTCCACGAGGCGGAGTTCGTCTGGTACGACGAGGGGGTCGAGCACGCCGAGATCCTTCCGCTCGGGCACTGACGCCTCAGCCGAGCCGTATCAGCCAGGACCGGGATCAGACCCGGAGCAGCCCCGGGGCGGGTCAGCTCAGGCCGGAGTAGGCGTGTAGACCCTTGAAGAACACGTTGACGATCGTGAAGTTGAAGATCACCGCGGTGAAGCCGACGATCGACAGCCAGGCCGAGGGGTTCCCCCGCCAGCCGCGCGTCGCCCGTGCGTGGATGTAGCCCGCGTAGAGCACCCAGATCACGAAGGTCCAGGTCTCCTTCACGTCGAAGCCCCAGAACCGGCTCCAGGCGTAGTAGGCCCAGATGGATCCGGCGATGAGGGTGAACGTCCACAGGATGAAGCCGATGATCGTGAACAGGTACGCCAGGCTCTCCAGGCGCTCCGCGGTCGGGAACGTCCGGAGGAATCCGGGGCCCGTCTTCGCGGCTCCCTCGCCGAGCAGACGCTCGCGCCGGGACTGCATGAGCTGGATCACCGAGAGCGCGAACGCGAGTGCGAAGAACGCGGTCGACAGCGAGGCCACGAACACGTGGATGATGAGCCACACGCTCTTCAGCGGGTCCATCAGCGGCGAGACCTCGACGTAGAAGTTGGTGGCACCGAGGCCCAGCAGCACCACCACGAGTCCCGTGATGAACGTGCCGAGGAAGCGCAGGTCGAGCCGGGTCAGCACGACCAGGTACACGGCGATGATCAGCAGCGTGCCGACCATCGCGAACTCGTACAGGTTCGCCCACGGCACCCGGCCGGCCGCGATGCTGCGGGTGACGGTCGCCGCCAGGTGGAACACGAAGCCGAGGACCGTCAGCGAGGTGCCGATGCGCGCCATGACGAAGCGCTGCGGGCGGTCCGTTCCTCCGGTCGTCGCGACCGCAGGCGCCGCCGTGCCGCGAACGCCGCCTGCCGCGACCAGCTCGCCCTCACGGACCGACACCGCGTCCGCCGTCGCCTGCGAACGCCGCGCGAGGTCGAAGGCGTAGGCCACGAACGCCGCCGCGTAGATCGCGATCGCCGTCCAGAGCAGGACAGGCGAGATCACGTTGAGATCGAGCATGGTGTCAGTCTACTTTCCTGGTCTCGGCGGCAGGGGGCGCGGATTCGGCTGCCGCATCCGCCGGTTCCCCGTCGGCGTCGTCATCGGTGGTGCGGGCGACCGTGCCGCCCGCGGCGTCGAGAAGCCGGGCGTGCCCGGCGCGCAGATCGTCGACCGCGCGGGCGAGCGTCGGGTCCTCTCCGCGTGCGAGCGCGGCGTACTCGAGCTCCACCGCTCCGTGGGCGGCGGTGGCCTTCACCCACATGCGGCGGCGCGGCACGAACAGCGCGAGCATCAGTCCGCCGAGCGCGAGCAGTGCGAAGCCGAGGACGATCACCCCGGACTCGTCGCGGTGGATCTGCAGCGAGGCGAAGCGCTTGACCGACTCCGAGGCGTCCGTGGCGCCGGCGGGCGAGTCGTCCTCGAACGTCACGGAGCCCAGGCCGTTCGGCAGCTGGGCCGTCTCCCCCGGGGAGAGCTCGATGGACTCGACGTCGGTGCTGCGGCCCGTCAGCTTCGTCATCTCGGACGTGTCGAGCACGTACACCGAGCGCGGCACGCCCTCGTTGATACCGAGGTCGCCCGTGTACACGTCGAGCGTGAGGGTCGGGTTGGTGAGGTCGGGGTAGGCGGAGAAGAACGCACCGGTGTCGAGCACGCCCGTCGTCGGGTAGAAGAAGCCCACCAGACCGACCTGCTCGGCGAGGCCATCCGGCACCTTGAGCACGCCGAGGGAGGTCATGAAGTTGTCCTGCGGCAGGAACGGCGTGCTGTTGTGGAACACGACGTTGCCCTCGGGGTCGCGCACGGTCACCGTGGGCGCATAGCCGTTGCCGAGCAGGAAGATGTCGTCGTCCGCGACGGGGAGCGGCTCGTTCACCTTGATGGCGCCCTCGCGCTCCTCGCCGTCCTCGAGCACGGTCACATTGGCGGAGAAGTCGCCCGCCTGCCCGGACCCCGGCTCGCCGAACGGCTGATAGGTCACGTCGAACGAGTCCAGCCTCATGGAGTACGGCGCGAAGGCGTCGTCGGCGACGAAGCGTCCGCGGTTCATGGAGTCGTAGTCGAGCAGGGTGTTGGCGAACGTCTCACCCTCGACGATCACGCGCTGCCCTGTGTAGGCGAAGCCGCCGCCGACGCCGATCGTGACGAGCACGCCGACCAGGGCCAGGTGGAACAGCAGGTTTCCGGTCTCCCGCCAGTAGCCGCGCTCCGCCGACACGGAGTACGTCGTGCCGCGGTCGTAGCGCTCGACCCGGTAGCCGAGCGCCTTGAGCTGCTTCGTCGCGACGTCGATCGACGCGGCTGCCTCGGCCTCCGCGTCCCCGGTGCCGGTCCCGGAGCCGGTGACCGGGTGGCGGGTGACCGTGCGGTGGTCCTCCAGCCGCGACAGGCGGGCGGGTGTGCGCGGCGGGCGGGCCCGCAGGGCCTTGGCGTGGTGCTTGATGCGCGGGATGACGCAGCCCACGAGCGAGGTGAACAGCAGCAGGTAGATCGCCGAGAACCACGGCGACAGGTATACGTCGAACAGCTTGAGCGCGTCGAGCACCGGGAACAGGTCGGGGTTGTCGCGCTCCCACTGCGTCACGCCGTTCGGGTCGGCCATGCGCTGCGGGAAGATCGAGCCGGGGATGGCGGCGATCGCGAGCACGAGCAGCAGGATCAGCGCGGTGCGCATGGACGTCAGCTGACGCCAGCCCCACCGCAGCCACCCCACGAACCCGAGCCGCGGCTGGGTGATCGTGTCGTCGCCGTCGACATGGTCGGACGGGCGGAGCGGATCGCTGGAGTCGCTGGTCACGGCTTCCCTGTTCTTCGTCGTGGTCTTCTCAGAGCGGGAGGATGACACTGCCGATCACCGCCGTCAGCCGAGACATGATGTCGGTCCAGAGCCCGGTCACCATCAGCACGCCGAGCAGGATGAGCATGACGCCGCCGATGACGTTCACGACCCGCACGTGGCGGCGGAGGAAGCCGACCGCCCTGGTCGCCCAGCCGAAGCCGAGGGCGACCAGCAGGAAGGGGATGCCGAGTCCGAGCGAGTAGGCGAGGCCGAGGAAGCCGGCGCGCACGGGGTCTCCGGCGTTGAAGGACAGCGCGAGGATGGCCGCCAGGGTCGGGCCCATGCACGGAGCCCAGCCGATGCCGAGCGCGACGCCCAGCAGGGGCGCACCGAGAACGCCCGCCTTGGAGTCGACGTGGAAGCGCATCTCGCGCTGTGCGAAGCCGAACAGGCCGAGGAACACGAGCCCCATGGCGATGACGACGACGCCGAGGATGCGCGTGATGAGGTCGCCCCACTGCAGCAGGAAGACGCCGGCGGTGCCGCCGAGGACCGTGTAGAGGATGAACACGATCGTGAAGCCGAGGATGAACAGCAGCACTCCGAGCACGAGTCTGCTGCGGGTCGCGGTCTGCGTGGACGTACCACCACCCGGGCCGGAGCCGTCGCGCGGGGCGACGGCGCCGCCGATGAACCCCAGGTAGCCGGGCACCAGGGGCAGCACGCAGGGGGAGACGAAGGAGACGAGTCCCGCGAGCATGGCGACGGGAATCGCGATCCAGAGTGCCCCGGATCCGATGATGGCGTCGGGGTTCACGGTGCTCCTGCGGACATCACGAGTCCTCCGCGAGCGCGTCCTTGACGAGCGTCGAGAGGACGGAGGTGCCGTCGATCGGCCCGATGATCTTCGCCGCAACGCGGCCCTGCTTGTCGAGCACGAGCGTGGTGGGGGTGGCCGAGATCGGCACGACCTTCGCGAACGCGAGCTTGGCCTCCGCGGTGTCCACGTCGATCAGGCTCGGGTAGGTGATGCCGAACTCCTCGGCGAACGCGACCGCGGTGTCGGCCTGATCCCGCGTGTTGATGCCGATGAACTGCACTCCGGCGTCCTGGTGCTCCTGCCAGACGGCCTCCAGGTCGGGGGCCTCGATGCGGCAGGGCGCGCATCCGGCGTACCAGAAGTTGACGACGGCGACCTGTCCGGCGATGTCGGCGCTGTCGAAGTCGTCTCCGTGCTCCGTGACGCCGCCGAACACCACGGGTTCTCCGCGCTCGGCGGGCGGGATCTCGACGATCGCGCCGTCGGCGGCGACGTAGCCGGTGTTCTCTCCGCTGAGGAAGGATTCACTCACGGCGTCGGGAGCGCAGGCGCTGAGGCCGACGGCGAGCACCGCGGCGAACGCGGCCCCGGCCACGCGGCGGGTTGCCCGGTGGCGGGAGGTGCGGCCGCTGCGAATCGGGGGGATTCTGGGGGCGAGTGGCACGGCTCCGAGTTTACGCAGAGCTTCCTATGCGCTGGCCGGGTACCCCCGGGGGGAGTCAGAATCGCGCGAGGACATCGGCGACACCGGCGCGGAAGCGCGGGCACGTGGCGATGTCGTGCGCGCGGCAGCCCATCGCGTGCTCGGTCATCGCGCGTGAGCGGCGCATCTCCTCCATGCGCCGATCCAGGTCGTCGAGGTGCTGCTGCAGCACCTCGTGCCGCCCCGCGCTGCCGTCGTCGAGCAGCACCGCGATCTGGTCGAGGCTCATGCCCGCCGCCTTGCTGCGCTGGATCACCGCGATGCGCACGACCTCGTCCTCACCGTAGCGACGGCGACCGGCGGGGTCGCGCGGCGGGCGCAGCAGCCCCACCGTCTCCCAGTGCCGCAGCACGTTCGTCGGCAGCTCGAAGCGGGCGGCGACCTCGCCGACGGACCAGGGGTGGCTGTCGCTTGACTTCATGTCGACATGAAGTCACACACTGAGGACGAACGCAAGAGCAGACGAAGGGAAACCCATGTACGACGCGATCGTGATCGGCGCCGGACCGGCAGGACTGCAGGCCGCCCTCACCCTCGGGCGGATGCACCGCTCGGCCCTGCTGCTGGACTCGGGCGAGTACCGCAACGGCACCGTCTTGCACATGCACAACATGATCGGGGAGGACGGCACTCCCCCGGCCGAGCTGAGGGCGCGAGCGCGCCGCGAGCTCGCCGCCTACGACACGGTCGAGGTGCGGGACGACGCCGCGCAGCGCATCGACGGCGCGGAGGCCGAGGGCTTCCGCGTGACCCTCGCCGACGACACCGTCGTGGAGGGCCGCCGCGTGGTGCTCGCCACCGGCATCGCCGACGACCTCCCGGACGTCCCGGGACTGCAGGCGCTGTGGGGGCTCACCGCGTTCAGCTGCCCCTTCTGCGACGGGCACGAGCACGCCGGAAAGCCCATCGCGATCGTGGGCGCGGCCCCGCGCGCGCTCCACCTCATCGGTCTGCTCGGACGCATCGTCGACGGCATCACGGTGGTCCCGGTCGGTGCGGCCTTCGCCGACGAGGACCGCGCCCTCCTGGAGGGCTCCGGTGCGACGGTCTCGTCCGCCCCGGTCGACGCGGTCGAGGCGCACGACGGCGGCGTGCTCGTGCATACGGCCGCGGAAGACCTCGCCGTGGCCGGGGTCTTCGTCGCAGCGGCGTCGATGCGGCAGCGCGCGCCGTTCGCCGCGGACCTCGGCCTGCGCATGCTCGAGTCGGGCTCGATCGAGATCGACGAGTTCGGGCGCACCTCGGTCCCCGGGGTGTACGCGGCGGGAGACCTCGCCCACCGCGCGACGCTGCCAGGACCGATGGCCTCGGTGCTGCTGGCCGCAGGGGCCGGTCAACTCGCGGCCGTGGGCGTCATCCAGTCGCTCCTCGCCGCGGGGGCCTGAGCCCCGGGCGGGGGCTGGGCTCAGACCGCACCGACGTCGACGGCGCCGCCGGTCGCAGCGGGCTCCGCATACGCGACCTCGCGCCACACGTCGCCGACCCGTTCGAACGACGTGACGCTCGACAGGGCGCAGCGGCGGGTGCGGGGGTCGTGCTGCAGCGGGAGCCCGGCCACCCGCAGGTGCGTGATCCAGATCGGCGCCTGATGCGACACCATCACGATGTCACCCTCGGTCGTGGTCTCCGCGGCGGCCGTCCACGCCTCGTCCATGATGCCCAGCATGCGCTCGGCGATCGAGGCGTACGGCTCACCCCAGCTGGGCAGCGACGGCTGTCGCAGGTGCCACCAGTTGAGCGGGTTCATCAGGGAGCGGCGCATCCGGGTGCCCTCGAACACATTGGTCGGCTCGATCAGGCGGATGTCGATCTCGGGCACGAGGTCGAACGTCGAGGCGAACGGCTCCGCCGACTCCTGCGCGCGCTCCAGCGGGGAGGCGTAGAGGGCCGCGACGGGAGCGCCGAGCTCGGACACGTGCGCCGCCGCCGACGCCGCCATCTCCCGTCCCGCGGCGCTGAGGTGGTAATCCGGCAGCCGCCCGTACAGCACGCGGGCCGGGTTGTGCACCTCGCCGTGGCGGACCAGGTGGAGTCGCGACGCCGTCACCTCAGACCTCGCGGTACCGGGCGTCGCCGAAGCCGAGGATCAGGTAGCCGATGTAAGGGAAGAGGAACAGCAGGAAGAAGGAGAAGCCGGCGCCCTTGCCGAAACGCTCGCCGAGCTTGAAGGCGACGATGATCGCGAGGATGAAGTTCGCGATCGGCACGAGGTACAGCAGCGCGAGCCAGCCGGACATCCCGGCGATCTTCACGAGGAAGACGAGGTTGACGAGCGGGATGATCGCGAGGATGCCGGGGTAGCCCGCCTTTGAGAACACCTTCCACAGGCCGACCGCCACGAGGATGTAGAACACCAGGGCGATGAGACCGGTGGTGCCGGAGAAGATCGCGGCGAACAGGTCGGGGATGCCGTTGCCGTCGGAGATGGAGAGGTGCATGGGGGCTCGCCTTTCGTCCTGGCGATCCTACTGAGCCGGCGCGGTCGTGCGCAGGCGACCGGGCCGGGGACGGCGCAGACGCCCGCGTAGACTGGGCGGGTTCATCTTTCCCCGGATCAGGAGGAATCCTCCGTGCTGCGCACCCACACCGCAGGCTCCCTGCGCGCCGAGAACATCGGTCAGACCGTCACCCTCACCGGGTGGGTCGATCGTCGTCGTGACCACGGAGGCGTCGCGTTCATCGATCTGCGGGATGCCTCGGGCATCGCCCAGGTCGTCATCCGGGACGAGGAGGTCGCCCACCCGCTGCGCAACGAGTTCGTGCTCAAGGTGACCGGCGAGGTCGCGCGGCGCCCCGAGGGCAACGCCAACCCGAACCTCCCCTCCGGCGAGATCGAGGTCATCGCGGCCGACGTCGAGGTCCTGAACGAGTCGGCCCCGCTGCCGTTCCAGGTCTCCACGGCCGTGGCCGACACCGAGACCGTCGGCGAAGAGGCCCGCCTGAAGTACCGCTACCTCGACCTGCGCCGTCCGGCCGCCGCGTCCGCCCTGCGCCTGCGCTCGAACGTCTACAAGGCCATCCGCGACGTGCTGCACGCCGATGGCTTCACCGAGGTCGAGACCCCGACCCTCACCCGCTCCACCCCGGAGGGCGCCCGCGACTTCGTGGTTCCCGCACGCCTGCACCCGGGCAGCTGGTACGCCCTGCCGCAGTCGCCCCAGCTGTTCAAGCAGCTGCTCATGGTCGGCGGCGTGGAGAAGTACTACCAGATCGCCCGCTGCTACCGCGACGAGGACTTCCGCGCCGACCGGCAGCCCGAGTTCACCCAGCTCGACATCGAGATGAGCTTCGTGGACCAGGAGGACGTGATCGCCCTCATGGAGTCGCTCATCGTGGCGATGTGGCAGACGATCGGCGTCGAGGTGCAGACGCCGCTGCCGCGCATGACGTACGCCGAGGCGATGGCGAAGTACGGCTCCGACAAGCCCGACCTGCGCTTCGGACTCGAGCTCGTCGAGGCGACCGAGTACTTCGCGGAGACCCCGTTCCGGGTGTTCCAGGCCGAGTACGTCGGCGCGGTGCGGATGCCCGGCGGCGCCTCGCAGCCGCGCAAGGTGCTCGACGCCTGGCAGGACTGGGCCAAGCAGCGCGGCGCACGGGGCCTGGCCTACGTGCTGTTCAACGAGGACGGAACCCTGGGCGGCCCCGCGGCCAAGAACCTCTCCGAGGCGGAGCAGGCAGGACTCGCGGAGTTCGTCGGCGCGGAGCCGGGCGACTGCGTGTTCTTCGCCGCCGGTGCGACCAAGGAGAGCCGTGCGCTGCTCGGCGCCGCGCGAGTCGAGATCGGCCGCCGCCTCGGCTACCTGAACCCGGACGAGTTCGCCTTCACGTGGGTCGTCGACGCGCCGATGTTCGAGCCCGCCGCCGACGCCGTGGCCTCGGGCGACGTGGCCGTGGGCGCCGGCGCGTGGACCGCCGTGCACCACGCGTTCACGGGTCCGAAGCCCGAGTTCGAGGACACGTTCGACACCGACCCCGGCTCGGCCCTCGCCTACGCGTACGACATCGTGTGCAACGGCTCGGAGCTGGGTGGCGGCTCGATCCGCATCCACCGCGAGGACATCCAGAAGCGGGTGTTCGAGGTCATGGGCATCAGCGACGAGGTCGCGCAGGAGCAGTTCGGCTTCCTGCTCGACGCGTTCAAGTTCGGCGCGCCCCCGCACGGCGGCATCGCGCTCGGTATGGACCGCGTGCTGCAGCACCTGTCGAAGACCGAGTCGATCCGCGAGGTCATCGCGTTCCCGAAGTCGGGCAACGGCTTCGACCCGCTGACGGCCGCTCCCGCGCCGATCTCCGCCGCGCAGCGCGCCGAGGCCGGTGTGGACTTCGACCCGGAGACCGACGAGGCCTGACGCCGCTGAGACCCCGCCCGACCGTCGAGACCCCGGAGCGCTGCACGCCGCAGCCCGGGGTCTCGACGCATATCCGGGGCCTCGACACATTCCGGGTCTCGATGCACTCCAGGGCCTCGAGGTGTACCCGGGCTCTCCACACGGCCGGGGTGGGCGGGAGGCTCAGTCGAGCGAGGCCACGAACGGCGCGATGTTCTCGTTCCACACGTCCACCCCGAGCTTCGCGATCAGAGCGATCACCACGAGGAGGAACACCACGCGGATGAAGGTCGTGCCGCGCGAGATCGCCATCCGCGACCCCAGGTAGCTTCCCGCCACGTTCGCGACCGCGAGGATGCCCCCGAGCAGCCACAGCACCGAGCCGTGCGGGATGAACAGCAGGAGGGCTCCCAGGTTCGTGGCGAAGTTGACGATCTTGGCCTTGGCGCTCGCCTGCAGGAAGTCGTAGCCGAGCAGCGCCACGAGGGTGATCACGAGGAACGTGCCGGTGCCGGGACCGATCATGCCGTCGTAGAAGCCGATCGCGAGCCCGGCCAGCCCGGCCATGATGTGGTGCTTGTGCCCGTGGAAGCGGAGAGCGGTCGCGGCGCCCAGCTGCGGCCGGAACGCCGTGAAGAGCGCGACGGCGAGCAGTGCGAGCACGATGATGGGCTTGAACGCGGCGGGCGGCAGCACGGTGGCCACGGCGGCTCCGCCGAAGGAGCCCACCAGCGCGATCGCGGCCATCGGCAGCGCGGTGCGGATATCGGGCTTGGCGCGGCGATAGTAGGTGATGCTGCTGGTCGCGGTGCCGAACACCGAGGCGAGCTTGTTGGTCGCGAGCGCCTGGACAGGGGCGATCCCGGGGATCAACAGCAGCGCGGGCAGCTGCAGCAGACCGCCGCCGCCCACGACCGCGTCGATCCAGCCGGCGCCGAAGGCTGCGACGATGATGAGGATCAGCATCCCCCAGGTGAGCTGCTCCAGACCGAGCACGGCGCCGATATCCACCCGGCCATGATTCCAGAGTCCGGGCGGCCGCCCCGCATCGGCGGCGCTGGCAGACTGGGCTCATGCTGCCTGCCCTGCCTCTGCCCTTCGCTTTCCCCTCTCGCGCGGGTGACGCGGTGCTCCGGCGGGCGACGGAAGCCGATGCGGACGGGGTCATCGCGCTGCTCGCCGACGACCCGATCAGTGCCGCGCGGGGCGATGTCGCGGATGAGGGCGACCGTCCCGCCTACGTGCGCGGGCTGCGGGAGATCCTCGACGACCCGTCGAACGACCTTCTCGTGGTCGAGCTCGGCGGCGCGCTCGTGGGCACGCTGCAGCTCACGTCGATCCCCGGCATGGCTCGGCGCGGCGCCCGGCGGCTGCTGGTGGAGGCGGTGCGCGTGCGCAGCGACCTGCGCTCCGCGGGCATCGGCTCCGCGGTGATGCGGTGGGTGGGCGAGGCGGCGGCACCGGCCCTCGGCGCCGCGATCGTGCAGCTGACCTCCGATGCGGCACGAACTGACGCACACCGCTTCTACGAGCGCCTGGGCTACGTGGGCTCGCATCGGGGGTTCAAGCTGTCGGTGCCTGGCGTCTGAGCCTCACCCCTGAAGAGTGATATATCAGTCAACCGATATTGCGCATGTGGCGTGATGGTGGCATCATTTCATCGTCTCCAACCGCCGTCATGACTATCGGCGACGGTCAGCGAGACGGAGGTGCTGCTCGGAAATCCTCCCCCGCGAGCCGGCGCCTACCAGGGCGCCCTCCGGCCCGGGGGGACCGGAGGGTGTCCTGACCCCGCGTCCCGCGCCGCGTGCGCGACTCGTAAACGGCGGAGCACAGCTCCATCCGTGACAGAGAGGATCAGTCCATGGCAGGCAAGTTCGAGCTGTACCGCGGTCCATCCGGTCAGTACCGGTTCCGCCTCAAGGCCGGCAACGGCGAGATCATCGCGACGAGCGAGGGGTACTCCTCCAAGTCCGCCGCGCTGAACGGCATCGAGTCCGTTCAGCGCAACGCCCCTGGCGCCGAAGTCGTCGAGGTCGACTGACCCCGCTCGCGACGAGACCACCTGACGCCGGAGGGCGACCAGCGGGTCTCGTGCGTCGTGTGGTCAGAGCACCCGCGACAGGAAGTCCTTCGTGCGCTGGTGCTGCGGATCGGCGAGTACCGCGCGGGGGTCGCCCTGTTCGACGATGTGGCCGCCGTCCATGAAGATCAGCCGGGACCCGACCTCGCGCGCGAAGCCCATCTCATGGGTCACGACCAGCATCGTCATGCCCTCGTCTGCGAGCGAGCGCATGACCTGCAGCACCTCGCCGACCAGCTCGGGGTCGAGGGCCGACGTGGGCTCGTCGAACAGCATCATGTCGGGGTTCATGCACAGCGCCCTGGCGATGGCCACGCGCTGCTGCTGTCCGCCCGAGAGGTGCCCGGGGTAGGCGTCCGCCTTCTCAGCGAGCCCCACCCGTGCCAGCATCGCGTGCGCGACCTTCTCGGACTCCGCCTTCGAGCGCTTCTTCACCCGCTGCTGCGCGATGGTGAGGTTGCCCAGCACGCTCAGGTGCGGGAACAGGTTGAAGCTCTGGAACACCATGCCGATGCGCGTGCGCACCCGGTCGATGTCGATGTCGGGGTCGGTGATGTCGATGCCCTCGATCAGCACCTTGCCGCCGGTCGGCTCCTCCAGCAGGTTGACGGAGCGCAGCAGCGTCGACTTGCCCGAACCGGACGGCCCGATCACGCACACGACCTCGCCCGGGTACACGGTCAGGTCGATGCCCTTGAGCACCTCGTTGTCGCCGAAGGTCTTCACCAGACCCTGGATGTCGATCGCGGGCGCGTGGACGTCGATCAGGTCGGTGGTCATCGGCTCCTCGCCATCCGTCGCTCCAGCCACGCGCTGAACCGCGTGAGGGGGATCGTCACGATCAGGTACAGGATCGCCGCCATGATCAGCGGTGTCCCGTTCGCGTTCTGCGTGCTCGCGTCACGGGCGAAGGTCGTGAGCTCTTTCGACCAGATGAAGGATCCGGCCACGAACAGCAGCGACGTGTCCTTCAGCAGCAGCACGAACTCGTTCGTCAACGGCGGGATGATGATGCGGAATCCCTGAGGGACGACGATCCAGAACGTGGTCTTCATGGGCGACATGCCCAGTGACCGCGCCGCCTCGGTCTGCCCCTTCGGCACCGCCTGGAGTCCGGCACGGATGGTCTCGGCCATGTAGGCCGACGCCACCAAGATCAGGCCGATGAGCCCGAGGACGACGGGCCCGCCGAGCTTGGTGCCCGAGACGCCCATGCCGATCGGCACGATGTAGGCGATCGCGAAGATCGTCAGGATGGCGGGCAACCCGCGGAACAGCTCGATCCAGCACGTCGCGATCCAGCGGAAGGGCCCGATCTCCGACAGCTTCATCAGCGCGAGCACCACGCCGAGCAGCAGCCCGCCGAGGAACGCCACGGCCGTGAACCACAGGGTGTTCACCAGGGCCGTGGTGATGATGCCCGGAAGCATCTTCGCCGCGACCTCCGGGTTGAAGTACATCGTCGCGATCCGCGACCAGTCGGTGGTGATCGCGACCCAGACGACGAGCGCGATCAGCACCGCATAGACGGTGTACCGGTACAGCTTCTTCTTCGTGGTGCGCCTCAACGCCATCGTCAAGGTCCTCCCGACCTGCTCAGTTCCGAACTCAGTTGGCCGTGAAGTACTCGTCGTAGATCTTCTGGTACTCGCCGTTGTCGCGCAGCTCCTGGAGCGCGCCGTTGACGGCCTCCAGCAGTGCGTCCTTCTCACCCTTGGCGAAGGCGAAGCCGTACGACTCGTCGGTCTCGTACGTCTCGACGATCTTGTACGCGGAGTCGGCCTTCTCGTGCTCGAGGTTCACCGGCTGGTCCTGCAGGATGGCGTCGATCTGCCCCGCCTGCATGGCCGGCCACAGCTCGCCGTCGGAGGGGTACTGCACCAGCTGGGCGCCCTTCGCGTTCTCGCCCGCGTAGCTCTCGCCCGTGGTGCCCTGCTGCACGCCGACGTTCTTGCCGGACAGGTCGTCGATCGACTCGATGCCGGAGTCGGTGCGCACGAGGAGCGACTGCAGCGAGTCGTAGTACGGGTCGGAGAAGTCGATGTTGGCCTTGCGCTCGTCCGTGATGGTCATCGCGGAGGCGCCGACGTCGCACTGCCCGGCGGCGAGCGTGGTTCCCGACTGCAGCGCGTCGAAGCCCACGTCCTGCACCGAGAGCTTGAGGTCGAGCTGCTTCGCGATCGCGCCGAGCAGATCGATGTCGAACCCTGTGTACTCGCCATCGTCCCCCTCGAACTCGAACGGCGGGTAGGGGATGTCGGAGCAGACCGTGAGGGTGCCCGCCTCGATCAGCCCGTACTCGTCGCCGGCTGCAGGCTCGCCGCTGCTCCCGGCATCGCTGGCACCGGTGGCGCATCCGGCGAGCGCGAGGGTTGCGGTGGCCACGAGTGCGAGGCCGGCGAAGAGGTTACGACGGGGCATGTCGGCTCCAGGGAGTTCGGGGGCGGGGTGCGCCCGCGGACGGGTAGGAGTTCATCTAAACATGCGGCTCGTCGCGTGACCAATGACAGGGACGGCCCACGGCATCACGTTTGTGTTGCGGTGCGCGGATCAGACCTCGAAGTCGACCGCGACGCGCGATGCCACGACCGAGCGGATGAAGGCGGCGACCTCTTCGTGCGCCGGGTGCACCTGGTACTCCTCCAGCGCCGCCAGCGAGTCGAAGTCCGCGACGAGGGTGACATCCCAATTGGTGTCCGGATAGGCGCTGTTGGCACCGGCCGAGATGCTCCGCAGCTGCGGCACCACTCCGTCGAGCGCATTCAGGCGGCGGGCGACCTCCGCGGCGTCGGCGGCGCGCTCGCCCGCGTCCTCCGCGGCGAGCTTCCAGGTCACGACGTGGCGGATGGTCATCGCTGTTCCTTCTCTTCGACGAGCGCGTCGTCGCGCACGGCCTCTTCGAGCGCTTCGCGCAGGCGGTCTGGCGCGACGCGCCAATGGGCGTGCAGACGTCCGTCGATCAGCACCACGGGGATCTTGTCCCACCACTGCTCGTACAGCGCGGGGTCGTCCTGAATCGATGCCTCGACGATCTGGATCCGCTCGGCTGCGGCGTCGGGCAGCTCAGCGACCACGGCGTCGACGACCTCGGAGGCCACATCGCACAGGTGGCAGTCGGGTTTGCCGATCAGGGTGAGCGTCGTCACGACCCCGGGACCTCGACGGCGCGTCCCTGCGCGATCCACTCCCCCGTGCCGCCTTCGACGTTGGTCGCGTCGTAGCCGCGCGCCTCGAGAGCTTCGACCACGCGCGCGGAGCGGCCGCCGGCCTGGCAGATCACGTCGAACGACTCCGCGGGCAGCTCGTCGAGCCGGTTGCCGATCTCCGACATCGGGATGTTCACGGCGCCGGGCACGTGCCCCGCGGCGAACTCGTTCACCTCCCGCACGTCGATGAGCGGGGTGCCGGAGCGCTCGGCGAGTTCGGCGACGGTGATCGACTTCATGACATCCTCTCGGCGGTGCGGGAAGCGGGCACAGACACAAAGCGCCCGTCCGGAGACAGGCGCTCGGTGTCTGGCCGCTTACTTCTTGTTGCGGCGCTGGTGGCGAGTCTTGCGAAGCAGCTTGCGGTGCTTCTTCTTCGCCATGCGCTTGCGGCGCTTCTTGATGACAGAACCCACGGAAACCTCACTAAGTCAGGGGCTGGGTGTCGCCGAATCGGACACCCGGGTACGGGCACGAAAAATGCCTCGGATCATCCTAGCAAACCCGCGGGCCTGCTTCGGCCGCGTCAGCCGGCGTCGGCGATGGGCCGCTGCAGTGCTTCGGCCACGGCCGACTCCGGCACGCGATAGCTGCGGCCGAAGCGGATGGCCGGCAGCTCGCCGGAGTGGACCAGCCGATACACGGTCATCTTGGACACGCGCATCAGCTCGGCGACCTCGGCCACCGTGAGGAATCGGACATCTGGAACCTCGGGCATCCCACGTACCCCTTTCTCGATGTGCACACTCTATGGGGTAGCTGGGACACGTGTAAACCCATGTGACTGCTGTGATCAGTGGGACCCAGGCACGGTGGCGAAGGCCCGCACCGGGAAGGTGCCGAAGCCGCGCACCGCCGGTGGGGCCGCGGTGAAGCGGGCACCCCGCGAGGGCACCGCCTCCAGTCCGATCAGATGCTCGACCACGTGCACGCCGGCGGCCAGCAGGATGCTGTGCGCCGGGCGCTCGCCGCCGCTCTCGGTGTCGTCGATGTTGAGCGAGTCGATGCCGACCAGGCGGACCCCCGACTCCGCCAGGAAGCGCGCGGCGTCCTCGGCGAGGAACGGCGCTCCCTCGGCATACGCGGGGGTGCCGAAGCGGCTGCTCCACCCGGTGTGGAGCAGCACCGCAGTGCCCCGCAGCTCGCGGTCGGCCAGCGTCGCCGCCCGGATGCCGCGTCGCTCGGGCGACCACGCGTCCTGGAGGTGGAAGACCTCGGCCGGGAGTCCGACCAGCGACGCCAGGTCCAGCGAGGCGAGGTCGCCGCCGTCGGCGTAGCGGTGGAACGGCGCGTCGAGGTAGGTGCCGGTGTTGCCGATCATCGTGATCACGTCCATCGCGAATTCGGTGCCGGGCGCGTAGCGCTCCCGGGAGGCCTCGCGAGTGAGGAACGGGGTGATGGTCGGCGCCGGGAGCCCGGGATACGTGATCAGTCCGGCCTCGATCGGGTGACTGAGATCCACGACGCGTTCGCCGGCGCCGTCGGCGGAGGCCACCTCGACGCCCCGGCTTCCGCGGTGCTGCTCCTCGACGATGCGCAGGTCCCGCAGCTCGACCTCGCCCACGAGCGCCAGTCCGAGGTGGCGGACGAGCAGGGCGGCGATCTCGTCGGCCGACATGTCCGCCCGAGGGAGGTCGAGGCGGAACCCCTCTCCCTGCATGCCGCCGCCGTTGGCGAACGTGATCGCGAAGTCGAAGTGCGCTCGGTGCTGGGCCGTCATGAGTCCATCCTGCCGATCGCAGGAGGTCTCGGGGCGGATCAGGCCGACTTCTTCCCCTTCGCGACGCGCTCCCTCGCCTCGCGGAGCACCTGCCTCTCGAGCTTCCGCGCCGCTCGCAGCGCCTTCTCGGCGTCGCGGCTGGCCTTCTGTGCCTCCCGCAGTCGCTTGTCCCCCGCGAGCTCCGCGGGGTCGATGTCCACCCACTCCTCGGACACCGCGTGCGGCTCGCCGCGGTCGAGCGCTGCGATATAGGCCGCCACGCCGTCGAGGGTGCGTTCGACCGCGAAGCGGAACGGATCGGCGGCCGACAGGAACACGCCGTCGTCGATCGCGCGCCGCAGCGCGGGGAACTCCTCCGCGGCGATCACGCGATCGAACAGCGAGGCCTCGCGCTCGGCGACCTGATCGGGGGTGAGCCCGGACGAGCGGGACTGCTCGGTGTATCCCGCCTGCACGATCCCGCACCAGCGTGCGTGCCCGGTCACGGCGAGCGCGACCGCGATGCGCTCCTCGGCCGTGAGCGGGGTGCCGTCGAGCGCCGCGAGCCCGGCGTCCAGCCAGGCGGAGCTGTTCGGCGTGATCGGGGAGCCCGAGATGGGGAGGGACAGCATCCACGGATGCCGCAGGTACACGAGGATCTGCGCCTGGTACAGCGCGAGCAGGCGATCGCGCCAGCCCTCCGCGTCGAGGTGGCTCTCGGGAGGCAGCCCCGTGGCCTCCTCCTGCATGAGCAGCAGCAGGTCGTCCTTGGCGGAGACGTAGCGGTAGAGGGACATCGGCGTGAACCCGAGGCGGGATGCGACCGCCGCCATCGACACCGCACCGATGCCCTCGGCGTCCGCCAGCTCGACCGCGGCTTCGACGATCTTCTCGACGCTCATCTCGCGCTTGGGCCCCCGCTGCGGGTTCGCGGCGACACCCCAGGCCAGGGCGATGCCGCGCGGCAGCTCCGGGGGCTCGATCTCGGTCATGCCCCCATCTTACTTCTGTTTATGAGCTAAACCGTGTGTTATGGTCATACACAGTTGCGTGACTCATACACAGTTTTCCCTCTACACAGAAAGGCCCACCCCATGGAGACAGCCATCGACGTGCGAGGCCTGCGCAAGGCCTTCGGCGCGAACACCGTGGTCGACGGACTCGACTTCACCGTCGCGCGTGGCGAGGTCTTCGCCCTGCTCGGCCCCAACGGCGCGGGCAAGACGACGACCATCAATATCCTCACCACGCTCACCGCCGCGGATCACGGCTCCGCCGCCGTGGCCGGGTGGGACGTGCGAACCCAGCCCGTCGAGGTGCAGCGGCGGATCAGCCTCACCGGGCAGTCGGCCGCCGTGGACGATGCCCTGACGGCGATCGAGAACGTCGTCATGTTCGGGCGACTGTCGGGGCTGAACCGCGCCGCCGCGCGCCGCCGCGCGACCGATCTCATCACCCAGTTCGACCTGGTCGACGCCGCGGGGCGCCCCGTGCGCACCTACTCCGGCGGGATGCGGCGACGCCTCGATCTCGCGCTCAGCTTCGTGGTCACCCCCGAGGTGCTCTTCCTCGACGAGCCCACCACCGGCCTCGACACCCGCAGCCGCCGCGACCTCTGGGACATCATCCGCGGACTCGCCGCGTCCGGCACCACCGTCTTCCTGACCACGCAGTACCTCGAGGAGGCGGACCAGCTCGCCGACCGCATCGCCGTGCTCCACGGCGGCCGCATCGCCGCGATCGGGACGGCCGCCGAGCTCAAGGCCCGGGTCGGCGGGGACACGGTCGAGCTGCACGACTCCCGCGGAGACCTGCAGGCCGAGATCCCCACCGACGGCACGGTCGCCGGGCTGCGCCGCGCCCTCGACAGGCTCGACGAAGACGGTCAGGACGGCGTCGTGACCCTGCGCCGACCCACTCTCGACGACGTGTTCCTCGCCGTCACCTCCCCCACAGACCGCCGCCCCGCGCCTGAGGGCGCCCCGCAGAAGGAGCTCGCATGACCACCACGACCGCTGGGCGCCCGCTGCCCCGGACGACGGCCGCCGCCCCGCCGCGTCCTCGCCTTCGCGGCGTCACCGCCGAGGCCGTGTTCGTCGGACGCAGCCTGCGGCATTCCCTGCGGGACGGGGAATCGCTGCTCATGGCGATCCTGCTGCCCGTGATGCTCATGCTCATGTTCACCTGGGTGTTCGGGGGCGCCATCGACCCCTCCGGCGCCTACGTCGACTATGTGGTGCCAGGGATCATCCTCACCTGCGCGGGATTCGGCGCGTCCTCGACCGCGGTGTACGTCGCCAACGACATGCGCACGGGCATCATCGACCGCTTCCGCACCATGCCGCTGCGTGCGGGCGCCGTGCTCACCGGGCACGTCGTGGCGAGCGTGCTGCGCAACCTCGTGGCCACCGCCATCGTGATCGGCGTGGGGGTGCTGGTCGGGTTCCGTCCGACCGCGAACGCGTGGGAGTGGTTGGGTCTCACGGGACTCATCGCCCTGTACATCCTCGCGATCACCTACCTGTTCGCTGCGATCGGTCTCGCCGCCGGCAGCCCGGAGGGGGCGAACGGCTACGGCTTCGTGCTGCTGTTCCTCCCCTACCTCTCCAGCGCGTTCGTGCCGGTGGCGAGCATGCCCGCATGGCTGCAGCCGGTCGCCGCGAATCAGCCGATCACGCCGATCGTGGAGACCATCCGAGGACTCCTCATGGACGTCCCGATGGGGAGTGAGCCGTGGTGGGCGATCGGATGGTGCGTGGTCATCCTCACGGTCGCGGTGCTCTGGGGCGCGTGGCTCTTCCGCCGCAAAGCCGGGAGACGCTGAGCGCAGCCGTCACAGCCCACGCATAGGCTCCCTTCGCCGATCGCTCAGACAGCACTGACACGGTCGGAGCAGGACTTGTGCCGGCACCGCCGAGTCCCTGCGGATCTGGGGTCCGCGGATCGCCCCCGACGACATGCCCCCCTGTCGCCGGGGGCGATGCCGTGTCGGAGCGTGCGACACGGGCGGCGGTGTCAGGCGCCGAGCCGCTTGAGCGCGGTGGTGACGACGTGCTTCGCGGAGGCGGCCGCACGCCCGACGACCTCTGCGGCGTGCGCGGCACCGTCGGGAAGCGGCGCCCCGGGGTAGGCGATGTCGGGGGCCGCATCGCCGAAGGCGTCGACCAGGAACGGCACCAGCCAGTCGTCGACCACCTCGAGCGGCTCGACGGACAGGCTGTAGAACCGGCGCTGCCCGTCCTCCCGGACCGTGACGAGTTCGGCATCGCGGAGCACCTTGAGGTGCTTCGACACGGTGGGCTGGCTGATGCCGAGGTCGGCCACGATCTGGCTCACGCTGGTGCCGGTCTCACCTTCGGACGTTCGGCGGAGCAGGAGCTGGAGGATGTCGCGCCTCGTACCGTCTGCGATCACGTCGAAGATGTCCGTCATGAGTTCAGGGTAGTCCGCCCCGGCACGGAGTACCATGACGAGGGCTCGGCGAGCAGCGCCGCGCGACCGCCGTGTGCGCGGAGGACGACAGGAGAGGGGCAGCGATGTCGGGCATCGTTTCGGCGTCGTCTCCTCGACACGGTTTCGGGAGCGCCGCCGGCCGGCTGAAGCACATCATCACGTCCTCACCCTCGCGCTTCGCGATCGCGGTGTTCGCGCTGCTGATCCTGGTCTTCACGGTCCTGTTCTCGCTGCCGATCGCCTCGGCCAGCGGCACCGTCACCCCACTGAGCGATGCGCTCTTCACGGCCGTCTCCACGATCTGCGTCACCGGACTGGCGACCGTCGACATGGCGAACCACTGGTCCCCCTTCGGACACGTGCTGGTGTTCATCGGCGTCAACATCGGCGCGCTCGGCGTATTGACCCTCGCCTCCCTGATGGGCATGCTCATCTCGAAGCGGCTCGGGCTCAGGGCGAAGCTCATGGCCGCGGGCGACACCAACCCGCTCCGCGCCCACGGCGGCGTCGTGAACGAGAGCCAGACCGTGCGCCTGGGCGAGGTCGGCCAGCTGCTCACCACCGTCGCCGTGTCGGCCCTCATCATCGAGGCCTCCCTCGCAGCGCTGCTGTACCCCGCTCTGGTGATGGCGGAGGTCAACCCGATCGCGGCACTGTGGGAGGCCCCCTACTTCGCGGCGATGGCATTCACCAACACCGGCTTCGCGCCCAACGACGGCGGCGTGGCGGTGTTCGCCGACGACTACCTCGTGCTTTCCCTGCTCATGGTGGGCGTCTTCCTCGGCAGCATCGGCTTCCCCGTGATCTACACGCTCGCCAAGCACGTGTGGCATGTGAAGCGCTGGTCCCTGCACTCGAAGCTCACGATCGTCACGACCGTGCTGCTGTTCATCCTGGGCGCCGCCGCCTTCCTCATCCTCGAGTACGACAACCCGCGCACGTTCGGCTCCATGGACGCCGCCGACACCACCTTCCAGGCGTTCTTCCTCTCCGCGATGACCCGCTCCGGCGGGTTCAACGTGATCGAGATGGATGACCTGAACGGCTCGTCGCTGCTCGCGGCGAGCATGCTCATGTTCGTCGGCGGCGGCTCGGCATCGACCGCGGGCGGCATCAAGGTCACCACGCTCGCGGTCCTCGCCATCGCGGTGTGGTCGGAGGCGAAGGGCCGCCAGTCCGTCGAGGCGTTCGGGCGCCGCATCCCCAGCGACGTCCAGCGCGTCGCGCTCAGCGTCGTCGCCTGGGGCGCGACGATCGTGGCCCTGTCGACGATCGTCATCTCGCAGATCACCAAAGCCGACATCAGTCACGTGCTCTTCGACGTGATCTCTGCGTTCGGCACCGTGGGCCTGTCGACCGGGCTCACAGGAGAGCTCCCGGATTCGGCGTCGTACGTGATGGCCGCGACCATCTTCATGGGCCGCGTTGGTACAGTGACTCTCGCTGCGGCAGTCGCCGCGACATCGCGCACGCAGTACTACTCGCTGCCCGTGGAAAGGCCGATCGTTGGTTGAAGTCCTCCGGGGCGACGCTCCCGTCCTCGTCATCGGCCTCGGCCGGTTCGGTGCCGCCTGCGCCGGTGAGCTCGACCGCCTCGACCGCGAGGTGCTCGCGATCGACGACAACCTCGAACTCGTGCAGAAGTGGTCGGAGCGGGTCACCCACACCGTGCAGGCCGACGCCAGGAACATCGATGCGCTGCGGCAGATCGGCGCCCAGGACTTTCAGGTGGCCGTCGTGGCCGTCGGCTCCTCGATCGAAGCGTCCGTGCTCATCACCGCGAACCTCGTCGACCTCAAGGTGCCGCAGATCTGGGCCAAGGCCGTCTCCCAGTCGCACGGCAAGATCCTCGCCCGCGTCGGAGCCAACCACGTGATCTACCCCGAGCGCGAGGCCGGCGAGCGCGTCGCCCACCTGGTCAGCGGCCGCATGCTCGACTTCATCCGCTTCGACGACGACTTCGTGCTCGCCAAGATGTACCCGCCGAAGTTCATCCGCGGCGTCGGCCTGAACGAGTCCGGCGTCCGCTCCAAGTACAAGGTCACTGTGGTCGGTGTGAAGAGCCCGGGCAAGCCGTTCCGCTACGCCGAGGCCAACACCATCGTCACGAACCACGACCTCATCATCGTGTCCGGCACCAACAGCGACATCGAGCGCTTCGCCGCCCTCGACCGCTGACGCGGGCCGAAGCCGCGACTCCCCCACGCGGCGGATGTGGGCGTCGGCGCCCGCGTGGTGGGATGGGGGCATGACCGACCACGCCCCGGCCCCACCCGTCCTCGCCCTCCGCGGACTCCGCAAGCAGTTCGGCCAGAAGGTCGCCGTCGACAGCCTCTCGCTCGACGTGCCGGCCGGATCCATGCTCGGCCTGCTCGGTCCGAACGGCGCAGGCAAGACGACCACTCTCGCCATGACCACCGGACTGCTGCGCCCCGACGCCGGCACCGCCTGGGTGCTCGGCGCCGATGTGTGGCAGGACCCGGCAGCGGCCAAGGCCCGCATGGGCGTTCTGCCGGACGGCATCCGCATGCTCGACCGCCTCACCGGCGCTGAACTGCTGCGGTACACCGGGCTGCTGCGCGGCATGGCCGAGGCCGACGTCGTGGCACGGGCGGGCGAGCTGCTCGACGCCCTGGGGCTGACCGAGGCGCGCGACACCCTGGTCGTGGACTACTCCGCCGGGATGCGCAAGAAGATCGGCCTGGCGTGCGCGCTCATCCACGCGCCGCGGCTGCTGATCCTGGACGAGCCGCTGGAGGCGGTCGACCCCGTGTCCGGCCAGACGATCAGGCAGATCCTGCGCTCTTTCGTCGACGGCGGAGGCACGGTCGTGCTGTCGAGCCACGTCATGGAGCTCGTGGAATCGCTGTGCGACCGCGTGGCGATCGTGGCCGAGGGTCGCCTGCTCGCCCACGGCACACTGGACGAGGTGCGCGCGGGGCTCACCCTGCAGGAGCGCTTCCTCGCGCTCGTCGGCGCCCACGACCTCGGGACGGAGACGCTCGCATGGTTGCGCTCCTCGTAAGCCTGCGGCTGCGTCAGCTGGGTCACCAGCTCGCACGCAACCCCTGGATGATCGTGACCCTCGCGATCATGGGCCTCTTCGCTGTCGGCATGCTCGGTGCGCTCACGGCCGGGCTCGTCGCCCTGCGCTTCGCGGCGCCGGACGCCGCCGTGACGGCGCTCGTGCTCACCGGGGGCGTCATCGTGCTCGGATGGTGGGTGGGCTCCCTCCTCGTCAGCAGTGACGATTCCCTTGCTCCGGAGCGGTTCGCGCTGCTTCCGGTGACGGCGCGCACGATGCTCCCGGGCCTGGTGGTCGCGAGTGTCACGACGGTCGGCGGCATCGGCACAGCGGTCGCGCTGCTCCTCATGCTGCTGGGGTGGTCGGTCAGCATCCCGGCCCTGATCACGGCGCTGCTCATGATCCCGCTGGCGCTGGCGACCTGCGTGCTGGGAGCGCGCGTCGTCAGCGGAATCCTCGCGCGCTGGCTGGCCCGCCGCCGGGCGCGGGACCTGGTGCTCACCGTGGGTGTCGTGCTGCTGGCCTCCTCGGGACTGCTGCTGAACATCGGCGCACAGGCGCTGACCCGCGTGGGCGACGTCGGCGGAGCCTTCACGGCCGTCGCGGAGATCGCCGCGTGGACCCCGGTCGCGGCGGTCTTCGGTGTGCCCGCCGCGCTCGCCCAGGGCGAGGTGCTCACCGCGGTGCTGCGCCTGGTCATCGCGCTCGCCACGGTCGCCCTGCTCTGGGTGGCCGCGCGGGTCATGCTCGACGCGCGGCTCACCGCGCCGATCCAGTCCAGCGGCGGGGGCCGGGTCCGATCCGGCGGAGTCCTCGACCGGATGCTGCCGGCCGGCCCCGTCGGTGCGATCGCCGGCCGCACGCTGCGCTACTTCCGCCGCGACCCCCGGCAGGCGATCAACATCGTGATGATGCTGCTCCTGCCCGCGATCTTCCTCGGGCTCGCCCTGATGAACGGTCTGCAGCAGGACTCCTCCGGCTTCGCCCCCGCCATCACGCTGATTCCGGCGATCAACGCTCTGCTCACCGGCAGCATCGTGCAGATGGCGATCGCGTACGACAACGATGCGTTCGCGCTGCACATCCTCACCGGAGTGAGCGGCACCGCCGATCGCACGGGTCGACTGCTCGGGTTCGGCGTGCTCGCGGTCCCCGTCACGGTCGTCCTGTGCATCGCGACGTGCCTGTTGGCCGGACGCCCGGACCTGCTCCCCGGGAGTCTCGGCGCGGCGCTCGGACTCATGGCGGTCTCGGCGGGAGCCGGCTCCTGGGTCGGCGCGTTCCTCCCGGGGCGGGCTCCCGCGCCCGAGGCGAACCCCTTCGGTCGCGGCTCCTCCGGCGGCGCGCAGTCGTTCCTCGCGATGCTGATCATGTCCCCGATCACACTCGTGCTGGGCGCTCCCGCCCTCGGCTTCGCGATCGCCGCGATCTGGATCCCCCCGCTGGGCTGGGTGAGCCTCGCGTGCGCCGTCGTGATCGGCGGACTCGCGCTGTGGGGCGGCGTCGCGCTGGGCGGTCGGACGCTGGACGCCCGCGCGCCGCAGGTGCTGATCGAGGTGTCGGGGGACTGAGCGGAGCCCGGAGGGGGTCGTGCTCGCGCTCTGCACGCGGCGACCGAGGTGTCGGGCGACGGAGCGGAGCCCGGACGACGCGTGCTCCCCGCGGGCGGGCCGTCGGGACCAGGACGGCGACGTGCCGGACCCGTCGAGCCTCGACGATCCGACCGTGCTCAGGCCCCGGCGGCGAGCTCCTTCGCCCGCGCGAGCGCCGCGGCTGCGGCATCCGCGAACGTGCGATCCAGCCGCGCGTCCTGCAGCACGGCGACGGCGCGCTCGGTGGTTCCCTTCGGGCTCGTGACCCGGCGACGCAGCTCCGAGGGCTCCTCGCCGGACGCGTCGAGCAACGCGGTCGCACCGATGAAGGTCTGCTCGGCCAGGAGCCGCGCATCCGCCTCGGAGAACCCCATGCCCTCGGCGGCCTTGGTCAGTTCCTCGATCAGCAGGAAGACGTAGGCGGGACCCGACCCGGAGATCGTGGACAGCGCATCGATCTGCGACTCGGGGACGACCACGACGGCGCCGACGGTCTCGAACAGCCGACGCACCAGGGCCAGATCGTCGTCGCTCGCCGCGGCGCCGGGAGCCAGGCCGGTCACCCCCTTGCGCACGGTCGAGGGGGTGTTCGGCATCGACCGGATCACGCGGGCGTCAGCGCCCAGTCCCTCGGCGAACGTCTGCAGGGTCACCCCCGCGGCGAGACTCACCACGATCGTGTCGTCGGCCAGCTGCGGGGCGATCTCGCGGAGCAGATCCGGCACCATCGCGGGCTTCACTCCCACCAGCACGATGCGCGCGCCGGCGACCGCATCGGCATTGCCGTCCGGGTGCTCCGACAGCGCGATGCTCGTGACCCCGTCGAACCCGGCGAGCGCGGCGGCCTTCTCGGGGGTTCGGTTGGTGGCGGTGATCCCCCCGTCCACGGTGATGCCGGACGCGAGCACCCCGCGGAGGATCGCTCCCCCCATCGAACCGGCACCGAGGAACGCGAGGGACGGGAGCGAGTCAGCCATGTCGTCATCCTACGGCGGGCGCTCCTGCATCCCCCGGACGGGCGGTTCTAGACTCGTCGCATGAGTGCATCCGGAGGCAGCAAGGCCATCGTCGCGGCGTTCCTGGCGAACCTGGGCATCGCGCTCGCGAAGTTCATCGCCTGGGCGCTCTCGGGTTCGGCGTCGATGCTCGCCGAAGCCATCCACTCGGTCGCCGACTCGGGCAACCAGCTGCTGCTGATGCTCGGAGGCCGCAAGTCCCAGCGACGCGCCGATCGCGCGCACCCCTTCGGCTACGGCCGGGAGCGCTATGTGTACGCGTTCGTCGTGTCGATCATCCTGTTCTCCGTGGGCGGTCTCTTCGCGATCTACGAGGGCGTCGACAAGCTGACCAACCCGCACGAACTCGACCAGACCTGGTGGTGGCTGCCGCTCGTGGTGCTGCTGATCGCGATCGGCCTGGAGTCGTTCTCGCTGCGCACGGCCGTCCGCGAGAGCAACCTCGTGCGCGAGAAAGGCCAGTCCTGGTCGTCGTTCATCCGCCGCGCCAAGGCGCCGGAGCTGCCCGTCGTGCTGCTGGAGGACATCGGGGCCCTCACCGGACTCACGTTCGCCCTGCTCGGTGTGGGCCTCACGCTCCTCACGGGCAACCCGCTGTTCGACGCCCTCGGCACCGTCATGATCGGCGTGCTGCTCGTGCTGATCGCCATCGTGCTGGGCGTCGAGACCAAGAGCCTGCTCATCGGCGAGGGGGCGACCCAGGCCGACGAGGACCGCATCGTCGACGCCATCAACGACGGGCCGGAGATCGAGAAGATCATCCACATGAAGACCCTCTACCTCGGACCGGACGAGCTGATGGTCGCGGCGAAGATCGCCCTCCACGCCGACAAGCCGCTGCGCGAGGTGGCCGACGACATCAACGCCATCGAGGCCCGCATCCGCACGGCGGTCCCGCTCGCGCGGGTGGTGTACATCGAGCCCGACGTGTACCGGCCCGCGATCGACCCCGAGCCCTCGACCGACGTCTTCGTCCTCAAGTCCTCGGACTGAGCGGTGCCTCGCGCGACGCGGCCCACGGCGGTCGCAGGCCTCACGGTGCTGCTCGCGACCGCTCTGGCGGGCTGCACCATGGACACCGTGATCTGGGGTGCCGAGGGGGCCGAGGTCATCGCGGAGACGGAGCGCCTCATCGCGGCCGCAGGCGAGGGTGACGCGGAGCCGTTCGTCTGCGACGGCGCGGACCCGGAGCTGCGGGAGCCCGTCGACTGGCAGGGGCTGTCCGCCGAGGAGCCGGGGGCCTTCGTCGGCGAGTACTGGCCGGAGCAGGTGCCGGTCGATCCCGACTGGACGATCAACCTCTCGTTGCCGGAAGGACGCGTGGCCGCAGGCGAGCAGTTCCCCGGCGATGTCTTCTACCGGACCACGGACGAAGGGCTGTGCCTCGTGGCGGTCGCCTGGTCGACGGTCCTGGGCTGACGCCGATGCCGCGCGGGGCTCAGCGGCGCTCCCGGAAGAAGTCGCGCAGGAGGGCGGTCGCGGCCTCCTCCTCGATACCGCCGACCACTTCCGCGCGATACGGCAGGCGGCGGTCCCGCAGCACGTCGTACATCGACCCCGCCGCGCCCGCCTTGTCGTCCCAGGCGCCGAAGACCACCCGGCCGATGCGCGATTGCAGGATCGCCCCCGCGCACATGATGCACGGCTCCAGGGTGACCACGAGCGTGCACCCCTCGAGGTTCCAGGAGCGTCGGCTCGCGGCCGCCTGGCGCAGCGCGACGATCTCCGCATGACCGGTCGGGTCGTGGGTGGTTTCGCGCGTGTTGCGCCCCTCGCCGAGCACGCGCCCCTCGGCGTCCAGCACGACCGCCCCCACGGGGATCTCGGTCGCGTCCGCGGCCTCCGCGGCCAGGGCGAGCGCACGGCCCATCGCGAGGCGGTCGGCGGCGGTCATGCGTCGAGCCTACGACAGCAGCACGGCCCCTCCTGTGCCTCGATGTCGTGCGGGGCGGTGGCGCGCATTAGCCTGTAACCATGCGTGTTCACGTCGCCGACCACCCCCTCGTCACCCACAAGCTCTCGGTGCTGCGCGACGCGCGCACCCCGTCGCCCGTCTTCCGACAGCTGACGGAGGAGCTCGTGACCCTCCTGGCCTACGAGGCGACGCGCAACGTCAAGGTCACCCCCATCGAGATCACGACCCCGGTGACCACGACCACCGGAGTCAAGATCTCCGAGCCGCGTCCCATCGTCGTGCCGATCCTCCGTGCGGGCCTCGGCATGCTCGAAGGACTGGTGAAGCTGCTCCCGACGGCCGAGGTCGGCTTCCTGGGCATGGTCCGCGACGAGGAGACCTTCGAGCCCACGACGTACGCCGAGCGGCTTCCGGACGACCTGAGCGACCGCCAGTGCTTCGCCATCGACCCGATGCTGGCGACGGGCGGCTCGCTGGCCGCTGCGATCCAGTTCCTGTTCGACCGCGGCGCGAAGGATGTGACCGCGATCTGCCTGCTGGGCACCCCGGAGGGCGTGGCCGCGATCGAGGCCATGGCCGGCGACCGGGACGTGACCCTCGTGCTGGGTGCGCTCGACGAGCGACTCGACGAGAAGGGCTACATCGTGCCTGGGCTCGGCGACGCCGGCGACCGCCTCTACGGCACCGTCTGATCCGAGCGCGGGGCGGACGCTGCCCGGTGCGGTCCGAACCCAAGGTGGGTGCTGCTCCACGCTGCGGTCTGAGCCCGAGGCGGGGGCTGCTCCATGGCGCGGTCTGAGCCCGAGGCGAGTGCAGACGGGCGGCTCTGTCAGAGGGTCAGACGGTAGGCGCGCTCCTCCCCGTACCGTGTGAACCCGGCCGTGGCGAGAATCGGCGCCGAGGTCGAGACGCGACCCTTGACGAGCGCCGTGGCGGCGCCGCGGGCGGCGCTCTGCCGCAGACGCTCCGCGAGCACGGCACGGTAGACGCCGCGTCCGCGGTCGGTCTCGAGCGTCGCCGCGCCCCAGAGCCGCGTGAACCCGTCGACGATCGTGCACCCGCCGGTGCTCACGGCGCGTCCGTCGATGCGGCCGAGGACCCGGAGCCCTTCGCCGGTGCGGAGAGTGGCGGCCACCTCGGCGAACTCGACGCGCAGCCCATCCTCGTCGAGGGGCTGCTGACCCCAGACCGGAACGTTGATCGCGTCGACCTCGCGGAGCTGATCCAGCGAGCGGACGAGTTCGGCGGACACGCCGGGCGGCACATCGACGCCGACGCCGGTGGTCGGACGCGCGAACACGGTGACCGTGTCGACGTGTTCGGCTCCGCGGCGCCGAAGTTCGTCCTCCAGGTCAGGGCCATCGGCCGGGTTCGTCCAGAACGTGAACACCGTCTCGCCCCAGGCTCTGGTGCGCTCCAGCGCTGCATCGAGCACGGACGCGGCGGAAACCGTGGACGGGACCTGTGACCCGCGAACTCCTCCGCCGAACCGCTCCGGGTACCGCACGAGGAGCATCTCGTCGCGGACATGCTCGCTGCCGCGCGGGAACCATGCCCAGGCAGCCGCGGCGCGGAGCACCTCCTCCGCGGTGGGCAGGTCGGGCGTGCGAACGTCCCCGACGGGAAGGTCTCCGGTGGACGCGGTCGCATCCGGCTCGCGCGACGTCATGCCTGGTCCTCTTCTGCGGCGCCGACCAGTCGAGCGAATGCGCTCAGCCGCGCGACGCCCTCCGGCGTGTACGGCAGATCGTCGAGCAGGGCCGGGGAGTGGATCAGGTACGCCACGACCTGCGCGCGGGAGATCGCCACGTTGAGGCGGTTCTGCAGCAGCAGGAACTCTGGTCCGCGCGGAGCATCCCGTCCGCTCGACGCGGCGAGCGAGGTGATCGAGACCACCGCCTCCTTGCCCTGGAAGTTGTCGACCGTTCCCACCGGCACGCCGCCGAACCCGGCCTTCGTGAGGGCATCGTGCACGAGCTGCCGTTGCGCGTTGTACGGCGCGACCACGATGATGTCGTCCGGCCTCAGCGGCCGCACCGTGCCGGCCGGGTCGTTGTCGTGAAACGGCCGCCCCACGAGATCGCGGACGATGCGCACGACCTCATCCGCCTCCTCGGGCGACTGCGTGGCATTGCCACGGTGCCGCAGCGGCACCACGTGCAGCCCCGGGTCGATGCCCTCCACAGCCCGCCGCTCCGTTCCGGGGGCGGAAGCGAGCTTGCCCGCATACGCGAGCTTCGACACCGGGGCCGCCACGAACGGATGCATGCGCCACGACTGCGCGAGGAAGTAGCCGTATTCGGGCCGGACGACCGGGTCGCCGTCCATGACCCAGCCCAGCGCGGAGGTGTCGACCGGTTCGGGGTGGGCCCCCTGGCTCACCTGCGGCAGCTGCTGCGGATCGCCCAGCAGGAGCAGCCGCTGTGCCCCCGCGGCGACCGCGATCGTGGAGGCGAGCGAGAACTGCCCGGCCTCGTCGATCACGAGCAGGTCGAGCCCACCGCGGTCGACGCGCTGCGTGTTGCTGAAGTCCCACGCGGTACCGCCGACGACGGCGCCCTCGTGTGCGTGCTCTGCCAGGAACGCCGCCATCCCGTTCTTCGGGATCACGGTGTACGCCGGGTCGGCGTCAGCATCCTTCGGGCACTTCGCGACCTGTGCGGGCGACACGCCGTCGGCGACCACGCGCTCCAGCAGCGTCTCGATGATCGCATGCGACTGCGCCACGACACCCACCCGGAAGCCGCGCTCGTTCACGAGACGCGCGATCACCTGTGACCCCGTGTAGGTCTTGCCCGTGCCCGGAGGGCCCTGCACGGCGAGGTAGCTGCGGTCGAGGTCGAGGATCCCGCGCACGATCGCATCGATCGTGTCTGCGCCGGCAGGCGGAAGCGGCGCCCCCGAGAGGGTCCGCGGCGGAAGGCGGCGGAGGATGTCGGTCGCGGCATCGGCAGGGAACCCCGGGGCGGCCTCGTGCACGGAGTCCGCCCACTCGTCGATCGCCTGCTGCAGCGACACCACCCGCGGCGGCGCGGCGGGCGTCAGAGCCACGGGCAGCTCGTCCCACGTCTGCCCTTGTACCGCCGACTCCACGATGAGGTAGCCGTCGTCGAGGACTTCGCGCACCGTCACGGCATGCGGCACATGCACGGCGCGCGAGGGCACCTCGGTGTCGAACGGCGCGGGCACGCCGTACAGGGCGAACGGCTGCGACCCGGCGCCGAGCGTGGTCCCCGGCGAGACCTCGCCACGCAGCTCCACCTCGCGTGACATGACGCGGCGGCCCTCGCCGATACTCCAGTCGCTGCGCACGCGCGACGACGGCGCGTCGACCTTGACCACGTCGCGCGTGCCGTCCCACATCGTCACCGGCTCGCGCAGTCGCTGGAAGTGCGAGACCCAGAAGCTCTTCGCCTCCCGCGGGAAGTAGTCGATCGCCGCGGCGGCGATGCGGTGCACGAGGCCGTCGTCTCCTGCCGCCGCCGCGCGCTCCGCATCCGCGAGCAGTGCCAGGGACCGCGGAGACGGCTCGTAGATGACCTCGGCGACGTCGTCCGGGGGCGCCGGCGTGACGCCCTCCTTGCGCGCGATGTCGATGAGCCAGTTGCGCAGCCGGCGCGTCGAGACGCAGTCGTAGCGGTTGTAGTCGGCCAGGTCGGCGAACACGGCGTCGGCTTCCGCCTGCTCCCCGGCTGCCGCGAGCTCGCGGGCCGCGACGTACTGCACGATCGAGTCGTCGCCCTTCTGCACATCGCTCGTGCGCACGTCTTCGCCCATGTACAGGGGCTCGAGCTTCTTGATGGAGTACGACCGGGAGCCGACGCGCACCGTGCGCAGCACCAGCGGGTACAGATCGACGAAGACGCCCTCGCGCAGCAGTCGGTCGACCTCCCCCTCACGCACCCCATGCCGAGCGGCCATCGCGACCAGGTGCGAGGTCTCGTACGGCGCGTAATGGTAGATGTGCATGCCGGGATGCGCGGCGCGGCGGAGCTTCACGAAGTCGAGGAACGTCTCGAGCGCGCGACGCTCCTCGGCGAACGTGTGCGCCCACAGCGCCGTGTACTGATCGGCGTTGTCGACCCACCCGAACAGGTAGTCGATGCCCCACTCGGCCTCGCCGTCCGGCGCGGGCTCGGTGTAGAGCGGATCGCCCTCGAAGTCGAAGAAGATGTCGCCGTGGCTCGGCACGGGCAGCGTGTGGATGGCCGCCGCATAGTGCACGTCGTAGGTGGGGGCACCGTCGGCGTCGGCGCGCAGCTGAAGGCGCGCCTGATCACGGAGACCTTGGAAGGTGTCGACATTCATCCCCTCCGGAGGCACCTCGGCCGCGGCGAGGTCGTCGATCGTGAGGATGCCCGCTGCGCGGAGTCGTGCCCGCTGCACCGGACGCATCCGCGCGACCATGAGCAGATCCCGATGGGCGAGGACCTGCTCTTCGCACGTCGCGCAGCGCCCGCAAGCCACCACTCTCAGGTCACCGCGATCGTCGCCCCACGCGAGGGGGACTCCGCTCTGACCGTCGCCCACCGCACGATCGGCGATGAGCGCCCGCAGTCGCGCTCTACGCACGCGGAACAGCGGCAGCAGGTCGTCGACCGCGTGCGTGCTGATGCTGTGGTCGCCCAGGATGAGGTCGACCTCGTCGGCGCGCGGGATGCCGAGCCGATCGAGCTGATCGACGTATGCCGCGAGCTGCATGAGCGCGGTGACCCGCGCCTTGCGCGCCAGCTTGGAGTCCTGCACGCGCCAGCGGCCGTCCGCGTCCTTGCGCAGGAAGTCCGCGAATCCGACGAACTCCTCCGTCGCGAAAGCCGCCTGGAACACGACCGACGCGTCCGACCGCAGCGCGGCGACGGTCTCCTCCACTGCTGCCGCCAGCGCCTCGGGATCGCTGGACCGGATCTTCGCCACCTGGTGCACGTGATCCGCACCGAGGTCGCGGATATACCGATCGAGCACGTTCTGCTCGTGCACGTCACCCAGCTGGGCCGCCCGCTGCAGCGTCGCGTCCTCCGGCTCCTCGACCGCGGGGACGCGCCCGAGCTTCGCATCGATCGCCCGACACCAGGCGAACTCGCACTCGGCGGCCGCCTTGAGGTCGCTCGCGCTCCAGATGATCCGCTGCGCCTCAGTGTCGATCCGCACGATGCTCCCGTTCTCTCGGATGCTTCGACACTATCCGCGGCATCCGACATGGGAGAAAGCGGGGCCGACCCGCTCGCACGAGGACGGTCAGCGCCACCAGGTGTCGTCGGGCGTGACGGGCAGGTGCCGCTTGTGCTGCGTCGCCAGATAGCGCGCCTCGATGCGCCCGGCGACCTCCGGGTCGACCTCCTGCCCCTCCAGGAACGAGTCGATCTGCTCGTAGGTCAGCCCGAGCTCATCCTCGTCCGAGCGGCCTGGCTGGTCGTCGAGCAGATCGGCCGTCGGCACCTTGAACGCCAGCCGATGCGGCGCCTCCAGGTGCTGCAGCAGCGATCGGCCCTGGCGCTTGGTCAGGCCCGCGAGCGGAAGCACATCCGCCGCGCCGTCACCGAACTTCGTGTAGAAGCCCGTAACGGCCTCGGCCGCGTGGTCGGTGCCGATCACGATCAGACCGTCGTGCCCCGCCAGCGCGTACTGGGTGACCATGCGCAACCGTGCCTTGATGTTGCCGCGGTTGAAGTCGGTGATGTCGCCGGTAACCGCCGCCTCGATGTCGCGTTCCACGCCGTCGACTCCGTGCTCGATGTTCACCTCGACCGTCGAGTCCGGAGCGATGTAGTCGAGCGCCGCCTGGGCGTCCTCCGCATCGTGCTGCACCCGGTACGGCAGCCGCACCGCGAGGAACGACGCGTCGCCGCCCTCTGCGCGGACCCGCTCGACGGCGAGCTGCGCCAGCCGCCCGGCGAGCGTCGAGTCCTGCCCGCCCGAGATGCCGAGCACGAAGCCCTTCGCGCCGGTCGTGCGCAGGTAGTCGGCGAGGAATGCGATCCGCCGCTCCACCTCCGCCTCGGGGTCGATGTCGGGCCGGACGCCCAGGTCCTCCGCGATCTGCTTCTGCAACGACACGAGATCCTCCGCTCTTCGCCTGGCCCCAGTATCCTCCCTCCGCGGGTCGCCGGGGCCGCGGCGCGGCGCTCGCACGCGGCATCCAGCCGCGACCTGAGAGAATGAGGCAGTGAAACTCCTCGTCGCCGCGCTCGCGTCCGAACTGTCCGCCTTCCCCGACGAGCTCGACGGCTTCGACCGACTGGTCACCGGCCCCGGCAAGCTCCAGGCGACCTATGCCCTGACCAGGGCGCTCGACGCCAAACTGTACGACGAGGTCGTCGTGGTCGGCACGGCCGGTGCCATCGATCCGGCGCTCGAGGCCGCGGTGCATGAGGTGGGCTCCGCGTTCCAGCACGACGTCACCGACCTGGACGGCATCTCCGGCCAGCACGTGTCCCTGCCCGCGCGGGTCAGCACCGGGCGCGACGGCGTGCTCATCGCGACGGGGGACCACTTCGTCGAGGATGCCGAGGTCACGGCCGTGATCCGGCCGAGCGGGGCCGCTCTCGTCGACATGGAGACGTACGCATACATCTGGGTCGCGGGCCAGTTCGGCGTTCCGATCCGTGCTTTCCGGGCGGTGTCGGATCAGGCGGAGGACGGGGCTCTGACGGACTTCCGGGATGCGGTCGCCCGCTGCAGCGTGCAGCTGCGTGACGTCATCCGCGCCGAGTACGGCGTCTGAAGCCGCACCACGTCGTTCCGGCGAAGGTGCGGCTGCGCGACGTCATTCCCGCCGAGTACGGCGTCTGAAGCCGCGCCACGTCGTTCCGGCGGAGGTGCGGCTGCGCGACGTCATTCCCGCCGAGTATGGGTCTGAGGCCGCGCAGGCCCGATCAGCGGGTCTCGATGACACTGGGGCCGTTCGGGAGAGCACGCACGGTGAGCTGCGCGGGGATCTGCTCCTGCATGGCCTCCACGTGACTGATCACGCCGACCGTGCGACCGCCCTGCCGCAGCTCGTCGAGGGTGCGCATCGCCACGTCGAGCGTGTCGCCGTCGAGCGACCCGAACCCCTCGTCGATGAAGAGCGTGTCGAGGCGGATGCCGCCGGCTCGTGCGGTGACGACCTCGGCCAGTCCGAGAGCCAGCGCGAGTGACGTGAGGAAGGTCTCCCCGCCGGAGAGCGACTGCGGCGGACGGGTCTGCCCGGTGAAGGCGTCGGCGACGACGATGCCGAGCCCGGACGCGGCACCGCGCGCCGCCAGCGCATCGGAGTGCTGTAGCCGATAGCGCCCTTCCGACATGTCGTGCAGACGCCGGTTGGCCGCCTCGACGATCTCCTCCAGCTCCGCCGCGAGCACGAAGGTCTCCAGCGTCATCTTGCGGGTGTTCGCGCCACGACCGGCGATCGTGTCGGCGAGGTTCTGCAGCACCGCGAACGCCTCCGCGTCCTCGGCCGTGCGTGCATGCTCGGCGGCGGCGGATTCATGCAAGCCCGCGAGTCGCGCGGCATCCCCCGCGGCCCTGGTCGCCTCGTCCATGGCGAGCGACCACGCGGCACGCGCCTCCGCCGACGCGCGCTCGAAGGGTTCGACGTCGATCGGCTCCTCGGGGAGAGTGCGCAGCTCGAGGTCCCACAGCACCGCCCGCTCCTTCTCCCGCTGCACGGCGTGACGGCTGATCCGCGCCTCCAGCTCCTCCTGCGCCGAGGCGGATCGCAGCGCCCGCTCGGCGGTCTCGGCGTCCGCGAAGGGCGAGGCTGTCAGCGCGGCTTCTCTCTCCGCCGCGGCCTCCGCCGCCGCCCGCTCCCGGCGCGTGCGCTCGGAGCTCGCCTCGGCCAGCCGACGGGCGTCCGCGACCCTGGCGCTGAGGTCCTCGACCCGCTCCGCGACCGTGTCGAACTCCCCGCGGGCTTCCGCGATCGCCGCCTCCGCGTCCTGATGACGCTGCACCACGAGGGCCAGCTGCTCCCGCGCCGCGGCGAGCGCTGCGGCATCCTCCGCCCGCTCGACCTCCAGCCGGTCTGCGCGTTCCGCCAGCTCGGCGCGCAGCGCGTCGAGTCGTGCGACGTGCTCGCGAGCCGCGACAGCCTGTGCGTGCTCGCTCTCAGCCGCCGCCCGCTCGACCTCGGCGCCTGCCGTGTCGCGGCCGTCCGCCTGCGCGGTGACGGCGGCCCGAGCGAGCTGCAATTCGGTGCACGCGGCGCTCGCCTCCTGCTCCGCCCGCGCCGCCGCGTCCCGCTCCGCTTCGGCTTCGGCGATGTCATCGGCCGACACGGGGTCGGTGTGAACGGCGGGTGCCGGATGCTCGCGCGACCCGCAGACGGCACAGGCCTCCCCGTCGACGAGGGTCGCCGCGAGTTCGCCGGCCATGCCGTCCATGCGGCGCTGACGCAGTCGTGCCAGTCGCGTCTGCGCCTCGGCGTGCGTGGTCGTGGCCGCCGTCAGCACGGCATCGGCCGCCGCGCACTCGGCCTCCAGACGTTCGACCTCGCGCGCCGCCTCCAGTCGCCGGTCCGCCGCGTCGAGGGCCGCCCGGAGATCGGGGATGCGCGCCGCGAGTCGGCGCGCCGCTTCCCCTTCCTCCGTGATTGCAGCGATCTGCGCCGGGAGGCCATCCCGCTCGGTCGCCCCCGCCTCCGCGCGCGCCTCCGCCTCGGTCACCGCCCGCTCGGCTGCCTGGCGTTCCGCCGTGCGTGCGGGTGCCTGCTGTTCGAGCACGGCCGCCCGCTCCCAGCCGCCGGTCTCCCGCACGCGTGCGGCGATCCAGTCCTCGAGGTCGGCCACATCGATGCCTCGACGCCGCCAACCCGCCTCTGCCTGCTCCTCGTCACCGCGCGCCTGCGCGAGGGCAGCCTGTGCCCTCGTCGCCGCGACGATGGTCGGTCGCAGCACCTCCGCTGCCCGGGCGTTCGCGAGTTCGACTCGCGCCTGCGCGATCTCGGGCTCCTCGGCATCCAGTTGCGCCAGGGCGAGCCTGGCTCTGTCGCGCTCGGTCTGGTCGCGCTTCTCCTCGCGCACCGTGGCGAGCGCTGCATCCGCCGCGGTCGAGCGCGCCTCGGCGTCCGCACGCTCGGAGGCACGACGCTCCGCACGGTAATCCGCGCGGGCGAGAGCAGTGCCGAGCGCGTCGAGACGCTCCGCAGCGGACCGTGTGCCGCCCGCGGCGCCCCGTCCCGTTCCCGCAGCCCCACCGCCACGCAGAGCCTCGCCGTCACGCAGCAGCCCGCCGTCTTGCGCGGTGCCGCCGTCACGCACGGCGTCACGGTCGCGTGACTCGTCCCCGCCGAGACCGGCCTCCGACACCAGCCGTTCCGCCTCGTCCAAGCGTGCGTTCACTCCGGCCAGGCGCGTGCCCAGCTCCTGCTCGGCGGTGCGCTTGCGCTCGTCGAAGCGGGCCTGCACGTCTTCGAACCGCTCCGTGCCGAACAGCCGTCGCAGCAGAGCCTGGCGGTCACGGCTCCCGGCCAGCAGAAACTCCGAGAAACGGTTCTGCGCGAGCAGGATCACCTGCAGGAACTGCTCGCGGCTCAGCTGCAGGATCTCATCCAGCTCGTGGGCGACGTCGACCGCGCGCGCGGCCCGCCCGATCCAGCCGTCCTCCGTCCACTCCTCCAGGGAGACCGCCGCCGCCTGCTTCGTGAGACCGCCGCCGCGCTTGGCCGGACGCAGGTACTCGGGAGAGCGCGTCACCCGAAAACGGCCGGCGGGCGTGCTGAACTCGACGACCACCTCGGAGAGATCGTCCGGCTCGCAGTGATCGCTGCGAAGCCTCTTCTCGCCGCCGTCGTACCGTGGGACGCCGCCGTAGAGCCCGAAGCACACCGCGTCCAGGATGCTCGACTTGCCCGCGCCCGTGCGGCCGGCGATGAGGAAGATGCCGTCGTCGGCGAAGGCATCGAAGTCGACGGTCTGCCGGGCGCGGAAGGGACCGAATCCCTCGACCTCCAGACGGTGGAGTCGCATCTAGACGAGAGCCTCCGCGCGCACGCGGTCGTCGAGCACCTCGTGGATGAGCTCCCGCTCGACCTCGCTCGGCCCCTGACCCGCGCGCACGTGTTCCAGGAACGCCTCGATCCGGTCGGCGTCGGTCACCGCTGACCGCAGCCGCTGCGCGTAGGAGCGGTCGCGGTCCACCGCAGCGACGGCGGGCTGATGCTGCACCATCGCGCAGTGGGGGTAGACCTCGCGGAGCCGCCGCATGGGCTCGCTCTGGGGCACCGCGTCGGTGTAGACGGCGCACACCCAGTGGTTCGCGTGGGCCTCGACGTTCTGCGCGGAGAGGATCTCCTCGAACGTGCCCGTGAGCGTGACGAGCTGACGCGGCACCGGCAGCTCCCGCCACTCGACCGCCGTCAGTCCGTCGGCGTCGAGGTCGACCAGCCAGGACCCTCGCGGCTTGTGCTGCTCGCCGAAGCTGTAGTGCAACGGCGCACCGGCGTACCGCACGCGCTCGCTGAGCTGCTGCCGCCCGTGGATGTGCCCGAGTGCGACGTAGTCGGGGCCGTCGAACACGCTCAGCGGCACCACGTCCAGGCCCCCCTGTCGCACCTCGCGCTCCAGGCCCTCGGTGGGCTCGACCCCCGCGGCGAAGCAGTGCGCGATCGCGACGGAGCGCCCCTCGTGCTCCTTCATGCCCGCCCGCACCAGGTTCATCGCGTGGGTCATGGTCTGCGCCTGCGTGCGCAGCGGCCGCCCCTCGGCATCTCCCTCGGGCCAGTGCTGGCGCACGATCGCGGGCTCGAGGTAGGGGATGCCGTAGAAGTGGACGGGACCGTGGCCGTCGGCGATCGTGACGGGGCGCCCGACACCGAGCGGATCGGTCAGCACGTGGATGCCGTCGCGGAGCAGGCGCGCCTGGAACCCGAGCCGAGCGGCCGAGTCATGGTTGCCGCTCGTGACGATCACGCGCGCCCCGGTCGCGTGCAGCGCCACCAGCGCGTCGCCGAGGAGCGTGTAAGCCGCGGCGGAGGGCGTGGCGGAGTCGAAGACGTCGCCCGCGACGATCACGACATCGACGCGCTCCGCCTCGACCTGTGCGGTGAGCGCGGCGAGCACCTCGGCGAGCGCCTCCAGGGTGGAGTTGCCGTGGAAGGTCCGGCCGATGTGCCAGTCCGAGGTGTGCAGGATCCGCATACTCACACCGTACGAACGACCTCCGACATTGCGTCCGAGGCCCGCCGCGCTGCTGCCATGCCGGCGCCGGCGTGCACGCGCACCGTCAGCCGTGCGTGTAACACGGCGACACAATCGCGCGGATCAGCGCGTGCGGAGCAGACCGGCGCGCTCCGGGTGCGCCGCGAACCACTCGGCCACGTACCAGCACACGGCGTCGACCGTGCGGTCACCACGCTCGGCGATGTCGGCGACCGCCCCTTCGACGACCTTCCCCGCGTAGCCGTTGCCGCGGAAAGTCGGGACCGTGAAGGCCCGGGTCAGGGCGATGGTGCGTCCGTCGTCGCGGTAGTCGAGCACGCTGACGAGCTTCCCGTCGCGCGTGAGCGTGTACCGCGATGCGTCCTTCTCGTCGGTCAGGATGAAGCCGCCGACGGTGTGCGAGATCGTCATCCGTGCCACGTTACGCCCCCTGCGCCACGCCCGGGCGTTTTGACATGCGCCGTCACGATCGGACATAATCCCCCCATGACCACCAACGCACGCCCTTTGTCCGCCCAGGAGGCGAACGGGACTGCCGGGATGATGATGCCCGGTCGCGTTGGCATGTGTTGCCGAATGTGTCGCTGAACGAACAGCCACCCCGCCTGACCTGACTCCCCGCCATCTGCGAGGACAGCGTCACGAGCATCCACCCTTGCTCGCTTCCCGGCTCCGCCGGTCATTCATGCAACGCATCCGAGCCCTTCGCTTCGGGCTCACGTCCTGAGGACCCATCATCATGTCGAACACCGCCCTTCTCGAGCGTCCCGCCGTCACCGCCCCCGTCCGCACCGTCCGCCCCGCCGTCGAGCACGAGGCGCAGGCCGGGGCCGACCTGCCCGCCGTCCGCTCGCCGCGCGGCTTCGCCCTCTACGTCGGACTCGACGAGATCAAGGCCGCCGAAGCCGGCGTGAGCCTCCCGCTTCTCGTCGACGCCCTCCGCCGCACCCTCGCCGAGCTCGCCCCCGGCGCCGAGACGCACGCCACCGTGGCGCTCGCTCCCCATGGATCCGGCGGCCGCGACCTCGACGTCGTCCGCCTCGCGCTGCAGGAGCCCGGCGCCATCGCCCGCACCAAGGCCGCCGCCGAGGAGGAGATCACCTCCGAGGAGACCGGCGTGACCGTCGACATCTCCCGCAAGCGCGTCCTGATCGACGGCGAGTCGGCCGCCTTCACCTACAAGGAGTTCGAGCTGCTGCAGTACCTGGTGCTCCGCGAGGGCCGCACCATCGAGCGCAGCGAGCTGGTCGCCGCGCTGTGGCAGGCGCAGGACGACGAGGCTCCCGGCGAGCGCACGATCGACGTGCACGTCCGCCGCCTGCGCGCCAAGCTCGGCCGCTACGAGGACATCGTCCGCACGGTGCGCGGCATCGGCTACCGTTTCGACCGGCACGCCGACGTCGTGATCCGCTACGGCCACGGCACGCCCTCGCCCGACCGCTTCTGACGCGCACGCGCGGTGCGGACAGCGCCCGGGCCCGAAGCCCGGTGTCAGGACCGGCGCGTAGGGTGGGCGCATGACCCTCACCGCACCCGCACCGGCCGACGCCTCGCGCACGGAACCGGCCCGCGAGTCGGTGTACTCCCCCGGCCGCCCGCTCGATCTGCGGCGCACCGTCGGTCTGCTCCGCCGCGGGGGAACGGACCCCACGATGGTTTTCGACGGCCCCGTCATCTGGCGGGCGCTGCGCACGCCGGGCGGGCTGGCGACTCTCGCCCTGCGGATGACCGGCGGCGAGGTCAGAGCATCGGCCTGGGGCCCCGGCGCGGATCACGCGCTCGACCTCGTCCCCGCCCTGTGCGGTGCCGGCGACGACCCGAGCGGCTTCGACGCCACGCGCCACCCGCTCATCGCCGAGGCCGCCCGCCGCCACCCCGGTCTTCGGCTGCCGCGCACCGGTGCTGTCTTCGACGCGCTGGCCTGCGCGATCCTGGAGCAGAAGGTCACCTCGATGCAGGCGTTCGGCGCGTGGCGATTCCTCGTCTCGCGTTACGGCGAACCGGCACCCGGCCCCACGCCACGCCCCATGGCCGTCGCGCCCACCGCCGAACAGTGGCGCCGCATCCCGTCCTGGGCGTGGCATCGCGCGAGCGTGGAGCCGCCGCAGTCGAAGACCATCGTGCGCCATGCCGAACGCGGGGAGCGCATCGCGCGCGCTGTGCTGGCCGCCGCCACCGGAAGCGACCGCGACCGCGTGCTCACGAGCCTGCCCGGCGTCGGTCCGTGGACGGCGGCGGAGACGCGCCTGCGCGCCCTCGGCGACCCCGATGCCGTCAGCGTGGGCGACTTCCACCTGGCGCACGAGGTCGGCTATGCGCTCACGGGTCACCGCACCGACGACGCCGGCATGCTCGAGCTGCTGGCGCCGTGGGCGGGTCACCGCCAGCGGGTGATCCGGCTCATCTTCGCGGCCGGTGTGATGGAACCGCGCCGCGGCCCGCGCCTCGCCCCGGAGGACCATCGCCGCCGCTGACGCCCGTATGCTGAGGCCATGTCCCGCACCGCGCTGCGCATCTCCATCACCGTCGGCCTGCTGATCGTCGGGGTGGTCGTCGGGCTCATCTTCCAGAACGTCTGGCTCGGAGTGCTGCTCGCGGCCATCGTGTGGCTGGGCTGGTTCCTCGGCTACGAGTCCCGCCGCGGGCACAACGCCGGAGTGAACGACGAGGACCACGGCATCGAGCTCTGACCCGGGCCCCGCGCACCGGCGGGTCAGTAGTACACGGCGAGGGGGCCGGACGGGCCCTCCACGACCCGCACCTCGGTCTCGAACACGCGGGTGAGCACCTCGTCCGTCATGATCTCCGCCGGCGTGCCGAACTCCACCACGCGCCCGTCCTTCATGGCGCAGATGTGGTCGGCGTAGTGCCCGGCGAAGTTGATGTCGTGCAGCACGATGACGATCGTCCGACCGAGCTCCTCGGCCGCACGCCGGAGGTGCTTCATCATCTGCACCGCGTGTCGCATGTCGAGGTTGTTCAGGGGCTCGTCGAGCAGCACGAACTCGGTGTCCTGCGCCAGCACCATCGCCACGTACGCCCGCTGTCGCTGCCCGCCCGACAGCTCGTCGAGGTACCGTCCCTCCAGCGCGCCGAGGTCGAGGAAGTCGATGGCGCGGCTGATGATCTCCTCGTCCGCCCGGTTCAGCCGCCCCTGCGAGTGCGGGAAGCGCCCGAAGCCCACGAGCTGGCGCACGGTGAGCCGCGTGACGAAGTGGTTCTCCTGGCGGAGGATCGACACGACCTTCGCCAGGTCCTTGCTCTTGGTGGAGGCGACGTCGAGTCCGGCGATCTCGATCGCTCCCGCGTCCATGCCGTTGAGGCGGCCGATCATCGTCAGAAGCGTCGACTTGCCCGCACCGTTGGGTCCGATGAGCGCCGTGATGCCGCCGGTCGGGATGCGGAGGTCGACGGGGCCGATCGCGACCTCGCTGCTGTAGTCACGGCGGACGCCGTCGAGTGCGATCACAGCCTGCCCTTTCTGAGGATGACGATGAGGAACACCGTGCCGCCGACGATCTCGATGAGGATCGACACCATGCCCTGCGCATAGAAGACGTTCTTCATCACGAAGTAGGCTCCGGCGAGAATGGTGAAGGCGGTGAGCACAGCCACGGGGAAGAGCAGTCGGTGGTCATGCGTGTCGGCGAACTGGTAGGCCAGGGTCGCCACGAGGAACCCGAGGAAGGTCATGGGTCCCACGAGCGCCGTCGACGTGGCCATGAGCACCGCGACCAGCGTGAGCACGATGAACTGCTCGCGCCGATGGTCGAGGCCGAGCGAGCGCGCGGCATCGGGCCCGAGTGCCAGCACGTTGAGCCGGCGCGAGCGCAGCCACAGCAGAACGGTCGCCGCCGCCACCAGGGGGACAGCGAGCGGAAGGTAGGACGGATCCGCGTTCGACACGTTCCCGAACAGCCGCGCGGCGAGCACGTCGAACTCGCTCGGGGTGAGCAGCCGCTGCATGAACGTGGCGATCGCGCCGAGCCCGCCGCCGATCACGATGCCGACCAGCAGCATGATCTGCATGTTGCCGTAGCGCCCGGACAGCAGCCAGCCATAGAGGAGGACGGCGAGTCCCACCATGATGACGACCTGCAGCGCGAACTGTCCGACGCCCTGGATCGCGACGAGTCCGGCGACGCCGAACAGGTAGACGGTGGTCGTCTGCACGACGCGGTACAGCGACTCGAACCCCATGATCGACGGCGTGATGATGCGGTTGTTCGTGACGGTCTGGAAGCTGACGGTGGCGACGGCCTGTGCGACCGCGACGAGCGCCATGACGACCACGGACGTCGCGCGGAGCTGCGCGATGCGCCAGAAGCCGGGGGTGCCGACCGGCATGGGGTTGTCCCACGCCAGCAGTCCGAACGCCGAGCCCGCCGCGAGCACGGCGAGGATCGCGAGCACGATGATGTAGCGCCGCCGGGCGCGCGGGGTCGTGAAGGCGCCGGCCGACCGCGTCGGGGCGGGCGTCGTCGTCCTGGGCAGCGTGCCGCTAGCCACGACGACGCTGCCTCAGCAGGAGGAGCACGAACACGACCGCGCCGACGACGCCGAGGATCAGCGACACCGGCACCTCGAACGGCATGATGATCGTGCGGCCGATGATGTCGCACACTGTGACGATCGCGATGCCGAGCAGGCACACCCACGGCAGGTTGCTGCGCAGGTCGTCGCCCCGCACCATCGAGACGATGTTCGGCACGATGAGCCCGAGGAAGGGCAGGTTGCCGACGACCACGGTGACCACGCCGGTCGTGACCGCGATCAGCACGGTGCCCAGAAGGATCATCCTGTTGTAGTTCACGCCCACGTTCGTCGCGATCTCCTCGCCGAGCCCGGCGATCGTGAGCCGGTCGGCGACGAGGAAGACGATCACCCCCATGATCGCGACGATCCAGAGCATCTCGTACTGCCCGCGCATGACGGAGGTGAAGCTCCCCGCGAACCAGACGCCGACGATCTGCAGCGAGTTGGTGACGAGAGCGAAGTAGGTGGTGATCGCGCCCACCACGGCGCCGAGCATGATGCCAACGATCGGCACGATGAGCGAGGACCTGAGGGCGACGCGGCGCAGGAACGCGAAGAACACCATGGTGCCGACGAACGCCGCGAGCACGGCGCCGGCCATCCGCAGCGGAAGCGACGGCTGCGGGACGAGCACCATGACCGCGAGCAGGCCGAGCCCCGCCCATTCGGTGGTGCCGGTGGTGGTCGGCTCGACGAAGCGGTTCTGGGTGAGCAGCTGCATCACGAGTCCGGCCATCGCCATGGCGGCGCCGGCGAGCACGAGGGCGATCGTGCGCGGGACACGGGTGATCTGGAACATCTGCGCGCCGTCGGCGGCACCGGTGACGTCGTACACGCCGGTGAACAGCGAGATCGCGAGGAGCACGGCGACCACGAGCAGCCCGATCAGGAGCTTCGGGTCGAACAGCCGCGCGGCGGAGCGTGGCGTGCGGAGAGAGGGGGAGGTCATGGGGAATGCCGGGGGGGGGGGGGGGGGGGGGTGGGGGCGCCCCCCCCCCCCCCCCCGCCGCGGTCGCCGGGCGGCGGCGCGGCTACTCGCCGATGCGCAGCCAGTCGTCGGCGACCTTCTCCCAGGCGTTCGTGCCCGACTTCAGGATGATCGGCCAGCCCGCGGTGTTCTGCGTGCCGAAGGCGTAGGGCGTGCCCACCATGGCGTTCTCGATCGGCTCCATGTTCTTCAGGGCCTCGGAGACGCTCTCTCTGGTGATGTCGCCGTCGATGCCCTTCAGCACCTCGATGAAGTAGGTCGCGGCGAGGTATCCGCCCTGGCTGAACGAGGTCAGCGGGATGTCGTTGGCCTCCATCAGCTCACGCCAGTCCGCGTTGATCTCGTTGTCGTCGGTGAACGGGTAGAACTCGGCGGGCACGTAGATGCCGGCGCCCGCGTTGTCGATCGCGTCGGCGAAGTTCTCGCTGTACACGCTGGTCAGGTACAGCCAGGTCACGTCGTCCCAGCCCTGGGCGTTCGCGGCCTTGACCTGCCCGATCGCGTCGGGCTCGACCGGGTTGATCGCCAGTGCCTTGCAGCCCTGGTCCCGCGCCTTCACGATGTACGGCGTGTAGTCCGAGGCGCCGTACGGCACGGTGTCGTCGATGTACTTCGGCTCCTTGCCGGTGATCTCGGTCCACTCGTCGATCGCGGCCTGGTAGGTCGGACGGGTGGATCCGGCGATCTCCAGCAGGATGCAGATGTCGTCGAGGCCCAGCACCTCCGAGCCGTACTGCAGCGTCAGGGTCATGTCGTTGAACGGGCCGACGTTGGCGGGGGAGATGTTCTCGCTGTCGAAGCAGCCCGTGTCCACGCCGATGCCGGGCATGGACAGGATGCCCTCCTGCTCGTAGTACTTGGCGTTGATCTCGCACTCGATGAGGCTCGCGGAGCCGACCAGCGCGACGGCCTCGTCGCTGCCCACGATCTCCCTGGCCGAGGCGGTCGCCGTGGCCGGGTCTCCCTTGTCGTCGAGCATCTTGTACTCGATCTTCCGGCCGTCCAGCCCGCCGTCCTCGTTGAAGGCGTCGAAGACCGCTGCTGCTGCCTGCGACGCCTCGGGGAAGGTGGCCGGGCCGCTGATCGTGTTGACCGAGCCGACGACGATGGGGGCGCCGTCGCCCCCGCCTGCGCCGTCTCCACCGGCGCAGCCGGCGAGTGCGAGGGCGGCCACGGCGATCAGTGCCGCCGTGCCGGATGCTCGTCTGTTCATGTGCTTCCTGCCTCTCGTGTTCTGTGGTGCTCTGTGTGTCTGTGGCGCGCTGTGTCAGTCGCGCAGGGCGCGGTTCACGAGCTCGGTGTCGGTGAACTGCTCGAAGCCGACGATCTCGCCGCCTGCCACCCGCCAGACGTGCGCGACCCTGGCGGCGAAGAACCGCCCGGTGCGCTTGTACGTGCCGGAGTAGGTGCCGATGCCGACGACCACGTCCCCGCCGTCGACCACCTCGTCGATCGCGACCGTGTAGTCGTCCCACTCCTCCTGGATGCGCCCGAAGACGTTCTCGGCCACCGCGGCAGGGCCGATGTAGGTGCCCGCGTAGGGGAACCCGGCGGCCTCGGTCCACCGGATGTCGGCGGCGAAGGGGGCCAGCATGCCGTCCAGGTCGCCGCGGTCGTTCGCGGCGTAGTGGCTGCGGACCAGCTCGGCGTCGCTCATGGTCGTCTCCTCGCTCACACGGGCTGCGCGTCGGGGTAGGAGACGCTGCCCAGGGGGTAGATGTGACCGCCGCCGCGGGAGTGCTCGGCGTCGCCGTCGCCGTTGAGCCCGAGGAAGATCCCGGTCGTCATCAGCTGGTAGCCGAGGTCGTGCAGCCACACGCTCGCCACGGCGATGCGGAACTCCCGGAAGCAGAACAGGTACAGGCCGTCCGCGAACTTCCACACCGTCGACAGGTCCATGTCGCCGTGACCGCGCTGCACGCCCTCCAGGCACTGCCAGGCGTACCGCTGGCTCGACACGTAGACGTGCTCGTACAGGTGGTGCGGGCTGTACCGGTAGATGTTGCGCTTGCCGATGAGGTCTCTGCTCGGGCCGGGCGTCTCGCCGCTGACCTCGCCGCCGTCGATCGTGGCCGCCCAGAACTCCTGACCGACCTGCGGCGTGCCCTCGACGGCCTCGGCGGCGATCTGCGAGCGCACCACGGTGGCCCTGTTCGTGGTCGGGGAGAACACCACCGTGACGGCTTCGCGCGGGCGGCTCTGCATCGGGATGTTCACGAACACCACGTCCTCGCGGACGCGCACCGCGTCGTACGGATCGGTGCCCGATGCACCGAGCCCGCTCCAGGAGACGGCGTCCTCCGTGAATCGCAGGCTGAGTGCGGTGCCGTCGTCGAGCGTGAGATCGAGGTTCGTGCCGGCGAGCATCGTGCCGGGCAGGCGGTAGGTGTCGATGCCTGCGGCGAACTCGTCGTACGTGCGCCATTCGTCCAGCGCGGGGTCGGTGGAGGTGTCTGTCATGAGGGGTCCTGACGTCACACGGCGGGGCCTCTTCGCCCCGGGCGCCGCGTCATCGCGGTGCGCTTGCCTCATGCTCCGGCGCGCCCGGGCGTGCGCTCAAGGCTCGCGCCGCCATCGCGCGCCGAGAGTCAATCGGCGTGCCCTCCGGGGCAAGCAGGACTCGCGACGGGGAAGCGCGCGACGGGACGGTGCGGAGCGGTGCCGGTGCCGGTGCGCGAGGCGGAGGCGCGCGTCAGTGCGTGGAGCGGTACTCGCTGGGCGAGACGCCGTAGGCGGACTTGAAGGCGCGGCTGAAATGCGCGGCGTCCACGAAGCCCCAGCGGGCGGCGATCGCGGCGACCGGGCGGTCGGCGAGCATCGGGTCGAGCAGGTCGCGGCGGCACTGCTCCAGCCGCCGGGTGCGGATCCACGTCGACACGGTCACGCCCTGCTCCTGGAACAGCCCGTGCAGGTGCCGGGTGGAGATGAAGTGCGCGGCCGCGATGGTCGCCGGGCCCAGGTCGGTCGAGGCGAGGTGGCGGTCGATGTGCGAGCGGATGCGCTGCATGAGCGCGCGATGCGGATCGGCCGAGACCTGGTCGAGCCCGAGTTCGCGCGTGAACACGGTGGTCACCAGATCGAGCGCGCTGTGCGCCAGGCGGGCGCCGGTGGTGCCGGCGAGCTGATCGAGGTTGCCGGCGAGCTGCGTCAGGTAGGGCACGACCATGCCGCCGAGACCCTCCTGGCCGGAGATGCGCACGGCGGTGAGCTGCCCGATCATGTCGGCCGGGAGGCTGATGAGGTGCTTCGGGAACATCACGACCATGGTGCGGAAGTCCTGGTCGAACACGAGCGAGTACGGGCGGTCGGTGTCGTACACGGCCAGATCCCCGGCCTGGAGGACGGCTTCGCGGTCGTCCTGGATCAGCAGACCGGTGCCGGCGAGCATCAGGCTCACCTTGAAGTAGGAGCGGTCGCCGCGGGCGATCAGCTCGGTGGTGCGCTCGACGACGTGCGAGGTGGCGCGGATGTCGTTCACGTGCACCTCGTCCACGGAGGCGCCGCGGATCACCCCGCGGAAGTGGTCGGGGCCTCCGGTGGAGACCTGCAGCGGCACGAACGACTCGGACACGGCAGCGCGGAAGTCGCTGATGTTGCGCGCGACGAGCGTGGACACCGATTCGGCGGGGGCGGCGAGTGCACCGTTCATGACTGATCACCTCGGGCTGGTGGAACGACGACGTTGTATACGATCCGTTCCGCGATGGTATCACCGGCGGCGCGCGAACGGGATGCCTCCTAGGATGTGGACCGTGACGGACGGGGCGATGAGGGTTCTCGCTGATCGGATCGTGCAGGTGCTCCGCCAGGTGCGAGGGCCGGCGGCGTCCGAGGCGGTGTACGAGGCGACGGCGCTCATCGTGGGTGGTGCCTTCCTGGTGGCGGGGTTCGCCGTGGCGCTCCCGGTGTTCTGGGGGCATGAGCTGGCGATCAGCGGAGCCGGGTCGATCGGGGCGTTCGCCGCATACGGCGGGGCTGCGACCGCAGCGATCTCGTTCGCGCTGGGGCGGCTGGCGGTACGCCCGGAGGCGCCGGACCCCGCGGCCGCGCGCGACGGCTTCAGCGTGCCGGGCGACCGGCTGCGCTGGTACGACCTGACCGCGATCGCCTTCGCGCACGCCGCGATCGCCTACCTCGGCTGGCTGGGCATCGCCGAGCTTCTGGAGCGCAGCTTCGTCGATGCTCCCGTGTTCGCGTTCCCCGGTGCGATCCTGGTCGCGGTGGCCTTCGCGCTCACCGCGTACGTGTGCTTCCTCAGCGCGGTCGCCCTCACGCCGATGGTGCTGTCCCTCGTGCTGGCGGTCTTCCTCGTGGTCGGGGCGTTCGCGAGCATGCTGGCGTCGAGCGACGTGCACTGGTGGCGCGACAACCTGTCGGCGCTGGGCATGAGCTCGAACAGCTCCTCGGCGGCGTTCAACGTGACGCTCGTGATCGCCGGGATCATGGTCACCACGATCTCGCGGTATGCCACGGCCGGGCTCCCCGTGGACGACCCGGTCGACCGCCGCGGGCGCCGGGTGGTGCGCGGCGGACTCATCCTGATGGGACTGTTCCTGGCGTGCGTCGGCATCTTCCCCGTGGACGAGTTCTTCCTGCTGCACAACACCGTGGCGACGGGCATGGCCGTGGTGTTCGCGGTGGTCGTCGTCGGACTGCCCTGGTTCCTGCACAGCATCCCGCGCGTGTTCGTCGCCTTCGGCTGGGCGTACGTGCTGGTGATCGCGCTGCTCGCGGCGTTCTTCGCCGTGGGGTACTACAACCTCACCGCGGTCGAGCTGATCGCCGCGGTCCTGATCTTCAGCTGGATCATCGTTTTCCTGCGCACGGCGGGGTCGATTGGCGGGACACCGCGCGTCCTGCGGGAGAGCACCCCCACCGCGACTGTAGCGCCGGACTGAGGCGCCCGCGCCGGAGGGCACGGTGCGCGGGGCGCCGGACACCGCTTCCGCGCGCGGCTGACGTGGGACGCCCGGCCGAGGTTGGGACGCTGACCGCCGGAGGGCGGGACGCCCGTCCGAGTGTGGGACCGTCCGGCCTCAGTCGCGCAGCACGTGGGTGGCCTGGCGCGTGCGTCGCAGCGCGTCGACCGTCTCGGCATAGCGGCGCTTGGCCACGCCGATGAACAGGCAGTCCACGAGGGTGAGCTGGGCGATGCGGCTCACCATGGCGCCGGCGCGGAACGCGGATTCGCGGACCTCCGTGAAAAGCGCGTGGTCGGCGGCGTGCGCGAGCGGCGAGTCCTTGGCCGAGGTGACGGCGACGGTCGCGGCGCCGTTGGCGCGGGCGGTCTCCAGGAAGCGCACGGTCTCGATCGTGGAGCCGGCGTGCGAGAAGCCGATGGCGACGGTGGGCGCCGCGTGCAGCACGGTCGCGGCGACCGCCTCGTGCGGGTCGGCCAGCACGTGCGCGTTGCGGCCGACGCGAAGCAGCTTGTGGGCGAGGTCCTCCGCCACGAACTGGCTGGCGCCGATGCCGTAGAGCAGGATCCGGTCGGCCTGGTCGATCGCGTCGATCGCGGCATCCAGCACCTCGAAGTCGAGCTGGGCGACCGTCTCCTCGATCGCGAGGAGTTCGAGCGCGGCGAGCTTCGACACGGCCTCCTGCAGCGTGTCCTCGTCGGAGATCTCCGAGCCGAAGGCGCCCCGCGCGGAGAACTGCGCGGCCTCCTTGCCGAGTTCCGTGGCGAGGGCCATGCGCAGCGGGGCATAGCCGCTGAAGCCGATGGCGCGGCAGAAGCGCACGACGGACGCCACGGACGTCTGGCACTCCTCGGCGAGCTCGTTGATGGTCTTGTCGATCACGATCGAGGGGTTCTCGCGCACCACGGTGGCGATACGGGCGAGCGAGGGCGGCAGCGTCGATGCGGCCGCTTCGATCGTCGACTGGATGCTCAATCGGTCCTCCGGGGATGTGCGATTCTCAAGTATGTCGTGACGGGGGTCGTGACAAGAATGGTAAATTCTTTTCAGTGAGTCTACTTCGCATGTAGTCTCTTTTCGTTACATCCGACCGCACCCAGGAGGGCCGATGAGCGCGCCGACGACCGCCACCGTCGACCTCGGCAAGTCCCGGTGCCGCCTTCTCGCGCAGGACGAGTCCCGTGTGGATGCCCGCGTCGAGCGCTCCGGGGTCGGCGCCCCCGGGCTCGCGGCCGCCGGCGGAGTGGACGCCGCGCTCGGCGCGATCCTGCCGCTGCTCGACGGTCTCGACGACCTCACGGATCTCGGTGTCGGTGCGGCCGGAGCATGGCTCGCCCCCGCGGCGGCCGCAGAACTCGCGACGGCGCTCGCGTCGAGGACGGGCGCGCGCGTCGCCGTCGCCTCCGATGTGGTCACCGCCCACGCGGGCGCATTGGGCGGCGCTCCCGGCGTCCTGCTGATCGCCGGGACGGGCGCTGCTGCGCTCGGCATCGACCGCGACGGAGCGCGCTTGATCGACGGCTGGGGCCCCGAGCTCGGCGACCTCGGCAGCGGCTCCTGGCTCGGACGCGAGGCTCTGCGCGCCCTGCTGCGCGCGGCGGACGGCCTCGGCGAACCCACCGCGCTCACCGCGGCGCTGGCGACCCCGGTCGGCTCCGCCGCCGAGGTGCAGGCGTGGCTCGCCGGCGACGGCCCCCTCGCCCGACGCCTCGCCACGCTCGCGCCCCTCGTGCTCGACACGGCAGCGCAGGGCGACGCGGTCGCCCGGGCGATCGTGGCGGAGGGCGTCCGGCTGCTCACCGCCACGGCGCGAGCCGCGTCCGCGGTCACGGACGACGTGGTCCTGCACGGCGGGCTCGTCGATCACCCCTGGTTCCGCGAGGCGCTGACCTCGTCCCTGGAAGCGGCCGGACGCCGCGTCGTCCCGGCACGGGGCGATGCCCTCGCCGGCGCGCTGCTGCTGACCCGCCGCCTCGACCTCCCTCACGAAAGGTTCGTGCACCGTGCCGAATGACGACTCCCGCCTGGCCGCCCTCCTCTCCGTGCTGGAGACCCTCGACACCGAGGCGTCGACGACCGAGCGGGGCGATCTGGACCTCCTCGGCACCGCCGAGCTCGTGCGGCGCATGAACGCCGAGGACCGGCGTGTGCCGGAGGCGGTCGCCGAACGGGCCGCCGAGATCGCCGCCGCCGTCGACGGCATCACCGAGCGGTTCCGTCGTGGCGGACGACTCATCTACATCGGCGCCGGCACCGCCGGACGCATCGGCGTGCTCGACGCCAGCGAATGCCCGCCCACCTTCGGCACCGACCCCTCCATGGTGGTCGGCCTCATCGCGGGCGGCGAGACCGCGATCCGCTCCGCCGTCGAGAACGCCGAGGACGACGAGGAGGCCGCCGGTGTCTCGCTGCGCGAGTTGGGTCTCAGTGAGCGCGACACGGTCGTCGGCATCTCCGCATCCGGCCGCACGCCGTACGTGGTCGGCGGTCTGGAGTATGCCCGCGGCGTCGGCGCGCTCACGGTCGCCATCGCCTCCAACGCGGGATCCGCGATCGGCGCGGCGGCGGAGATCGCGATCGAGGTCGTCACCGGGCCCGAGTTCATCTCCGGCTCGACGCGCCTGAAGTCCGGCACAGCGCAGAAGCTCGTCGTGAACATGCTCACCACGCTCTCCATGATCAACCTCGGCAAGACCTATCGCGGCGTCATGGTGGACCTGCTGGCGACGAACGAGAAGCTGCACGCCCGCTCGATCCGCACGGTCTCGCAGCTCGCGGGCGTCGGCGTCGACGAGGCGTCCGCGGCGCTCCGGCAGGCCGACGGCTCGGTCAAGCTCGCCCTGCTGATGCTGGCCACCGACGCGCCCGCCGACACCGCCGCCGACGCCCTCGCCGGCGCGGACGGCATCCTCCGCGACGCGATCGCCGCCCTCGCCTGACCCGAGCCCGCTTCCTGCGGTCAGTGCCCGCAGGTGCAGGCGCCGCCGCCGCCGCAGCAGGAGCCGGATGCCGCGCTGCCGCCGTGGGCCTGCGACGACTCCGGCACGTCCATCGCCGGGTTCTGGTCGAGGAAGCCGTACGGCTTGAACCAGAAGCCCGCGTAGTCCACGGGCATGATCGGCCAGTCCTCCGGGCGCGGGAAGTGCGTGAGGCCGAACGTGTGCCACAGCACCATGTCCTCGCCGTCGATGCGCCGGTCGCCCGCCGTGTACGCGGGGAGCCCCGCGCCGCCCTGGTGCGCGTTCGGGTAGCGGCCGGCCGGCCAGATCTGGCCCGCCTCGAAGCGCGTGGCCCACAGGTGCTTGGTCGCGAACGTCGCCCGCGCGGCCACCGACGATGCGGGGTCGGCCATCAGCAGCGCCGTCGGCTCCGGCACCAGGTGGTAGGCCGTGGGGCGACCCACGTGGTTGGTCCGCGAGGCGCTCTGCACCTCCCACACCCTGGCCACGGACGAGTCCGCCTCGCGCTGCGCGGCGTGCTCGGTCTCCAGCACCGTCTCCGACCACGTGAACGCGTTGCCGAAGGGGTTGTCCGGTCCCATCGGCACGCGCTGCGCATCGACCTCGACGAGCCGGTTGTCGTCGCCGTCGATCGCGACGTCGAGGCGCGCGCAGAACAGGTGCTGGTGCACCGGGGCGAAGACCCCTGGTGCGAGCTCGGTCGCGTGCTTCTGCCGCACGCCGGGTTCCCCGGCGCCCACGAACACGATGCCGGTGGCCTTCGCGACCACCTCGATCGAGCCGTCGAGCCCGAAGTTCCAGTAGAAGCCGTAGTCGTAGTTGCCGATCGTGGAGAAGTACGAGATCACGAAGCGACGCGACCGGCGCACGTCGGAGCGGCCCGCGAGGTCGGTGTGCTTCCAGAGGATGCCGTAGTCCTCCTCGTGCATGCAGATCACGTTGGGGATGCGCACGGGGTGCCCGTGGTCGTCGGCCACGTAGCCGTCGAGGTAGCGGATCACGCCGAGGCAGTCGCAGCCCAGCTCCAGGTGGTTGGCGTTCTTGCCGAGCAGATACTCCCCGGCGTCGAAGTAGCTGATCCAGAAGCGGCCGGGTGCCGTGTCACCGTAGGGCACCACCATCTCCGGCACGCTCGCGCGGTGGAGGACGGAGCGGCCCTGGAAGGTCACCTCGTGCAGCACGAGGCCCTCGCGGGCGTTGAAGCCGACGCGCATCGACCAGCCCTCCCACTCGACGAGGGAGCCGGAGACGCCGAAGCTCGTGCCCTGTGGCTGGGTGATCTCGATCGGCTTGAGGGTCGTGCGCGCCTCGCCCTGCACCTCGGGGTAGTAGTTGCCGTGTCCGGCCGGCACGGGGACGTCGCCCTCGTCCTCGACGCGGATCACGGCGTTCGCGGTGAGGTCGATGTGCACGATCAGGCCCTCGACCGGGTGGGCCCAGGGCGAATCCTGCTCGTCGTACTTGAGGAACGTGAGCGAGCGGATGACGCGGCGCCCCACCTCGTCCGCGCGGCCGGTGTAGCCGGGGGCGAGCGGGGAGCAGAACGCCAGAGCCATGTGCTCCTCCAGCCCGCGGCGCTTCATCGCGGCCTGCCACTCGGGGGAGGCCTTCGCGATCGCCTCGGCCCGCTCGTACTCCTCGAACAGGTACTGCGGCTGCCCGTAGGGAGGGGCGTCGTTGGGCACGCGCTCCTGGCTGAGCACCTCGCCGCGCGTGATCGACACCACGACCTCCGTGGCCACGCCGGTCGCGGTGTCGAGCAGTGTCACGTCCGCGCGGCGGTCGATGGGAGCGCCGGGGCGCCAGGCCGCGAGCTCCTGCTTCGTCGCCTCGTCGGGAAGCAGCATGGGCACGCGCGTGGTCTCGGTGAGGAGGCCTGCCGCGTCGAGCACCGCACGGGCGGCGGCGATCTCCTCGCCCGTCAGCGGGTCGAGCGGGTGCGGGACGGCGATCTTCTCGATCGCGACGGGCTGCGGGGCATGGTGGGACATCGTCGACCTCACTATTTTCGAGCGAACGCTCAAGAAACGGGTTGGCACGATGATAGGCCCGGCCGGTGCGCCCGCACAAGCGCCGGATCCGCGGGGTGGGCGCGACCGGACGCCGGAGTGGGTGCGGCGGATGTCAGGGACGGGCGGCGAGGTGGACGCGGCGGGGGCGTGGGGTGGGGGCGATGGGGGTGTGGGGTGGACGCGGGGGAGGCGTGGGGTGGACGACGGTGGCGTGCGAGCCGTGCCGTCAGACGCGCCAGGGGGCGAGGACGCCGTCGAGGACGGCGAGGTGCGCGGCGGGCGGCTGCGGCTCCGTGACCTCGACGATCTGCTGCCCGTAGGTGATCGAGCGCAGCAGCGCCATCACCGCGTCGGTGGGGGTGTCGGCGCGCAGCTCGCCGCCGTCGACGGCCTCCGTCAGCGCGAGGCGGATGCTGTCCTGCCAGGTCGCGAGCGTGGGGGCGGCGGCATCGGGGGTGGCGGCGAGCGTGGCCAGGCGACCCCAGAAGCCGACCACGACATGCGCCTCGGTGCGGGTGCCCTCGTCGACCGGCAGCACCTCGCGCATGAGGGCGTCCAGTCGCGCCAGCCCGCGGAGCCCCTCCGTGGCGTCGGCGATGCGCTGGTCGGTGCGGCGGGTGACCTCGGCGGCGGCCGCGCGCACCACATCGTCGAAGCCGTCGAAGTAGTGCCACAGCGACCCGGTCGCCACGCCCAGCTCCTTCGCGACCGCGCGGGAGGAGACGCTCTCGTGCCCGTCGCGGGCGGCGACGGCGAGCAGCGCCTCGGCGATCTGCCGGCGGCGCTCATCGTGGTCGACGATGCGGGGCACCTGCCCATCTTGGCGCATCGTCGCCCTGGCTGCCCGCGAGGGATCCTGACTCGTGTCGGCGGCGCGCTGGGGGTCTAGCTATTTTGAGCGAGCGATCAATATACTGCGGCTGTGGAACACCTCGTCCCCGCAGCATCGTGGCTGATGGCCCTCGCGGCTCTCGTCTCGGCCGCTGCGTGCCTGGGCGCCTGGCGCGCGGTGCCCTGGCAGGGGAGGCAGTCCGCCCTCGTCATGGCGGCGGGGATGCTGCTGCTCGCCGTGGCGCCGCTCGAGCCGCTCGCGGCCTTGGCGCTGGGCGCCGTGCTCCTGGTCTCCGGCATGCTCGGCACCGCGGGCGTGCGCGGCACGGCCGCAGCCGCGACCTGCTGCCACCGCGCGCTCGTGTCGCTCGTGATGGCCGCGTGCGCTTTTCAGGGGGCGGTGGCACAGACGGCGGGCGAGGCGGTGACAGTGGCGGCGCAGGCGGCGGGCGAGGCGGTGACAGCGGCGGCGGTCGCCGACCCGGTGGCGTCGGTCGCCGGGGGTGCGGCGTCGGATGCGATGGGCGCGGTGGCGTCCGCGGTGACCGGGCACGCCGGGCACGGGCTCGATGGCGTGCTATCCGTGTTCGTGCTGGTCGGCGGCGCCGGAATGGTGCTGTGGACCGTGCTCTCCGCGTGGCTCGCGCCCTCGCTGCACCATGGCCGCACAGCGCGCCTGCTGGCCACCGAGTCGTGGGCGATGGCCGCGGGGGTTGCCGCGATGTGTATTGCGGGCTGAGCGGTGCGCGGTGCTCCGGTAGCGTGAGCGGATGCCCCTCGCCCTGATCACCGGCGCTGCGCGCGCGAACAGCATCGCCGCCGGCATCGTGCCGCGACTCCGACGGGCAGGATGGACCGTCGTGACCAGCGACCTGCGCGACGCCGACCATCTCGCCGACCTGTCGACGCCCGAGGGTCCGGAGGCGCTGATGGCCGAGGTCACCGCGACCCACGGCACGGTCTCGGCGTTGATCCTGAGCCACGCCCACGACGTCGAGTCGGGCATCCTCGACACGACCGCCGAGAGCTTCGACCGGCACATCGCCGTGAACGCCCGCGCGAGCCTGCTCCTCATCGCGGCCTTCGCGCGCCAGATCGGCGAGGACGGCGGAGCCGTCGTGGCGCTCACCAGCGACCACGTGACGGGCAACCTCCCCTACGGAGCCTCGAAGGGCGCGCTCGACCGGCTCGTGATCTCGGCCGCGCGCGAGCTCGGCCCGCGCGGCATCTCGGCGAACGTGCTGAACCCCGGACCCGTCGACACGGGCTGGATGGACGATGAGACCAGGTCGTCGCTCACCGCGATGACGCCCCGCGGCCGGCTGGGGCGCCCGGCAGACGTCGCCGCGGTCGTGGAGTTCCTGGTCTCCGAAGAGGGCCGCTGGATCTCCGGGCAGCTGCTGAAGTCCGACGGCGCCTTCTCCGCCCGCTACTGAGGGAGTGCTGCCGCCCGCTACTGAGGCCGCCCGACCACGTGTGTCACTGCGGCCGTGCGGCGGGTCGCACGAACCCCCACGCGGCGACGGCGGCCACCGCGGCGGCGAGCGTCATGGTCACGGCCATGGTCACCGCGTTCGTGCCGCCGACTCCGGCCGCGATCGGTGCGAGCACAGGCCCGAACAGGAAGGTCGACATCCCCAGCAGCGCCGAGGCGGTGCCCGCGCGCGAGCCGTGATGCGCGAGCGCGAGCGTCTGCCCGTTGGGGCCGCCGAGGCCCGAGCACAGCATGAAGCCGACGAGGGCGGCGACCACGCCCCACACCCCCGTGCCTGCGAGCGCGAGCACCAGGAAGGTCGCGGTGGCCAGGAGCGTCGCGCTGCTACCGGCGAGGTACACCCGGAGGGGGCCCCAGCGTCGTACCACGAGACGGCTCGTCTGACTGCCGGCGATGCTCGCGAGCGCCCCGGCCGCGAACGCCAGGCTGAACGACTGCGGACTCAGCCCGAACTCGTCCTGCAGCACGAACGACGACATCGACAGGTAGGTGAAGAACGCCACGCCGCCACCCGCCGAGGCGCACAGCACCGCGGCGAACAGCCGGTCGCGCAGCACCGCCCCCGCATGTCCGCCGAGGGCGCGCAGACCGCCGCCATGCCGCGCCTCCGGCGGCAGCGTCTCCGGCAGGGCGAGCACGACCACCGCCAGCAGCAGCACGCCGATCCCGGCCAGCACGCCGAAGATCCCGCGCCAGTCCATGACCCTCGCGAGCTGACCGCCCACCACGGGCGCGATGATCGGCGCGGTGCCCGAGACGAGGAACAGCAGCGACAGCATGCGCGACAGCTCGACGCCCTCGAACTGATCCCGCGCGATCGCCAGGCAGATCACGATGCCGGCGGATCCGGCGAGACCCTGCAGGAAGCGGGCGAGCAGCAGCAGCTCGATGCTGGGCGCGACGGCGCACACGGCCGAGAGCACGGCGAATGCCGCCACTCCCGCCATCAGCGGGCGTCGTCGTCCCAGCCGGTCGCTGAGCGGACCCGCGACCAGCTGGCCGAGCCCGAGCCCGATCATGCAGGCCGACATGGTGACCTGGGCGAGGGCCTCGGTGGTGCCGAGCGACGCGGCGAGCTGCGGCAGCTGGGGGAGGTACAGGTCCATCGACAGCGGTCCGAACGCCTCCAGCATGCCCAGCACCAGCATCGCTTTGAGCGTGCCCATGCGGGCGGGGCCGCCCCGCGCCGGGAGGCTCATCCGTCCAGGCGCAGCACGCGGCGCAGCCAGCTCTCGCGCGCGGCGACGGCGGCTCGCGACACCTCGGCGTCCGGCGAGAACCCGGCGAACCCGTGATACCCGCCCGCCCACACGTGCAGCTCGGCCTGACCGCCGGTCGCCCAGATGCGCAGCGCATAGTCGACGGCCTCGTCGCGGAACGTCTCGGCGGCGCCCACCTCGATGAACGCGGGGGCGAGTCCGGAGAGATCTGCCGCCCTGGCCGGCGCGGTATAGGGGGAGACGCGGTCGGTGAAGCGGTCGGTCCCCGCGATCGCGTCCCACGCGGTGTCGTTGTTGTTGCGGTCCCACGCGCCGAAGCCGTCGTACTGCCGGGCCGACGGCGTCTCGTTGCGGTCGTCGAGCATGGGGCAGCCGAGGAGCTGTCCGGCCAGGCGGGGGCCTCCGCGATCCCGCGAGATCAGGGCGACCGCGGCCGACAGCCCGCCGCCCGCGCTCTGCCCGGAGGCGACGATGCGGTCGGGATCGATGCCGAGCTCCTCGGCGTGCGCAGCCATCCACTCCAGCGCGGCATAGCAGTCCTCGGCCTGCGCCGGTCCCGGATGCTCGGGGGCCAGGCGGTACTCCACGGCCACGCCGACCACCCCGTGCCGTTCGGCCAGGTCGATCAGCTCGGCGGTGCCGAAGAACCGGGTGCCGAGCACCATGCCGCCGCCGTGGATCGAGAGCACCGCCGGTGCGGACCCCGTCGCGGGGCGGGAAGGGCGGACGACCGTGATCTCGATATCCGGTGCGCCCGCGGGCCCGGGGATGACCCGGTCCTCCCAGGTCACCGCGCGGCCCTCGGCCTGCACGGCCATCGGTGGGATGATCGTGGCGAAGTAGTCGCGGTTCGCGTGGATCGTGTCCGCACGCAGGGGGATGATCTCGACCAGGCCGACGAAGGCGTCGAGCCCGGCGACGAGCTCCGGGTCGTAGGGGACGGGGCGCGGCGCGGTCATGCCTCGGCCCGCCAGATGCGGCGCAGCCAGGAGGCCCGGGCGGCGAGGGCGGCGCGGGTGATCTCGGCGTCCGGCATGTACATGTCGAATCCGTGCGCGCCGCCGCCCCAGACGTGCAGCTCGGCCTGACCGCCGGTCGCCCAGATGCCGAGGGCGTAGGCGGTGTCCTCGTCGCGGAACATCTCGGCCTCGCCCACCTCGATGTACGCGGGCGGGAGGCCGGACAGGTCCGTGGCCCTGCTCGGGGCGGCATAGGCGGGGGCCTCGACGCTGAACGCGAGGTCGTCGCCGAGCACGCACGACCAGGCGAGCAGGTTCATGTCCCGCTGCCAGGTGCCGATGCCGTCGTACTGGCGGCTGGCCGCGGAGGTGTTGGTGTTGTCGATCATGGGGCACAGCAGCAGCTGCCCCGCCATCGCGGGGCCTCGACGGTCGCGCGCCATCAGGGCGACCGCAGCCGTGAGCCCGCCGCCCGCGCTGCCGCCGCCGACGACGATGCGGTCGGGGTCGATCCCGAGCTCGGCGGCGTGCGCATGCGTCCAGACGAACGCCGCGTAGCAGTCCTCGACGCCCGCGGGGTAGGGGTCCTCCGGCGCGAGACGGTATTCCACGTTCACGGCGACGACGCCGTGCTCCGCGACGATGTCGACCACGCGGCCGGTCTCCCAGGAGCGATGGCCGACGATCATGCCGCCGCCGTGGATGTTGACGAATCCGGGCAGCACGGCGCCCTCGCTGCCCGCCGGGCGGAACACGGTCACCTCGATGTCCGGCGCGCCGTCGGGGCCGGGGATGACGCGGTCCTCCCACGTGACGGCCCGGCCGGCGATGACGGCGTCGTTGTCGGGGAACATCCGGTCGACGCCGACCCGCGGCAGCGTGGCACGGGTCAGGGCGGGCTGCGGGTTCTTCGCGATCTCGTCGAGCACGGCCTGCACCTCGGGATCGAAGGGCACGGGCGTGAGGGTGGGGCGGCCGGCGGCGGTGGCGGTCATCGGGTCTCCTGGATCATGGGGGCTACGGGTGCGGGTGACGGAGCGGGGTCAGGGGCCCTCGGGATCGACCACGCCGCGGTCGGCCCAGAACGGCTCCACGAGACGGCGGAGCTCCGCCGCGCCGATGCGATCCACGAGCGCTGCCGCGTCGAGATTGGCGTGCAGCTGGGCGATGCGGGACGCGCCGAACAGCGTCGTGGTGAGGGCGGGGTGGGTGAGCGTGAACGCGATGCCGAGCTGTGCGGGGGTCGTCTCGAGCGACTCCGCGAGCGCGGTGAACGCGGGCACGTCCGCGATGATCCGCTCGCGGATGTCTCCGGGATCGCGGCCGATCTGGCGGTCGCCGTTGACGGTGCCGGCGAGGACACCGCCCTCCAGACAGTCCGACGCCTGCAGCGTGAGGCCCTGCTCCCACAGCCGCGCGAACGGCTCCCCGTCGGGGATCGAGCGCCGGGCGACGCTGTACTTCAGCTGCGCGATCTGCGGGCCGGCCACACCTTCCGCCGCGGCGAGATCGATCAGCCGCTGAATGCTCGAGGCCGACCAGTTGTTCACGCCCCAGGCACGGATGAGTCCCGCATCGGCGAGTCGTGCGAGGTCGAGCACGAGGTCGCGCAGGTCGAGGTCGTCGCGGCGCAGGTCGCCGAGGATCACGAGATCCGCGTGCTCGACGCCCACCCGCATCAGTGCGTTCTCGAGCTGCGGGCGGAACCCGTCGGCGCCGAATGCCTCCAGCCACAGCTTCGACGACAGCAGCCACTCGTCGCGGCGCAGGCCGGCGGCGCGCACCATGGCCGAGAAGATCACGTCGGTGAAGACGGGAGGGGCGCCGGGCGCGGAGTACACGCCGACGTCGAACAGGTTCACGCCGCGTTCGGTGGCCTCGCGGAGCATGGTCACGGCGTCGGCGAAGTCCATCCGGTCGTAGGTGTGCCACGAGCCGAGCGAGAACAGGGAGGCGTGCAGGCCGCTGCGGCCGATCTCGCGGAGGGGGAGAGGGGTGGTGGTCATGATCTGCTCCTCAGAGGCTCGGGTCGATGACGGCCTTGACCTCATCGAGGTGATGCATGTGCGCGATCTTGGCGGACGCCTCGGCGAGGCCGACGGGGGCGCTGAAGAGGTCGTCCCACGGGAAGCGGTCGGCGAAGGCGGTGAAGAAGTCGATCGCGCGGGCGTAGTCGGAGATGTCGCCGTTGAGGGAGCCGACCACGGTCAGCTCCTTGCCCATGATCGTGCTGAGCGGGAAGCCGTCCCCGGCGGGTCCGGTCGAGCCGACGATCGCGATCGTGCCGCGCTGAGCGGCCATGCCGACCGCGTCGGGGCCGACGCTGGGAGCGCCCGCGAAGTCGAACACGTGGTCGGCCCCGAGTCCTCCGGTCAGGTCGAGGACCTGCTCCACGACAGGGCCGTCGCGGAAGTCGACGACGGCGTCGGCGCCGAAGCGCGCAGCCAGCTCCAGGCGCGCGGCGGGCGCCCCCACGGTGATGACCTGTCCGGCGCCCGCGATGGTCGCGACGGCCGTGGCGAAGATCCCGAGCGCGCCCGAGCCCTGCACCACGACGCGGGAGCCGGGGCGGATGCGGCCGGCGCGCTCGAACGCGCGGAGCACGGTCTTGGCGGCGCAGCCGGCCATCGACGCCCAGGTGTCCTTCACCGCGGCGGGCAGCAGGAGCTTGGCGGCGCCCGGGGTGACATAGGCGTACTCGGACAGTCCCGCGGTCGCGAACGGGGGCACGTCGGAGCGCTGCAGGAACCCGTAGCCCCGGCGGGAGCAGGCGACGGGCTCGCGCAGCACGACGCAGCCGTGGCATTCGCCGCAGGTCGACTCCGACCAGCCGATGCGGTCGCCGGGGGAGAGCGGACGGCCGAGGGCGTCGCGCGTGTCCGGCCCGGTCGCGACGATCTCGCCGACCATCTCGTGGCCCAGCACCATGGGCAGCATGCCGGGGAAGGTCATCCGGCCCTCCCAGATCTCGATGTCCGTGCCGCACAGAGTGGTGCAGGCGATGCGCACGAGGGCCGCGCCGGGCTCGATCTCGGCCGGCAGGGGGAGATCCTGCAGGGTCAGCGGCTCGCCGTGCGCGGTGAGCACGGCAGCCCGCGTCGACGTGGGCAGGGCGGTGACGGGCGGAGCCGGGGGAGCGGTGAGGGACATGCGGGTCTCCTGTGCGGTGGCGGTGGCGGTGGCGGTGGCGGTGGCGATGGCGGTGGCGGTGGCGGTGGCCGTGGGTCAGACGAGGAGCTGTCCGCCGTCGACGGGGACGGAGACGCCGGTGATGTGGCTGGCGGCGTCGCTGGCGAGGAACAGCACGAGCGGCGTCACCTGGTCGACCTCGGCGATGGTGCCGAGCGGGATCCGCGACTCCCAGGCGGCGCGCGCGTCGGGATTCGAGGCGAAGTCGGCGGTGAGCGGCGTGAGCACGGGTCCCGGCGCGACCGCGTTGACCCGCACCCCGAAGCCGGCGAGTTCGATCGCGGCGGTGCGGGTGAGGGCGTCGACCGCCGCCTTGGTGGCCTCGTAGTGGCCGAGCCCCGGCGTGGGCTGCCGCGCGCCGATGGAAGAGACGTTGACGATGCTGCCGCGGCCGGCCTCGGCGAGCAGCGCGCCGAAGACGCGGAGCATCAGGAAGGTGCCGCGCACGTTCACCCGCAGGGCGGCGTCGACCGCGTCGACCGGGACCTCCTGGAGCGTGCCGCCGCCGGCGACGACGCCCGCGTTGTTGACGAGCACGTCGAGCCCGCCCTCGCCGGCGATCCGGTCGGCGGCCTCGCGGACGGAGGCTTCATCGCCGATGTCGAGCGCGAGGGCGGTCGCCCCGATCTCGGCCGCGACGGCCTGTGCGGCGTCGGCGTTCACATCGCCCAGGAACACCTCGTCCCCGGCGTCGCGGAAGGCGGTGGCGATGCCGCGGCCGAGCCCGGAGGCTCCTCCGGTGACCAGGATGCGGCGCGGGGATGCGGTCATGTTCGTCCTCACTGACGGATGCTCTGACGGGATGTGTCCGTTATATTCTACAACCATAGAAAAACACAACCCTGTCCGTCCCGGTCGCTGAGCACCGCGCGCACGACGAGACGACGCACGCGAAGGAGCGTTCATGTCCGCACCCACCCACCCCCGCGTCCCCCTCGTGCCGAGCGGTGCGCCCGTGCCACCGCTCGCGCTCGGCTCGTGGAACACGTGGGACCGCATGGAGCGCGAGGAGGCGGTCGCGCTGATCCGCCGCGCGGTCGAGCTCGACGCCGGGTTCTTCGATGTCGCGTACTACAACATGGGCCCGCACGCCGAGAACTCGACCACTGACATCCTGTTCGGGCGGGCGCTGCGGGAGAGCGGGGTCGCCCGCGACGACATCGTGCTGTGCGGGAAGCTCTGGCTGTGGGACTGGCCGAACCAGGGCTTCCGTGCGCAGCTCGTCGAGTCGCTGGAGCGGGCGGGACTCGACCGCTTCGACACCCTCGTGGTCGGCGACTACCTCGCCGCCCCCGATCTGCCGCGGCTCGTGCACGACGTGAATGCCTTGATCGACGAGGGCCTCGTCGGCTCCTGGGGCATCAACAACTGGCGCATCGCCGATACGCACGCCGCGCTCGCGGAGGCCGAAGCCCGCGGACTGGTGGGTCCGGGCTTCGCGCAGCTGAAGTACGGCATCGCACGCCGGGCCATGGCCGAGGGTGAGGCCTACGGGCCACTGTTCGCCGACGGCACCCTCACCCTGCAGGCGTCGGACGTGTTCGAGGGCGGCATCCTCGCCACGGGCCGGGTGCCGCAGCGCAAGATCGGGGCCGACGTGGGCGGCATCCGCGACGCGATCGCCGCCGTGTACCCCGAGGTCGCCCGAGTGGCGGGGGAGTTCGGCGTGACGCCGGCCGCCTTGGGCATCGCCTTCTGCTTGGCGAATCCCGCCACCGCGAACGTGCTCTTCGGCGCCTCGCGCCTGTCGCAGCTGGAGCAGAACCACGCGGCCCTCGCGCTCGCCCGCGACCACGGTGCCGAGGTGCGCGCTGCCCTCGCGGAGTGCTGGGTCGACCGCGACGTGCGCCCGGACGGCGTGTGGTGACGCGGGTGGATCCGCCGGTGTCTGCGCGCTCGGTCAAGCCGGATGCGCGCTCGGACATCACCGGGGAGAGCGCTCGCGAAGAACGTGCTTGCGCTCTTTTTCCACGCATGTAGACTAACCAGCACGACACATCGAAGTGGCGTCGGATCCGGTCTCCGGTCAGCGGCTCTTCGAACCTTCTTCACCACCCCTGCACCCGAGAGAAGGAACCATGAAACGAATGCCCCTCGCGCTCGCCGCAGCAGCCGTGGCCGCGACCCTCGCGCTCACCAGCTGCAGCGGCGGCGGAACGCCCACGCCCTCCGAGGGCGGCGGCGCCGAAGGCCCCGACGCGCTCAACATCGGCAACTTCCTCGACGTCACGTCGTGGGACCCGTCACTCGCCGACATCGGCTTCGACGGCCCGTACCTGTCCGCGGTGTACGACGCCCTGATCGCCCTCGACGCCGAGGGCGACCCGATCCCCTCGCTCGCCACCGAGTGGACCGTCGCCGAGGACGACCTCAGCATCGACCTCGACATCCGCACCGACGCCGTGTTCAGCGACGGCAGCCCGGTCGACGTCGACGCGGTGATCGCGAGCCTCGAGTACCTCAAGGCCGGCGCCCGCTCGGGCGAGGCCTACGTCAACGTGTCCGCGTTCGAGAAGGTGGACGACGACACCGTGCGCATCGTCCTCACGCAGCGCGACGACACGATCCTCTACTTCATGGGTCTCGGGCGCAGTTACATCGCGTCTCCGGCCTCGATCGAGGCGGGCACGCTCGGCAGCGAGCCGATCGGCTCCGGCCCCTACGTGCTCGACAGCGCCACCAGCGTTCCCGGCGCCGAGTACCACTTCACCAGGGCCGAGGACCACTGGGACGCCGAGACGTACCCGTTCTCCGAGCTCGCCATCTACCCGATCACCGACGCGACCGCCCGCCACAACGCGATGCTCAGCGGACAGATCAACGTCCAGTACGGTGACGTCGCCAACCTGGAGCAGGCCGAGCAGCAGGGCTGGAACACCGCGCAGCGCGTGTCCGGCTGGGCAGGACTCGTCATCACCGACCACACCGGTGCGAAGAGCGAGCCGCTCGGCAAGCTCGAGGTCCGTCAGGCGCTGAACTACGCGTTCGACGGCGCCGCGATCCTCGCCGCGGTCGGCAGCGGTGCGGGTGTCGCCACCAACCAGGTGTTCCCGGACGGCGGCACCATCAACGACCCCGCTCTGAACGAGACCTACGCGTTCAACATGGACAAGGCCAAGGAACTGCTGGCCGACGCTGGCTACCCCGACGGCTTCTCGATCTCCATGCCGATGTCGCCCATCTTCGAGATGTGGAAGCCCTCGGCGGAGCAGGCCCTCAACGAGCTCGGCGTCACGGTCACCTGGGACAACATGCAGATGCCGGACTACCAGCTGAACGCGCCGAACTACCCGATGTTCATCTCGTTCCTGGCGATGGACGGCAACGACGTGGCCACGGTGGCCCGGCAGGTCACCAGCGTGCAGTGGTTCAACCCGGAGCCCGACTACGCGCAGAACGAGGTCATCGCTCCGCTCGTGGAGAAGGTGCAGACCGAGCGCGGCGACGCGCAGACCGCGGCCGTCAAGGAGCTCAACGAGGCCCTCGTCGACCAGGCCTGGTGGTCTGTCTGGTACCAGGCGAACAACATCTACTACACCGCCTCCGGCATCCAGCTGCAGCCGGTCGTGGGCATGATGTTCCCGACCCTGCGGTACATCACCAAGGGCTGACGCCCGTCGGGGCGGCCGCCCGCATCGGCCGCCCCGGCACCCTCCCCCTCCGACCCTCACTCCCGAGAGGCCCCCATGCTCCTGTTCACGGCGAAGCGGGTGCTGTCCGGCATCCTGCTGCTCGTCGCGGTCTCGATCGGCACCTTCTTCCTGGCGCACCTCGCGATCAGCGACCCGACCGCCTCCCTGCTCGGCACCACCGCGAGCCCCGCGCAGCAGGAGGCCCTGGCCGAGAAGATCGGCCTCGACCGCCCCCTCATCGTGCAGTTCTGGGACTGGTTCTCCCACGCCGTGCTGCTCGACTTCGGCGAGTCCTGGCGCAACTTCCAGCCCGTGGGGGCGCAGCTGGCGATCAAGGTCCCCGTCACGCTGTCGGTCGTCACGTTCGCGACGCTCATCACCGCCGTGATCGGCATCGCCTTCGGCATGATCACGGGCCTGCGGCCGGGCACCTGGTTCGACCGCATCATCAAGGGCGTCTCCGTGGTGCTGTTCGCGCTCCCCGGCTTCTGGGTGAGCCTCGTGCTCGTGATGTGGCTCGCCGTGCAGCTCAAGTGGTTCCCCGCGGTCGGGTACGTGCCGCCCACCCAGTCCGTGGAGGGCTGGCTGCGCTCGATCACGCTGCCCGCCATCTCGCTCGCGCTCGGCGGCATCGTCGCGGTGTCCGAGCAGCTGCGCAACGCCGTGATCGCGCAGAGCAGGCAGGACTGGGTGCGCACGCTCCGCAGCCGCGGCCTGTCGCCTGCCAGGGTCAACCTGCACATCCTCCGCAACGCCTCGCCGGCCGCGCTCACCGTGATCGCGCTGATGTTCGTGGGCCTGCTCTCCGGCGCGATCGTGGTGGAGCAGATCTTCAGCCTTCCCGGCCTCGGCCAGCTCACCAACCAGTCCTCGCAGAACGGCGACATCCCGATGCTCCTCGGCATCACCGTGATCTCCATCGTCTTCGTCGTCCTCATCAACCTCCTGCTCGACCTCGTGCTCGGCTGGATCAACCCGAAGGTGCGCGTCGCATGACCACGACAGACATCCGCGTCGCCTTCGACCGCGCCGCGCAGAAGCGCCGGTCGAGCCTGTTCCGACGCTTCCTGCGCCACCCGGGCGGCATCATCCCGCTCGCGATCTTCGTGCTCATCGTGCTGGTCGGCGTGTTCGCGCCGCTGCTCGCGCCGATGGACCCGAACCTCGTCGATCTCGCGGCCGCCAAGGCGCCGCCGTCGCCCGAGCACCTCCTCGGCGGCGACTCGACCGGCCGCGACATCCTCAGCCGCCTCATCTACGGCACCCGCACCACGCTGTGGGGCGCGCTCATCACGATCGTCACCGCGCTCGTGATCGGCGTCCCGGCCGGTGTCGCCGCCGGTTACTTCGGCGGGGTGTTCGACCGCGTCGCGACCTGGATCAGCGACGCGCTGCAGTCCATCCCCGGCATGATCATCCTGCTCGTGGTCGCCGCCGGCAGCCGCAACAACTTCGAGCTGCTGATGGCCACGGTCGGCGTGTTCATGGTGCCGGGGTACTTCCGCATCGCCCGCTCGCAGACCCTCGCGGTGCGCAGCGAGCCGTACATCGACGCGGCCCGCGTCTCCGGACTCTCGGACGGACGCATCATCTTCCGCCACGTGATCAAGGCCGTGTACCCGCCGGTCATCATCCAGACCGCCCTCACCGCGGGCATCGCCATGGGCATGCAGGCGGGGCTCCAGTTCCTCGGCATCGGCGACTCGAACGTGCCGAGCTGGGGCGCCATGATGCTCGAGGGCTTCCGCCTCATGCTCACCTACCCGCTCATGCTGCTGTGGCCCTCCGCGGCCCTCGGGCTGACGATCGCGGTGCTCGCCATCATGGGCTCCACGCTCGCCGAGCTCGTGCAGGTCCGCACTCCGCGGGCCTCCCGCCGCCGCAGCCGCGCGTCCCGTCGCGCCGCATCGGTCGGGTCGACTCCGTCCGCCGCCTCGGTGGCCCTGGACGCGTCCGCCCTCACCGCCACGGCAGCCCCGGCCGCGTCCGGCCTGACCGCATCCGCGCCCCCCGCCGCGGGAGCCCCGGGATCGACCGGCGCGACCGCATCCGCCACCGGGACCTCCGCCGCTTCCGGTTCGACGCGTCACGAGGCCGCGGCCTCCGCGCTCCGGGTCGAGAACCTCCGGGTCGTGCACGCCACCCCCACGGGGGAGACCGAGGTCGTGCACGGCGTCACCCTCGACGTGGCGCCCGGCGAGGTCGTCGGCATCGTCGGCGAGTCCGGCTCCGGCAAGTCGCAGACCGTGTTCTCGGTGCTCGACCTGCTGCCGTCGACCGGCCGCGCGACCGCCGACGCCATCTGGGTGGGCGGCACCGACGTGACCACGGCCACCCCGCGGCAGCGGCAGGCTCTGCTCGGTCGCACGATCGGCTACGTCCCGCAGGAGCCGATGAGCAACCTCGACCCGTCGTACACGATCGGGCACCAGCTCGTCGAGCCGCTGCGCCGGACGCACGGCCTCAGCAAGACGGCCGCCAGGCAGCGCGCCCGCGACATGCTGCGGCGTGTGGGGCTGACCGACCCCGACCGGGTCATGCGCAGCTACCCGCACCAGGTGTCCGGCGGCATGGCGCAGCGCGTCCTCATCGCGGGCGCCATCGCCGGACGCCCCTCGCTGCTGGTCGCCGACGAGCCCACCACGGCGCTCGACGTGACCGTGCAGGCGGAGGTCCTGGAGCTCCTCCGCGAGCTGCAGGCCGAATACGGCATGGCGCTGCTCATCGTGACCCACAACTTCGGGGTCGTGGCCGACATCTGCGACCGCGTGATCGTGATGCGCGGAGGCGACATCGTCGAGTCGGGGCCGGTCGACGATCTGTTCGCGGCACCGACCCAGGAGTACACGCGGGAGCTGATCGCCGCCTCGCTCGACGACGCCGAGGGGCGCGCCGAACTCGACCGCCACCGCACGGAGGTGCCCGCATGACCGCAGCGCAGCAGAGCAGCCCGCTGCTCGAGGTGCAGGACCTGGTGGTCGAGTACGGCCGCGGACGGCACGCGTTCCGCGCGCTGCACGGCGTCTCGCTCGACATCGCGCCGGGAGAGTGCCTGGGCCTGGTCGGCGAGTCCGGCTCGGGCAAGTCGACGCTCGGCAAGGCCATCCTCGGGCTCGCGCCCGTCACGGGAGGCGGCATCCGCTTCGACGGCCGCGAGATCAGCGGGCTCGGCCGTCGTGCCCGCCGCGCCCTCGCCGACGACGTGCAGGTCGTGTTCCAGGACCCGTACGGATCGCTGAATCCGGCGATGACGATCGGCGACATCCTCGCGGAGCCGCTGCTGACCGCCGGGATCGGCGCGAAGGCGGCCGACGCGAAGGTGCGCGACATGCTCGACCGCGTGCGGCTGCCGTCCACCAGCATGGACCGCTACCCGAGCGAGTTCTCCGGCGGGCAGCGCCAGCGCGTCGCCATCGCCCGCGCCCTCGTCCGCGGCCCCCGGCTCATCGTGTGCGACGAGCCCGTGAGCGCGCTCGACCTCACCACGCAGGCGACCATCCTCGACCTGTTCATCGAGCTGCAGCGCGACACCGGAGTGGCATACCTGTTCGTGTCGCACGACCTGGGCGTGGTGCGACGCGTCTGCCACCGCGTGGCCGTGATGTACCGCGGCGAGCTCGTGGAGGTCGGCGAGGGGGAGCAGGTCACGCGTGAGCCCCGGCACCCCTACTCCGAGCGGCTGCGGCTCGCCTCGCCCGTGGCCGACCCCGTCGCGCAGCGGGAACGACGGCGGCAATGGCTCGCTCTGCGGGAGGTGCCCGATGCGGCGGTACGGTAGCTCCAGGCCGGAACTCGCCACACCCCGGACTCGGCCGGAAGGACGCCATGCCGAAGATCATCGACCACGACCAGCGTCGACGGGACATCGTCGAGGTGGCCAAGAGCATCATCCTGAAGGGCGGCTTCGAGGCCGCGACGATGCGCAGCATCGCGGCGGAGGCCGGCTTCGCGAACGGGGCTCTGAAGCACTACTTCCCCGGCAAGGAGAGCATCGTCGCGGCGACGTTCGAGACGATCCTGCAGCAGATGTCCGAGGGCGTGCAGGCGGCGGGTGCGGAGCCGGTCGCGGCGGACGACGCCCTGCGGGGCTTCCTGCAGGCGACCATTCCCCGCGACCGGGAGCAGATCGCCGCGGGGCGGGTGCTGCTGGCGCTGTGGGAGTACGCGATGGCGAACGAGTCCCTCGCGGAGCTGTACCGCGGGCACCTCGCGTCGTGGCGGGCCTCTCTCATCGAGCGGATGACGGCGGCACGCGACGAGGGATCGATCCGCGATCAGGACTACGGCCCGCTGGCCGACGAGTTCATCTCGGCGGCGGTCGGCGCCACGGTCATCAACCTCATGTACCCGGACGGCGACCGCCTCGCCGACTATCAGAGCTTCATCGACCGGTTCCTGGCGCGACTCCGCTGATCGCGGTGCGTCGGTCCGGAGAGGACGACGCATCATGAACAGCCCCCTGTCCCTCACGCGCACGCCCGGCAGCGGTCGTCCCGTCGTCTTCCTGCACGGGCTCGCCTCGAGCGGTGTGCAGGACTGGCCGGATGCCGAATGGGCGACCGCGCTCGACGGGCGTCCGCGCCTGGTGCTCGACCTGCCGGCGCACGGCGACAGCCCCGCGCTCGGCACCGCGCCGACCGCGGCCGTGCTCGACGCGCTCGCGGCGACGATCGGCGACGAGGAGGTCGACCTGGTCGGCTACTCGCTCGGCGCGCGGCTCGCGTGGGATCTGGCGCAGCACCGGGGCGTGTCCGTGCGGCGGCTGGTGCTCGGCGGCCTCAGCGCGGGGGAGCCCTTCGCGCTGGTGGATCTGACCGCGGCGCGCGCGGCGGTGGCCGGTGGGCCCGCGCCGACGGATCCGCTCACGGGCATGATCGTGCAGATGGCCGCGATGCCGGGCAATCGTCCCGTCGAGCTGCTGGACCTGATCGAAGGGCTCGCCGCGGAGCCGTTCGCCCCGGAGGCCGGTGTTCCGTCGCAGCCGGTGCTGCTCATCGGCGGTGCGGACGATGCGATGGCGGCGGGCATCGATGGCCTGGCCGCTCTCCTTCCCCACGCCCGCGTGCACCGGGTGCCCGGTGACCATCTCGCGGCGCTGCACGATCCGGCGTTCCGCACGGCCGCGCGCGACTTCCTCGCCGACTGATCTCCGAGCCGAGTCTCCGGCTTCCCCTGCTCTTTATTTCCCACGTCTGTAGACAATCGAAAGGCACTCCTCATGACCGACACCCCCACGCCGGACGCCGCGCGCATCCTCGACATCGCCACCGGCTACATGGCCGCCAAGCAGCTGTTCCAGGCCAGCAGGATCGGCCTGTTCGCCGCCGTCGCGAGCGGAGCGGACACCGCCGCGGCGATCGCGGAGCGCTGCGGAGTGAGCGAGCGCATCGCCCGCCTGCTCGCCGATGCCATGGCGGCGAAGGGCCTGCTCAGCCGCAGCGACGGCCGCTACGCCCTCGAGGCCGACGCCGCGGCCTACCTGACCGGGGGCGACGCGGTCATCGACCTCGCGCCCTTCCTCACCTTCCTCGACGAGATCAGCTACCCCCACTGGCTGCAGTTCGCGCACACGGTCGACACGACCGAGCCAGGCGACCTGCAGATGGACGACGCGCGCTGGGGCACGTTCATGGCCGGCGTCATGACCTACAACCGCCTGCACGCCCAGGAGTTCGGCCGCCTCGTCGACCTCTCCGGCGCGACCAGGGCGCTCGACTTCGGCGGGCTCTCGGCCGAGTTCGCGCTGTCGGTCATGGCCCGCAACCCGCAGCTGCACACGACCTTCGTCTACGCCCCCGGCTTCGAGGACGGCGTGGCCGAGGCCGTCGAGGCGGCAGGGGTCGCCGACCGCGCGTCCGTCGAGGTGGGCGAGACGGCGACCGCCACCCCGGAGGGCGCGTATGACGCGGTGTTCGCGAACCACGTGATCCACCGCTTCTCCGCCGAGGAGAACGCGCAGATCTTCCGCAACCTGCGTGCGGCGGCGGCCGACGGCGCGACGCTCACCGTGCTCGACTTCTTCCTCGACGACGATGCCGAGCAGCGCGCGCTCGACGCCCTGCACGCGGGGGAGTACCTGGTCATCGACGGCACCGTGGTGTACCCGGAGGTGCAGGTGCGCGGCTGGCTGAGCGACGCCGGCTGGTCGGTGCGCGACACGGTCGCTCTGCCCGGGAGCCCGCGGGTGCTGGTGGCCACCGCGGTGTAGCACCGCGGTCACAGACTGGTCCGAGGGGGATCAGAGGCGGGCGGCATGCGTGAACATGCCGCCCGCCGTTTTCGCGTGCGGGCGGCGTGGTTCGCGCACGCCCCGCGGCATCCTCCGCGGACCGCGGCATCCTCCGCGGACCGCCGTGCGGGCGAGAGCGGGCAGGATCCGCTGGTCAGTCGCGGGCGTAGACCGTGCGGCCGTCGACGATCGTGCGCTCCACCGTCAGGTCCGCGAACGCGCGGCCGGCGGCGAGCGGGTCCTCGTCGAGCACCGTGAGATCGGCGACCCTGCCGGGCTCGAGCGTGCCCTTCCAGCGTGCGGCGCCGTCCTGGCGGGCGGCCTCCGTCGTCATGGACCGCAGGAGTCGCCGGCGCGTGTGCACGTCGTCGCGCGCTCCGGCTGCCGTCACGAGCTGCAGCGACGCGTCGAGGCTGGGGCGCCAGTCGGGCGTGGCGATGGGGGCGTCGCTTGTCAGCGTGGTGAGCACTCCGGAGACGAGCATCTCGGCGAGCGGCCAGGCGGCGGCCGTGCGCGCCTCACCCAGCTGCGCCTCCGCCCAGGAGTGGGTGTGCGTCGCGATCAGGGGCTGTACCGCGAAGCCCGCCCCGACGGCGCGCATCCGTGCGATCTGCGCAGGAGTGGCGAGGTCGCCGTGCACGACGTAGTGCGGCCCGGGCGCCGGTGGGGCGTCGTTCAGCCGTTCCAGCACCCCGAGGAACTCGGCGATGGAGCGGTCGCCCGTGGCGTGCACCGCGATCTGAAGGCCTCGCGCCGCGGCGAGCTCGACCATGCGCTGGAAGGCCGAGAGCGGATCGGCATCGCCACGCGTGAGCAGGTGCCCCGTGGTCCCGTCTGCGTAGGGCTCCGCCGTCCACGCGGTCGCGAGGGGCGGGATGCCGTCCGCGAAGATCTTCACCCCGGGGATCGCGAGCCAGCGCGGGTCGGTGTCCGGTGGCGGGACCTGGATGCCGGCGGCGAAGTCGTCGAGCGTGCTCTCGCCGTCGATGGTGCCGAACAGGCGCAGCAGCGTGACGCGGGAGGTCTGTCCGCCCTCGCGGTGCAGCTGCACGTAGGCGTCGAGCATGTCGCTGCCGAAGCATCCGGTCTCGCCTGCGTCCTCCCCGGGGCCGATGCCCGGTTCGGTGTAGCTCGTGATGCCGAGCTCGGCGAGCAGCCGCCACGCGCGGCGGAGGGTGCTCCGGCGTTCGCCGGCGGTGGCGACGAGGCGCCCGGAGGGCTGCTGCTCCGGCGGGGTGTCCGAGAAGAACAGGTGCGGCCAGCGAGCGCCGAGCCAGGCGGCGTGCAGGTGCGCGTCGTTGATGCCGGGGACCGCGGTGCGGCCGTCGAGCTCCACGGTGGCGCGGGCGGGCAGGGCTTCGGCGTCGGCGTCGACCGCGACGACCACGCCGTCGCGCACGGCGATCGCGGTGGCGACGCTGTCGTGCTCGTCGAAGGTGTGGATGCGGCCGCCGCGGAGGAGGAGGTCGGCGTCGTCGCCGGGGAGTGCAGTGCTCATTATTCCACCAGTGTAGACGTAAAACTCGCGTCGGCGGGAGGCGGCGCACCCGGCGATTCGGCGGGGCGCCGCGCGGCTTGTACGCTGGAGGCATCCCCCGATCCACCCGGCAACCTCGCGCGCGCCGGCGACCTCGGCGCGCGCTCACACATGCAAGGACGCAGATGAACGATTCCGCGGCACCCCGCGACGAATGGACGGCGAGCGAAGAGCTGGCGGAGCGGATGATCCCGCTCATCGGGGCACTCAAGCGCGACCGCGACGTGGTCACCTCGCTGCACGGGCACCGGCTGCTCGGCCTCTCGGCCACCGGTCTCGTGGAGATGCACGATCGCGTGGCCCAGCTCGGCCACGAACGGCTCGCCCTCGAGGACAGCCTCGCCGTGCTGGAGGCCATCCACGCACTCGCTCCCGGCGCCTCCTCGCTCGACGTGGCACGGCTCGTGGAGGGGCACGCCGCCAGCGGCCGCCCGCTCGACGAGTACCTGGCCGAGGCGCTCGCCCCCGCGGTCGGCGCGGTCGCTGCGGAGCCCACCGACGTCGTGCTCTACGGCTTCGGGCGCATCGGGCGCCTGCTGGCGCGCATCCTCATCGCCCACACGGGCGGCGGCAGCGGGCTGCGCCTGCGTGCGATCGTGGTGCGCCGTGGATCCGAGAACGACCTGGTCAAGCGCGCCTCGCTCCTGCTGCGCGACTCGGTGCACGGGCGCTTCGCAGGCTCCGTCACGGTCGACGAGGAGGCCGAGCAGATCATCGCGAACGGCACCCGCATCCAGGTGATCTACTCCGACGACCCCGCGTCGATCGACTACACGGCCTACGGCATCCGCGACGCGATCGTCGTGGACAACACCGGCCGCTGGCGCGACGAGGCCGGCCTGTCGCAGCACCTCCGCTCGACCGGGGTCGCGCGCGTGCTGCTGACGGCGCCGGGCAAGGGCGCGCTCAAGAACATCGTGCACGGCATCAACGACTCCTCGGTCACCCCCGAGGACCGCATCGTGTCGGCCGCCTCCTGCACGACCAACGCGATCACGCCTGTGCTCGCCGCGATCGACGAGGCCTACGGCGTCGTGAAGGGGCACGTGGAGACCGTGCATTCGTTCACGAACGACCAGAACCTGATCGACAACTTCCACAAGGGCGACCGCCGTGGGCGCTCCGCCGTGCTGAACATGGTCATCACCGAGACCGGCGCGGCCAAGGCCGTCGCCAAGGCGCTGCCGCAGCTGGAGGGTCGGCTCACCGGCAGTGCGATCCGGGTGCCGACGCCGGACGTGTCGCTCGCGGTGCTGCACCTCACGCTGGAGCGCCCCGCGACGAAGGAGCAGGTCAACGACTACCTGCGCCGGGTGTCGCTGCACTCCAAGCTGCGCCAGCAGATCGACTATGTGGAGAGCCCCGAGGTCGTCTCGACGGACTTCGTCGGGTCGCACCGCGCTGGGATCGTCGACGGCCTGGCGACCATCGCCGACGAGAACACAGTCATCCTCTACGTCTGGTACGACAACGAGTTCGGCTACTCGTGCCAGGTGATCCGCGTGCTGGAGGTCATGGCCGGCTCGCACCCGGTCGTGCTCCCCGAGCGGCGCACGGTCACGCTCCAGGCCTGAGGCGCCCCGGCGCCCGCTTCCCGTTCGCCCGCCGTCGCGGGCGGCGGGGGGCGAATGAGGGTGGGGCCCGGCATGATGAGGGCATGCAGATCACCCGATGGCGGGACGAGCGCCTCCGCGCGCACCGGCTGACCGCGCCCGCACGCGATGTGACAGCGGCTGCGGCGCACCTGCTCGCCGTGCAGAGCCAGGACTTCACCGCGGGCCGCTGGGCGCTCGCGCTGCGCACCAGGGGAGACGTGCGGCTGCGCGACGTGGACGCGGCGTTCGACAGGGGCGAGCTCGTGCGCGCGTGGACCATGCGCGGCACGCTGCACACGGTGCCGGCGCAGGACCTCGGCTGGGTGCTGGAGGTCACGGCCGCCCGGCAGCGGCAGCAGGCGGCCTCGCGACAGCGTCAGCTGGGCATCGACGACGACATGATCGCCGCGGCCGTCGTGGCGCTGACCCCGCGGCTGCGGGAGGGCGGCCTCACCCGCAGCGAGGTGTTCACGGTGCTGGAGGGCATCGGCATCGACCCGTCGGGGCAGCGCGGCATCCACCTGCTGTTCGAGCTCACGATCGCCGGAGTCGTGGTGCAGGGCCCGGTCGCGGCGCGCGACGGCATCACTCGCGAGCAGCGGTTCGTGCTGGTCGAGGAGCACATCCGCGCGCACACGCGCCCGGAGGACCCGCTGGCCGAGCTGTTCGTGCGGTACATCGAGGGGCACGGGCCCGCCGGGGTCGCCGACTTCGCGTGGTGGTCCGGGCTCACGCTCGGGCAGTCGCGCGAGGCGCTGCAGCGCGCGGCCGGACGCGTGACCGAGATCGAGGAGGGGGTGTTCGCGGGGGCCTCGCGGCCCCGCCGTGCCGCGAAGGCGCCGACCGTGTACGCGCTCGGCGCCTTCGACGAGTACTACATCTCCTACGCCGACCGCACGGTCGCGTGCGCGCCCGCCCACCTCGCCGCGGTCGGCCCGGGGAAGAACGGGATGGTGCGCGCGACCGTCGTGGAGCGAGGACGTGTCATCGGCTGCTGGACGCACGCGGCCGCCGCGCACACCACCGAGCCCGAGCTGTTCGAGGAGCCGGAGGATCCGGAGGCGGTGGCCGCGGCGCTCGCCCGCTTCGCCGCGTTCATCGCCTGAGCCTGTCCGACCGAGCCCGCGGCCGGGTCACTCGCTGGCGTGGCGGCCCAGGAAGTTGTACACCTCGTTGTCGTCCACACCGGGGAACGCGCCCCGGGGCAACGGCGAGAACATGTGGGTGTGCACGCGGGCGCTCGGCCACGCGCGACCGGCCCAGCGCTCCGTGAGCTCGGGGGAGGGGCGGCGGCAGCACGCCTCGTCCGGGCAGGTCGACACCGCGCGGTCGGTGGTCTCGCGGCCGCGCCACCAGCGGGCGTCGTCGAACGGCACGCCCACCGTGACCGAGAACTCGCCCTCGGTCGAGGAGCCGGTCTGGGTCGAGCACCAGAACGTGCCGGAGGGCGTGTCCGTGTACTGGTGGTGCTCCACCGTGCGGTTCTGCTGCGTGAACGCGGAGCGCGCCTGGAAGCGGCGGCACACCCGCTGCCCTTCGACCGCCCCCGTGACGTCCATGGGCAGCGGCAGTCCGTCGTTCTCGTACACGCGGGTGAGGGCGCCGGTGGAGTCCACCCGCAGGAAGTGCAGGGACATGCCCAGGTGCTGCGTGAGGAGGTTGGTCATGCGCATGCCGGCCGCCTCGTGCGTCACGCCGAAGCCGTCGCGGAAGTCCTCGACCGCGAGGTTCCTGTCCTTCTTGGCCTGCTGTAGGAACGCGACCGCGGCGGTCTCCGGCATCAGGCAGCACGCGGCGAAGTAGTTGATCTCCAGGCGCTGCTGCAGGAAGTCGGCGTAGTCGGTGGGCGGGGTGTGCCCGAGCAGCCGGTGCGCCATGGCCTGCAGCGCCATCGACCGCAGGCCGTGCCCGCCGGGGATGGACGCGGGCGGCAGGTAGATGCGGCCGTTCTCCAGGTCGGTGACCGAGCGCGTGGAGTGCGGGAGGTCGTTGACGTAAATGAGCTCGAAGCCGAGCTTCTCGGCCATGATGCTCACCGTGCGGTGGGTCAGGGCGCCCTGCACGTGACCGGCGGCCTTCAGCTGCTTCTCGGCGAGCTTCTCGATCTCGGGCAGGTAGTTGTTCTGCGCGCGCATCCGCAGGCGCAGCTCGGTATTGGCGCGACGGGCCTCCTCCGGGGTGGCGATGGCCTCCTTCTCCCGTCGCTGCAGCTCGTGGTGCAGGCCCAGGATCGACTCGATGGTCTCATCGCTCATGCCCTTGGTCACCCGCACGGGGGCGACGCCGAGCTGGCGGAAGACGGGGCTCTCCTGGGCGCGCTCGAGCTCGATCTCGAGGGCGGCGCGGCGGTTCGGCGGCTCGCCCGAGATGAGATCGGTGACCTCGGTGCCGGTGGCCTGGGCGATCGCCTGCAGCAGCGACAGCTTGGGCTCGCGCTTGCCGTTCTCGATCAGGCTGAGCTGCGAGCCGGCGACTCCGACGACGGCGCCGAGCTCGTCGAGCGTGAACCCCTTCTCCAGGCGGTGGTGGCGGATGCGGTGGCCGAGGGTCGTGAGGTGGATTCCTGAGGGCGCCATGGTTTTGAGTGTAGCGAAAGAATCTAGATTCTTTCGGCTCTATTCGGCCGAAAGTCGTGCGCGACCGGCGCGAGGATTGAGGCAACGCCCCACACTTCTAAGGAGCAGTCATGGCCATGGCCGAAGTCATCACCCCCCGCACGTCCCCCGTCGGTACGACGCGCACGTTCGGCACTGCTCCCGCGTATGACACTCCCGCGATGGCGGAACTGAAGGCGTGGGTCGAGGAGATCCGCGCGCTCACCCAGCCCGACGCGGTGCACTGGGTGGACGGCTCGCGTGCCGAGAACGACTGGCTGCTGCGCGGCCTGGTCGACGAGGGCAAGCTCATCAAGCTGAACCCCGAATGGCGCCCCGGCTCGTACCTCGCCCGCTCGCACCCCAGTGACGTCGCCCGCACCGAGGGGCGCACGTTCATCGCCTCCGAGCGCGAGGAGGACGCAGGTCCCACGAACAACTGGGCGGATCCCGCCGAGATGCGCGAGACCATGAACGGCATCTTCGAGGGCTCCATGCGGGGTCGCACGATGTACGTCGTGCCGTTCTCGATGGGCCGCGTCGGCGGTCCGCTCTCGCACATCGGCGTGCAGGTCACCGACAGCGCCTACGCCGTCGCGTCGATCGGCATCATGACGCGGGTCGGCGACGCCGTGACGCGGCAGATCGCCGAGGGCGCCCCGTGGGTCAAGACCGTGCACTCGGTCGGCGCGCCGCTCGCCGCGGGTGAGCCGGACGTGGAGTGGCCCTGCAACGACGAGAAGTACATCGTGCACTTCCCGGAGACGCTCGAGGTGTACTCCTACGGCTCCGGCTACGGCGGCAACGCCATCCTCGCGAAGAAGTGCTTCGCGCTGCGCATCGCCTCGGTGATCGCCCGCGACGAGGGCTGGCTCGCCGAGCACATGCTTCTGATCCGGGTGATCGACCCGCAGGGCAAGGCCTACCACGTCGCGGCCGCGTTCCCCTCGGCCTGCGGCAAGACGAACCTCGCGATGCTGCGACCGACGATCCCGGGCTGGAAGGTCGAGACGCTCGGTGACGACATCGCGTGGATCCGTCCCGGTGAGGACGGCAGGCTCTGGGCCATCAACCCCGAGGCGGGCTTCTTCGGCGTCGCCCCCGGCACCGGCGAGTCGACCAACGTCACGGCGGTCGAGACGCTGTGGGGCAACACGATCTTCACCAACGTCGCCCTCCGCCCGGACGGCGACGTGTGGTGGGAGGGCCTGACCGACGAGGCGCCCGCACAGCTCATCGACTGGGAGGGCAACGAGTGGACGCCCGACTCCGGTCGCCCGGCGGCGCACCCCAACTCCCGCTTCACGGTGTCGGCGGCGCAGTGCCCGCAGATCTCCGAGGACTGGGAGGAGGCCGTGCCGCTCGACGTCATCCTCTTCGGCGGTCGTCGCGCCAGCAACGTGCCGCTCGTGGTCGAGGCCACCGACTGGACGCACGGCGTGTTCCTCGGCTCGAACATCTCGTCCGAGCGCACGGCGGCGGCGGAGGGGACGGTCGGCGAGCTGCGCCGCGATCCCTTCGCGATGCTGCCGTTCTGCGGCTACAACATGGCGGACTACTTCGGTCACTGGCTCAAGGTCGGCCGCGGTCTGCGCTTCGACCGTGCACCGCGCATCTTCCAGGTGAACTGGTTCCGCCGCGGGGCTGACGGGCGCTTCCTGTGGCCCGGTTTCGGCGACAACTCGCGCGTCGTGGACTGGATCATCCGCCGCATCGCGGGGGAGGTCCCTGCGGTGGACAGCCCCATCGGGCGGCTCCCGCGCGTGGAGGACCTCAACCTGGAGGGCCTCGACGTGCCGGCGGACGACCTGGAGGAGCTGTTCTCCGTCGACCCGGAGGCCTGGAAGACCGAGGCGGACCTGACCGAGGAGTTCTACGACACCTTCGGCGACCGCGTCCCCGCAGCGCTGCGCACCGAGCTGGCGTCGCTGCGCTACCGGCTGGCGAAG